>NZ_DBBF01000042.1:0-202381 GCF_002292065.1 Acinetobacter sp. UBA991 | reverse complement strand
TAGTGTCGCAAGTTGTACATCCGCTGATGCCAGGCACGAAGTGTTTCAGGAGTACAACTAATCTTAGGCGCAATTGCTGTGATTGCAGCCCAAGTAGAAGGATAATCTTTTTCAGATTCAATCAATAATTGAACCGCTCTTTCTCTGATTTCAGGGGTATATTTTAATTTTGTCATCGGGACACTACGCTTCGCTACGTCTTGCGAAGCAAAGCTTCTCATCTCAGAATATTGACTCTCCGACAAACCCGGTACGGTTCACCTTCTTTTATTGGACTTTAACAATACATAGCTTCTTAGTAAAATATGAGCCTACATCAATATAGTGACAATTGTCGATTTGTGTCTGCTCTTTGACAATTGTATGACCAATATAAATTTCGTCAATATTTTCGACAATATCATATTTATCTGAGTAATTACGTATTCTCCCCCGCCCCCACAAAGCATTTGTATAAGCCGATGTGATTCCAGAAATTTTATAATCGCCTTTAACAAGATCTTCCTTAAAAGCATTCCAATCGTGAATATCAATGTCGGCATGAACAATACCTATCTTTTTATCTTTCAGCTCAACTTCAATCACCAATGGTAACTTTGCTAAACGACCAATAATTCTCTGCCGTGTCTTTTGAAATTGTCTATAAAACCATGCTCCCCCATTTCTTGCATGCATGTCTTTCATTTTAGGATCATGCTGTCCTCGAATACACATTTCTTCATGATTACCGCGCACAGTCAAAAACCATTTTTGATCGAGTAATGAAATACATTCTAAATTTTCAGTACCTCTATCGATGAGATCTCCTGTGCATATCAGTAGATCATTTTCAAAATCAAAATTCTTTAGATGAAGCTCTTGCATTAGAAGACTATAAGACCCGTGAAGATCTCCAACGATATAAACTGAATTATAATTTTGGTTTACAAGTATCTTTATTACATCATTCATGCTATGAATAAAACCTTCTACGAATTTTGAATCACATTATAGAACATGACCACGACAGCCTCCGATTCATTACAAAATATTGTTATTTATACAAATAATAAAATTTCACTTGATTTTTATAAGCCATTTGAAGATGGACTAAACCCTATATTATTTACAGTTAAAACTTTAGAACAGATCCCTAGAAAGACTGAAAATAAAATCCATATTGTCATCTTGGAGTCCTGTGATGAACTTAGCAATCTACAAATAAATTGTAATAAAATTCATCTTATCATGCCTACATGTTCAAAGAATAAATTAGAAAATGATCTACATGCCCTAATCTTTAAGTACGAGCAGTCGATGAATTCTCAACAAGCTTTAGAAAATCTTTACCATAGTTTTATTAAGTTCTATTGCTCGGCTGAATATTATCTTGACCCTCAGGATTTTTTTAATTCTGACTCATATAAAGATGGATATCGATGCATCAATATCCATGAAATATTGCAAGATAATGTTAGTTATGAACAACAACTCCATACCTACCTTAATACGATATCGAATACTGAAACAGTATCCTTCAATTTCTCAATAGGCTATGAATTCTCTTCTGAATCTGGCTATTTAAAGCGGATAGAAAATACTGTTGATCATTTAACATATGCAAAAGATAGAGATGTGTTCTTTAGCGTTGTGCTTTCAAAGTATCCACTATCAGATAATAGGTTAGCTATCGTACATTTGAGTCAATAGTCTCTAATGGCTTAATTTTTTCATATCAAAACCGATTAATTCATCATTATCTAGATCAAAAGGAAGAACCAATATCTCTGGATTTTTCCCTTGATCTATTTCATGCTTATTTAACCGAAACTCTGGTAAAGCTTTATTAAATTTGGAACTTTTTGGATAAATCAAAACTATTGGACCATCGTGTTCAAGGTACATATAACTATAAGCAAACATTTGCTGCATATCACCATCGCTGATTCCATAACGCTGATCTTCACTATTCTGATCCAATAATTTCCATTTTGTATCTAAAATCATATTGCTATGAATATTTTTATTTTTCGCTTCAAAGTAAATATCTGGCCGAAGATTAAATCTATCTTTTCCATTATGATGACACAAATATTTATTGCTCTTCTGCCTTTGGATTCGATAATGATCCGAATATGCTTTTTCAACCTTACTCAGCACATAAGCTTCAAATAACTTTTCCATCGGAAACAGCAAACTCATTCCATGCCATTCACCATGTAATGCAGATGGTGTCTGCTCTCCTAGGACTATTTCACACCAGACTTTGATTGGTTCATATTGAGCATATAAACGACCTGATTTCCATTGGGGAAAGTCTAAACGCGGCAATCTACTCGTTGGCACCTCACTCAATTTAAGACGGATTTCATTTGCCAATCGCCAATTATCAGTATTTTTTGTGAGTTTACAGATTTTTTCTAATGCAGTTTTAATAAGACGATTTGGCGCGGTATTTAAAGAAAAAATATCATGTTCAATCGGAAAACGATGTTGCTCGGTCACTGGTTGAGTCAGATATCTTTGGATATTCAATTTACCTTTCAAATAGGCACTTTGCTCTGCAACACATTGATATTCAGACCTTACACCTCGCTGAAGCAATAGGTTGCATGCCTCCAAAAAGCGACTCATGATCCATTCACTCAAAGGTAAATCTAACTTATCCAATGAGGCTGAGCCTGCTTCTCGAGGGGATGGAAGCTTCCATAAGGCTCGCAGCATTTTTCTGAGTAATGCACGTTCTTTTTTAATTACGTTTTCTATTTCTTTGTGGAATTCCTGACTCTTACTATCTTCCTGTTGAACTGGTAGCTCTATATGCTTGGGTAAAATCTCAATGGTATGACCACATGGTGTTTGAATAATACCGACATAGTTATCGACTTTTATTTTACGTCTGCCTTCTAACTCAAAAATGGCAGCACCATTTTTTTTAGCTTGGCTAGAAAGCTTACATAAATAATCAAATACTGAATTAGGGACGCAGATATGATCTAGTCCCATTGCATAAGGTTGGTTAGTGCCATAGTCTTCAATGACACCGTATTCTCTAATACTCAGAAGCACTATAATTCAGCCTATTACAAGTCATCTTCTTTTGCTTTCACGCCTGAAACAATCTGCAGAAGAGAATCAATTTTATCCTGAAGGTCTGCTTCATTTTTAAATAAATCTTGATTAATTTCCCAATTTCTACTTTCAAGGTTTTTCATTAGTTGTTCATCCATATTTGGAAATAGGGATTTATCTAATTTTTCAGTTTTTATCATCTCGTTATTACCAAGTACCAAATTAATCTTACTCCAATCATCAAAAAAGTATTCTTGCAATAATGGGATTATTCTTTTTTCAAAAATTGTCATCAATGATTCTAAACTTGGTTTTTCTATTAACGGGGTAAAATATGCATGACCAATACAGTGATCACGGTCTAATAAAACTTTGATTCTATTATTCATCACTTTTAGTAACTGATCGACTTTAATCTCAGTAGCATTTTTGATTTGGATATTCTTTAAAACCTTATTATCTGGCAGCATTTCGATAAATTCAAAACGCCGTCTTAAGGCGATATCAACTGAAGTTAATGAGCGGTCAGAACTATTCATTGTTCCAATAATATAAAGGTTATTTGGTACACTAAATGGCTCATTAGAATATGGTAATGTAACTTCTAGACCTTCTAGTTCTTCTGACTTTCCTTCTCTTTTTGATTCTTCAATTAATGTGATCAACTCACCAAAAATCTTTGAAACATTCCCACGATTAATTTCATCAATAATCAAAACATAATTTTCATTTGGATTGTTTTTTGCTCGTTTACAAATATTTTTAAAAACACCAGATTTAACGTCATAATCTAATTGTCCCTCTACTCTCTTAACTTTGATGCCTTCAATAAAGTCTTCATAACCATAACTTTGGTGAAAAGTAACAAAACTGATTTTACCTTCATCAACTAAAACTTTGTATTGTTCAACAATAGTGGATCTAGACCTTTCTAAATCTTCACTCCACCAATCGGGTACTACTATTTGTAGAGCCTTACTGATAGTTACATATGTTTTACCTGTGCCGGCTGGACCATATAAAATCTGATTAAGAGGAAAATCTAAATTATTTATATTTTCATCTAATTCAGAAGATTCATTCTCATCCGATTTATTTTTATCTTTTCCATTTTTACATCTCTCAGACTCTATTTCACAAACTGCTTGATAATACAATTCATAGAGTTCTTTATTTTCAAACCTATTTTTTATTTCCGTTATAGCAGTACAGTAGTCTGTCCATACTTTTGATGCTTTTTCTACGTTATTAACAGAAATATCTCTGTAGTTAATACCATACTTATTAAGAAACTTCGTACCTATAGAATTTAAAGGAAAAAACAAATCTGGCCGGCAACGGCTCAATCCTGTAGAAAGCTTATTAATTCCGATAGATGCATTGGGTAAAATATCTAAAACTTGATCTTTTATTGAATCGATATCTTCATTCTGAATTTCGACAACATCATTAAATAACTTCCATAAGTTAGGGATAATTTTTTCCGATCTTTCTACTATTATTTTGTTTTTTTCATTTGCCTTATATGGATAAAACCACACACTTTGAGCATCAGACTCTGCAATACCTGTTAGATCAAGGTCGAAAGACTTATCTAATAAAAGTCTGTGCAATTTTTTTCTCTTTTCAGTGGTTCCTACATTGATTAAAGCTAACACTGTAAAAGGATCTATTTCGGTATGATGATTCGGATCATCAATTATTAAACCATTTTCACCTAAGATTTTATCAGGTCGAAAATTATGACTTACTTCCTCTTTAAATTTTTTTAAATCATTAGCAAGTTCGGTTTGTTTTTCTTCATATCCACGAATATGAGGAAATACTGTTTTCCTATAAAACTCAATCCACTCATATCTTTTATCTAGAACTTCAATAGCCACTTATATATCCTTTAACTCTTAAATTAATTTATTAATGTATTCCGCTATTCATTTTGCATATGCCATTAACTGACAAAATACATTCACTAACTTCTGCTGTTTAATATTACTTGTATTACAATTTATTAAGTTGGGATTCCCCACCACGATCGCTAAAGACTGTGCTCTCGAATTCGCTACATTTAAACGGTTTTTATCAAACAAAAAATCCATTCCACGTGGTGAATCATTCGCATCACTTGCACATAGGCTGAAAAACACAATAGGTGCTTCCTGGCCTTGAAACTTATCTACACTTCCCAGCTTTGCATGTTCACCTAAAGCAGATTTAAGCTTAGTCACTTGAAAATTATATGGTGCTACAAATAAAATATCATCTAAAGTAATAGGCTTTTTATTACCTTCCTTATCGGTATAAATTCGCCCAATGAGCTCATTCACAGCATGTTGAATCGCTTGAACCTCTTCATTACTCGCTTGAGTATTTCCTTCATGTTCAACGGGGATGAATACAACACCTGCTTCCTTGTTTAATACCCCCTTATAACCATCAGGGACTTGAATAACTTGCAGATCGTTAGACTTGTGTGAATTTAACTTACCCTCATAAATGGCCTGACTGATAAACTCATTTACTTTTGAATGCATTCTGTAGGTAGTGTCGAGAAAGATGCCTCGATTAGGCTCAATTGTTGGATGATCTTTTAGCAAATAATCTAAAATAGACAAACCACTATCGCCAGGGTGCGTACCTTGAGCGGGTTGTCCTAGTTGCATTTGGTCACCCATTAAAACCAAATTATGAGCTGATTGACTCATTGCAATTAAGTTTGCTACCGATACTTGCCCTGCTTCATCAATAAACAAATAATCAAATTGCTTATTTAATTCCTCACGAGAAAACCCCCACGCTGTGGTACCAACGACACATGCTCCATCAAGATATTCAACTATTTTGTCATTCTTAATTTCTGAAATTCCAAAGTTTTCAATTTCAGTATCTGTATTTTTTGTACAACAGAAATGAGCTGGAATATTTTCATTTTGGCAATACTGTGCCACACCAATCAAAAGATTATTAATTGCCTTGTGGGAATTTGAGCTAATGCCTACTTTTTTTCCTTGCTTAAGTAGTTCTGCAATAACATGCTTACCTGTAAAGGTTTTTCCTGCTCCAGGAGGTCCTTGAATCACAATATATGAGTTATCCAAATTACAAATTGCCGATTTTATTTGATCCAACTTTTCTAAGTTTTTATGGCTCGAAACAATTATTTCTCCCTTTTCTATACCCTTAATGCGTGGATAATCCCGTCTTAAAAAATGGAGAATAGCATCATCATTGAGCTGGTTTTCATAATAGCTTCGGACTACTGTTTCTATTGCTTTTGGAATAGGCTTTGGATTCACATAATCATCTGGAATTAAATGCACAACAGAAAGCGGTTCTTTAAGCTGTAAGCAAATTCTGCCTTTTGAAACTGATGAATGCTCTTTTAATAATGTCGCTTTAAGATTGTTTCCCTTTTCATCTTCCTCCCCAAGAATATAAAAGCTAGTGGTATTTGCCATTTTAAATTCTTGATGAGGATCAAATGAATACTCATATGCTAAGCTTCTTGCTTTGGGGGTTGGTTTAAATGGATCTTTGTCTGTACGAATACAATTTACTAGACAATCAAGGTCATCATAAAGCTCTTCTACTGTTAAGCCCATTCTTTCAAAAAGTCGCCAAAAAACTGGCTTAGCTTCTCTACGATGAAACTCCAGAGCCCAAGCCATGTTTTCACAAATTTGTGACTCAATTATATCGTGAGACTTAAGAGATTCTGCTTTACTCAATAATTGATCTCTTAAGTTTGTTATTGCCGTTATTTCCTCACTTAGCTCTTTTTCTACAATGTCTTTTTTTCCTACATACTGGATGCCAAATTCTTGCTGTTTCTGATGCAACCAAGCCACCAGCTCTTGCGTACTATTACAATCATCAATATTGTAGTCTCGGATACTTTTCAGGACTTGTGATGTTTGCCAGATTAATCCATCTGGATTAACTCGCCAATTTTCATACACGACAACAGAATCGCCACCGGAACCCACTTCTGTTTCACGTTTACCACGGTATAAGTGTTCTACATTTTTAATAGAATATTTAGGTTCACCAATCCGTAATCCATTTTTAACGATCTTGTATAAATCAACAAAAACTTCATTTCTTAACAATTGATCTACTTCAAATTCACAAACACCATAACGGCACATAAGCTTCTTACATGCAGCAATTTCATAGTTTGCATAATGGTAAATATGCATCGTAGGATCTTGCTGCCAACGTGCATAAACCCATTCGATAAATGATTTAAATGCTATTTTTTCTTCAATTTCATTGTGAGCCCAAAAGTCTATAAATTTACGCTCACCCTTTTCATCGAAATATGTACATCCCCATAAATACTCAAGTCCCCCTTCAATTAAAGGAAACCCCTCGATATCGAAGTACACATCATTTTCAGAGTGCTGGGGTAATAATGCCAATCCTAGTTTTTCATGAGTGTTAATGATTTCAAATAAAGGCGTTGTAAGCCCTTCACTTTGCCGCTGAATCCGAGCCTGAGCTTTTAATCTTTTATATACATCAGTATTCAAGCCCTTAATATTTAGCTTATCACTATCAATCAAATCTTGCATCGTCTGAATACCCTCAGCATTCAGCTTCTTGATTTGCGAGCGTGTAATTGTGGCAACTTGAGAAAGATGATCTCTATCTTTGAGTAATTGCTTCGCATAATTACTCCAACAACCCCATGACTTGGAGTCAGAAGGATTAGGGTACTTTTCTAAATCGAATTCTTCGTGCAATTGCAAAAAGGCATTTTTTACTGATTGGTAGTAATAGTAAAATTCTTGTGTTCTCAATCGCTGTTGAGTTTGATCGCCTAAAATAATGACAAAATCATTCGAATAACGGCCTTGAATAGCTGCAATCATTTCCTGATAACAACACAGTTGGATGGTGTAATAAGGTTGTAGTGATTTAGAGAGTTTGGTATCCCAAATTTCATAATGATAGTCCCCAAGTTGACTAGAACCTGGAACCTTAACTAAAAAATCAGCAAATCCAGTAAACTTACCTTTACTTAAACAAGCCTGAAAAATAACATCTACACCTTCTTTCATAGCCTGTATCGTTGCAGCTTTCTTATCTGAACTTAATCCTATATCTGTAATTGTTAAGCCTTGTTGCTTCAACTCTTCCAATACAGATGATTCGTGCTCTGCTCCTTTATCCTGAAGCATGAGCATCATTGCATCATCTTGATCTTTTAAATCTAAAGTTTCAGGAGTAGTAAGACTGAAATGTTCCATCCAGGAAGCAAAAGGACTTTCTAAAAACAAAATTAAATCAGAGGGTGAAAAAATTAAATTATCATTGTGTAGTTTCATATTAACCCCAAATATTTTTATAAAGTACTAAAAAAACAAATACTACTATAGACTTCTTTCATAAATCAAAAAATGATCTTCTTCTTGGTTAATATTTGCATCCCAGATTTTTTAGCATTCGTGCATAATCTGCGGTTGAAATACAATGATTAGCCATCCTTTAACAAAAAGTAGATTTTTGCATCAGTCGCCTTAAAAAATATATTAGACCTTGCATTAGTCAAAATTTAAACAGCCACAAACTATATTTTATAAGGTTTTAACCAATTCAAAATTAGGTAAAAGCATACTCCGCAAGGTCTATTGTTAAAAATTCTATTCATGAAAAAAATCTGGGGAATCATAATGTGAATTTTGCATAGCTACATCTAATGGACAATAAAAAAATTGCACCCCTGGAATTTTTGGACTTCCATCTCGATTTTCCAAATGTTTTTCTAGTTTAATATATAAAGGATCATTTTTATCAAAACTGACATCTAAGAATAAATTACCTAGATATGGTTGCTGTATAACATTATCACTAGCCATACCGTAACAAAACTCAAATGAAATATTATTATAATTTAGCCATTGTATTAATTCATTTCGCTCAGTTAACTCTTTATAATTGTGATTTTCTATTGTCATTTCACTAAAACTAACAAAAAGTACATCACTTCCTTTTTTTCTCGCAATTGCATCTATATGTTGGATTATCATTGGCATCTTATTTACCCCTTCATTATATAATTTTTACTTCATGTAGTATATCTATTACATTAGAACTTGTTGACATTGACTGCTCAAAAAAATGCGAGAAAGTAGAATTTAATTTACAGTCTCAATTTAATCGCTGTGTTAGGTCAGGCAGCCTATCTTAATAAACTCCTCCAACAAACCCGGTACGGTTCAAAAACGGAAAAATGAAATTTACATTAAATTATCTGCTATATTAGCGGTATAAATCATTAAAATTGTTCTCTACATATACATAAAAATCATTTCCCACACGATCATATTTAAAAGCCATGGTGTTCCGAGTCATCCATCGCTTTAAAAGTTTTTCGTAGACATTCGCTTTTTTAGTTGAGGTCGCACTAAAAGACCAATAATGAATATCATGCTTATAGATAAGCTCCTCAACTCTCTGACTAATCGCATTAAAAACTTTCATGGCAGGTAAATTCAAGTTGATATCTTCATATATGGGATCATCTCTAAATAGGGCTAATTCAGGATGTTTACGGTAATTGATCTGGACTCTGGCACGGGGTGGTCTATTTAAAGAAAAGGAAAAACTATAATGATCAAATTTGAGTATGTAGTGCAATCCATCAATCATTAAGTCCTCTTTCAAAATCATACGATATCCTTCTTAAAATGATGAACAAGAACATTATTGTAGATTTCCATCAAGATATCTTGATCTTCCGGTGTTTGGAATGAACTGCCAAAAAAATCACGATCAGTCGAATTAAATAATTGAATAAAATGTTTTAGAAAAGGTTTTAATTTTTTACGCTTACAGTAGGCAAAATACTCACTTGCATCTTCGAATAAAATCCACCATTCCTGAGGACTACCAAATTGGTTTCCACCCATTGGATGTAATTGATCAAATAGAACATTCAGTAGATATTGAAAATTAAACTGCAAACTGCCGTATTCAAACTCTGGATATTCAGAATCCAGATCAAAAGTATTTATATGCTGATGAATTGCATAAGCCTCTTTTAGTATTTTCTGAACCTTTTGATATTGTTTATAGCGAATCAAATCTTTGGCAGATATTTTGGGCAGGCGCGATAAATCCATATTGTCACGTAAATCTGCAAGTTTAACTTCGCAAGCAATCGGATTTTTTACTGTTCTTTGCACTGCCTGAAAACGACTTTCACCATCTTGTTTTGTGACGGCTAAAACTGCATGAATAATATTTTCATCAAACCCTAGTAATCTTAAATCAGTTACCGATGTTGCTGTATCTTCCAAAATATCATGCAGAACAGCGACAATTTTGGCATCAGGATGTTGTGCATTTTGCATGACACGCAAGGGGTGATGGATGTAGGGTTGCCCTGCTTTATCTATTTGCCCCAAATGCCGTTCAGTTGCGAAGGAAATTGCTTTTTCTAAAGTAGCGATATGATATTCCCTTTATATTTAATCAAATTTTATTCAATTATATTAATCAATTACAGCAAATAAATAAAGTTCAATCATAGCTATTACGTCAATTTATGTCGTCTCATTAGGCAAATTTATCTGGGTTAAATCTAATTCTTTTACAAGCTGATCAGCTTTCAACTTCCTTGCCATTCTGCCCATATTGGTTTGTGGTTCAGCTACGGCTACATATTCATTTGCCGGAGTGATAACAAATGTTTTTAGAGATTCATTTTGAAATTTCTCCCAGAATAAAGTCATTAACCATTCTGCGGTATCTTTTACTTTAACGGTTGTTTGTGAAGCTTCTTCTTTGACGTAAAGTCTAATATTGGCGTCATCATCTTGCATGCTGACTAGACATTTCGATGTGATTTGGAAGTAGTGACAAATTTTTAGAATATTTTGATTAAAGACTGAATCCTCACAATCCCTAGGTTGTTTCACCCAAAAAAACAATTTCCCATTTTCTTTTTCATTAGCATTTGAATAATGCAGACTCAGCTGTTCAAACGCATATTTTAAACCAAATAAAGCAGCTGCGATTTCAACTTTATTAGTGAAGACTGGAAGAATATAGATTCCTGCTTTTTCATTAGAGGTATCGCCCAGTATCAGTTGATTGATAAGATCTAAATCTTGAACTGTTTTTTCAGTTTGATGTACACCCATATTTTCCTCACGATAAGCGAATTATAGTTATTTGGTTTATAAGGATTAATTTCATAACTTACTCTACGAGTTAGATATTGAATTAGCAAACCTATCGAGCATCTTTGCGACATTAATTGTCGTCTAGCTATTGTTTATTGAACCTACTGCACTTCAGTTGAAGTTATTCTGTGTTAACATTTAATGGAAAATTAAACAAATCTTTTAAATACTTTACTTCATTTATTCGCTAGATAGTTATGTACTTTTCAGATCTGGATTGGATTTGACTCATACATAGATATGCATTCTTCAACGAAACGTTTTTCAAGTAGGCATTTTATGATTTATCAGTATTATCAAGAAATTAAAGACTATAACTTTTCCGAAGATCAAATCTTAGTATTTGGCTGTCATGAGTTAGGTAAGCATTACTCTGGATATGCACAAACGGCTCTACATCATTTTGGTGCAAAACTAGGTCAAGGTGAAGGAAGACAAGGCCAGTCTTATGGCATTCCAACCATTGCTAAAAATGGGGAAGCCTTGGATTTAAATCTTATCCAAAACTATATCAATAACTTTAAGCAATATGCCAAAAGCAATCCTCATCTTGAGTTCTATCTCACTGAGATTGGCTGTGGGTTTGCCAATTTCAGCCTAAATCAAATTGGCCCTTTATTTAAAGACTCACCGACCAATATTTATTTTCCACGCAGCTTTGTTCCATTCTTAGAAGATTTAACGGTATTTTCTGTAGAAGATATTGAACACGTGTGGAAAGCGGATGATACACATATTGAATTGCCTTTAAACACTGGAACAACTGTACGTTTGAAGCTAGATCACCAGCAGCGCTTAAACATGCAGCCAAATGTTTGGGAAAGAATTAATACCAATCAAAATATTCAATATCTCACACTCAATGAACAGCAGTTTAATCAACTCGATCAAGCGATTGAAAATTTTAGAAAGGAAGAGGCTTTATTATTTTCTGAACTGATGTGAGCAACAGAATTTTTTAAACCTTATTTTCTTTTTATAGATCATCGTTATTTGTGAACGATGATCTATAAGCTAATTAAAGGGTAAATTAATTACACAGAATTATTTACACCCTCCATTAGAATAATGAAATGGGCAATTGTTTTGATCGCTAGCCAAATCATATTACCCTTGAGTTACAACTTTTCCATGCCTTAGCCAATTTAACCCAAGCTTTATTTTCTTTTGACCAAATACGTCTACATAATTCGGTAAGATCATCAAATTGCCGATCTACTGCACTTGAAACCCCATATTCCCAATGCCCTTCGTAAAGCCGAGCTTTTGCCAACTCTAGTATTCGATCTGCTAAAGCAATATGTTCTTCAACAAATTGTTGTTCTGTCACGCTCATATGTGCAAAATATTGCAAAGAATCCTCGGACTTATGAAGTATTTCTTCTGTTTCCCAAATCCATAAGGCAAAGCAACGATCTGCGCTTAAACAGTCAATAAATTGTTTAAAGTTTTCAAGTTTGGTTTTAAATGCAATATTGGCTTTTATTAATGCGTTTATTGCTATGAATCGCTCTTCATTATAAGTTAAATCAATATTTAAACTCTCTAAGTAGTCTCTTGTTTTTCGATCTAACCCTATGATTTTCATTTTTTCTCCTAATAGTTGAACATTCAACAAAAAATGTACCCACGAATGAGTGCATTTTAAAAATCAAACTTCTTTCTTTTTACGCATCTTATTCACAGGCTTACTCGCTTCTCTTTCAGCCTGGCTTTGTTGAATTGCTCATAAGCTGTGTCATTTGCTCCATATGGGCGGCATTGCTATCCAGGACAGCGTCTCAAGTGCTGTATCAAATTCACCTAACAGCGCTTGTTCACGTGGATTATTGTGAATTTGAGTTATCATACGAGTATTCTCTGACATCTTGCTCACGTAGCATCTGGAACAATACAGTGTGAGTTCACTTAGATACTCAAGGTTTTATCACCACAGGCAACAATCTAAGAAATAAACTCATAAAATCGATGGTAAATTTTTCCTAACTCTTTAAAGATTTCCAAGGCTTCATGAGCTTCCTTTACTAATGCTGAAACTTCCTTTTCAGCACTAGTAAAAAGTAGAGGCTTATGAATACTCTTAGCAATCTATAATGACTCTATTTATATGCACTTTAAGATTTAGTGATATATAAATCAGTCTTAAAATTCTCTTCACTTCTTACACATAGATTCGTCTCTTGCCGTTTTACCCACAACAATTGTTTTTGGAAACTTTCATTAAATGGAAAATCTCTGTCTTCTTTCACTTTTGGCCACTCAATGTATTTTATCTGCCAAAATCCAACTCCTTGATCTAATCGAAGCTCAATTTTCTTCCCAGATTTCAATCTAAAAAGTAAAAATCTCGCATGATCAATTTTTGAGTCGGGTATCTGCAAATTCAGCTTCTGAGATAACTGATCTTCAAAATAATTTATAAAGAAACTCTCAAATACTTCATGCTTGCTAAAATCTGAATATAATTTTTCATCTTGTATTTGTTTGTTTCTAAAACAAGTTGTTATCGTTAATCGAGGGCGAATACCTAATAATTTCTTTATTCCTTTTAACAAACTGGTTATCAGAATAATATTTGCTGGGGATTGCAAATATCGATCTGAATATTCTATTTCTATAACCTCATCAATCACCAAATCGTGTAGCTTAGATATTGGTAAAATTTTAGCCCAAAATTTTTCAGCAAAATCATTTACTGATTCACCATCAAAATCTTTACCAACTTTGATTTGTTGAAACTCATTTTCATAAGATTCAATAGCTTTAAAATCAAAACTAAATTTTTGTAATTGCAACTCTGGGGAAGTAATTGATTTATAGCTTGGGCTTTGACCCTCCAACCAGAACTCATTAAAACAACTTACTTCTGTCGACTGATTGTATAAGGTGATTACTTTCTCCTGACTTACAATCTGAGCATACAAATATTCAGGGGTAATATTGCTATTCACCGTAAATGAAATACCGATTTTTTCCAATGCCAACATTTCTTGCTGTATTTGTGGTGTCAAACTCATATCTAATGAGACCACCCCCACTAGCTTTATATTACTATTCAAAAATTTAAATAGTTTTTTTCTGATTGCAGTACACAAAACATCCCAATCTTCACTATTACCGGTGAGGTTGAATGTGATTTGTGTCGCACCATGATTTACATATTGCTCAATGATCGAAAATGGAGTACCCGCGATAAAATCTGTATTAGCAATTGGAGAATCTAAGTAAGTTAAAAACTCATCTCCTAACCATGCCAATGCCAAAGTACGATCTAAGTTTTCAATGTCATGTCTTGTTTGAGTATCAAGCAAGCATTTGCCACAGACTGAATCACAACTATCGTCTATACAATTTAGTTTTTCCGCAACTAATGATCTTAAAACTTCAGCAATATAATGAGCAGCAGTAGTCGAAAAACCCGCTCCACCGCTTAGGTCATCAAAAATTTGTAAAACTAAAACTGCTTGATCATCAATTTTCTTCACTTTTACTGCATAACCCAACTCATCAGTAGCAATACCCAATTTAGTTGCTATTGCCTGACGTAAAGCTACAACTAATGTTGTTGCAATAATTCGACCATCTTCATTGTTTAAAATATATTCATTACGGGTCGGATGTTTTAAAACAATTTCCAATACATCGGTTTTAATTTGGCAGCCTAAATGAATATTAGCTTTAACGACGCTTGAACCACCGCAATCTGGTCGTTTAAATTTATCACCATCTTTTAGAGCTTTAAGTGCCTTATGTGGACGATCTGGAGTTAAAGTACTTGGAAACTTCGCTTCACCGTCATAACTTTCTTCCATTGAATCCGCTCGACCACATTGCATACAAATAGCAAATCCTGTGCCGTTCAATCCTGAACTATATTGAAATACATGTCCATCAGGGTCTAGGTTAAAATATCCTAAATTAGCATGTGGCAATGGCCAACTTTGAGCTGTTTCTGAAAGCCCTACCCAAGGTTTCTGGACAGGGATATATTTTTGCGTCGTGACATCATTATTGGGTTTATCATAATAATCAACACTAAATCCGTTTGGACGTAATACTTTTTTAACATCTTTTATAATTTCGCCACATTTAGCATTTGTACATATCAACTGTTCTTCATTCAGCAAAACACCTGATGTCAACCCTGTTTGACCACAGTGATGGCACATCCAAGCATAATCAAATTTCTGGGATTTCTTATCGTGTTCATTATGAGTATTCTGCCATGCAAGTGATATGCCTCTCGATATATAGACACGACCATCAACGATAACTTCTGCACCTGGTGCATATTCACGAATCGCAATCGCAATATTACGGCTTGGTAAGCCTTTTACACGCGATAAATTATCTTCACGATCAAGACAACTTTCCAAATCCTTTGTTTTTCGGTTCTTTGAAAGTTTATCCCAACGATCTTTCTCTAGCTTAGTAATATTATTAAAGGTAATCACATCCGTTGGGAAACCATAACTTGGTAAAAAGTTACGCATTGCTAACTCAGATAATAAATATGTTTGTGTCAAACGGTATTTTTCATGTGTCAGGCGATGTAGATAGCTACTATTAGGATTCGTAGCCAGTTCTTGTTGATACTCTCTTTCAACGATGACATATTCTTCCAACCATTCTATCTTAAGTTCTCGGATTTTTGTCACACAAGCATCTATGATTTCTGCATTATCAATATCTTTTAATGCTGTGCCTTTTTTCAAAAATTTTAATACTTGTTGATAATCTTTTACTGCTTTGCCCACCAACCATTTTTCAAAGGTGTCACAAATTGAATCAGATTGATCATCCTGTTTAAGATAAAACCATTTTAAATCTAGTTTAGGTCGATCAATATCTGTATCCCCAATTTCTTTGATTAAAAAGATGGCTAGTAACTGTGCATTGATATGTCTCTGAATCAACCGTTGTGAATTAAAGCTTACATGAGGTGCCTGAATTGCTGTGGTATAAGCCCATAATGGTTGCTTAAACACTTGCTGATCATGTGGATTATTTTTACAAATCGTATAAGAAATAGCACGTGATTGACTGCCACGTCCTGCACGCCCTGTACGTTGTAAATAATTGGCAGGATGTGGAGGAACATTGTTCATAACTACCGTTGAGATCCCTCCAATATCGACCCCCATTTCCATGGTTGTAGAGCAGTTTAGGACATTGACCTTACCTGCCTTAAAGTAAGTTTCATATTGCTTGAGTAAATTTGCCGACTGTTGTGCAGAATGTTCTGCTGTACGATAGAAGAAACCACCCAATACTGCGCTATCTGATAGGTCTGTCCATAAATTTAATGATCTGAGCTTACCAACGGTTGAATCACCATGTATCTCTATCAAATTTTCAGGATCAAACTGCCACAGCTTTGGAAAAGCCATTTCTTCTGTTTTATATTTATCAATATTGTGCGGCAAACTGATTGGTAAATAAGGCGTGAACCCTTTGAATGTGGTATCCATCAAGCGATGCGTAATTGGGCATAAAAAGACTTTATCCACCAAACTAAAAGTTAATTTTTCCTTTCTAAGATGATATTTTGAATTCCCATCTTCAACTAGAAAGTCAGCTTTTAATACTTGCCATGCTTTTTTTAGCCAATCGTCAGCCATATTTCGATGTGCTTGCAAGCTTAAATCTAATTTTGCACCTAACACTAAAAGTTTGACTATGCGGTGATTTTTAGACACTGATGCCAGTGGCCATGCCAAAATACTATTATTTTTCGAACCATCATCTCTGTGTTTAAATTGATCTGCTAATTCAAAACTCACAACGTGCTTTGGACGTACACGCCCGCCTAACCATTGTTGCCAATCATCAGCAAGATCAATCACTGTATTCTCACGGATATAGTAATCTAGAACAACTTTAATAAAATCTTGCCAATCTTGATTACCTAAGCCAGATTCTTTCCAATAGTTCGGCAGATCATTTAAGTTGTTTAAGCCCTGATAACTAACTTTTACCAATCCCAAAGTTTCTAAGCTATTGGCGTTTTTAGGTCGACGTGAAAACTCACGTGTTAGCAGCATTTGTGCCAGTTTAAGTGGTCCTGCATCATCAAAAATATCACCTGCTATATGACGATTTGCGAGTAAAATACCATTTTGGAAATCAAAATCTTTTGCTAAGACTCGATATAGCTCTTCCCAACTTATTTCAGGTAGCGCAACTGGGGCTTTATTATTTATAAAACCATCTAATTCTTTTTGAAATAGATTAATTAAAAAGTCATTTCCTGATTTTTCTGCTTCTTTTATCTTCTGACGTAAAAATACCTCCGTCGAATCCATAGTTATAGTTTGTGCTTTCGTATGTTGTATTAAAGCTTTAAGTACAGCACCACGTAAGCGCGACCGTTCTGCTTCTTGTTGCATTTTGACAGACAAGCGTGCAGTGCCTTGACGACTATCCGTAAAGGTAATTAAGCGCTTACCCTTAGCTGGCATGTCCCATGGTGTGCAGTCTTTGAGATCTTTGAATTCACCTTCAATAAATTCTGGATCATTAAAATTTTTGCTTGCTTCATCAATATCATCCTGATCAATATCTGGACAATATTGTAAAAGATGTGGAACAGTCTGTGTAATATAGTAAGGTGCACCTAAAATCGCACGTCTAAATGGCAAATCATATTTTGTTCCTTTCGAGCCACATTCAGGATTGCTACATTCAACAAAATCACCAGTGTTAAGCGGCTCAAAATAATGCACATTTAACGCTTTTTTAGAAATTTGCCCAAGTTTTAAATTATCTAGATTCAGTTGTTGTCGACGATAGTTTTTCTCTTTATTTTCATTTGAAGAAAATACCACTAAACGATTCTTTATAGCATTTTTAAATTCACGTTCTTCTTGCTCTTCCGTTTCATTATCAATAAGTAATGCAAATTCATCTTCAACTTCAACAGTCCATTGTTTAAGAACATCTTCCCTACCCAATAAACCTAATAAATGTGGTTCCTTACAACTCTTACAGAACGTTAATTCCAATACAGGTGCTCCACACGCGCAGTTTTCTTGATGTGTCGCATACACCTGGCCAAAGCTCCAGTTTTTTAGATCTTCAGATTTTTGATCACACTTATCATTTATACAACTCCATAATCCATGAGTTACACGTTGATAATAGTTAACTCGAATCTTGAGAAAAGCTTGTTCCGTAATCGAAGGTTTTGTAAAGGTTAATAGATCTAACCATTTTAAAATCTCTTGTTGAGATAGCTGAAAATCCTTTTCTAGTGTTTTTTTGAATAAATCTTCTAGTGTTAAAGCACGTTCTGAGCAAATATATTCACGTAAAGTCAGTGCGATTGGGTGTCCAGACAGTTTATGATAACGCTCAAAAGAAATTTCTTGTCCTTCATCAATAGACACTAATTCATCAAAAGACAGAAGATTACTCTCAACCGAAGCTAATGGAGGTACTTCACGTTGACCACCAATCACCAAAATATTATCAATACTTTGACCTGAAATCTCTGATAAAAATTGTTTCAGTTTTTCCTCTGCATCTGCACCTGCAATCGTTGCAGATGTTGCGACAAAACGAACGTCTTTTGCTTCTACACCAAATGCATGTAGAACACGACGTAGTTGCATCGCAAGCTCAGCTGCTTGTGAGCCCATATAACTATGAGCTTCATCCAATACGATCCAACGCAATTTCCCTTGAGATTTTTGCAAAATAGGTGCATCGATTTGGCGCACCATCATATATTCCAACATGGTGCCATTTGTCACCAAAATAGGAGCCGGATTCGATCTTAGTTCTTCACGTGTGAATACTTGATTCGGATGAAGATTTTGTTCTCCAGTTTTCTGTGATTTATGCTCTGGTGTATTACCATTATATAAACAATAACGAATAGCATTCGCTGGTAGGAAATGCCGCGTCCAAGCATCTAAACGTTCTTGTTGTGAGTTAATCAGTGCATTGAGTGGATATAAAAACAATGCATGCACACCAGTTAAGGATTGCCCTGCTTGAATAAAGTCTTCATACAAGTCATTTAGAATGGGCACCATAAAACATTCCGTCTTACCTGAACCCGTTCCTGAAGTCACAACAATCGATTTTTTATCTTCTAACAAAGCATTCCAGCTCTGTAATTGATGTACATAAGGTTGATAGTTACGATTAAACCGATATGCGCCGTTTTCTTTATGATCTAAAGCATCAATCACATTTGCATGAAGTAATTCACCACCCAAATCTTCTAAAGTAGGCTGACCTGTCTTCCATGCAAACATCTGTTCAATTACAGGTGAAGATAAAAATGATTGATCTTCACCCACAGCTTGAGACATCTGCTGTTCTAGAACATTACGTAGTTCAGGATGCGAGATACCCAATATACTCAGTGTAGCTTCTTTATTTTTTTGAATACTTTCTTGTGTTAAAGAACTAAAATATTTATACATTGTTACTTCACTTCTAAAATTAAATATTTAACAATTGAACTAAAAATTTGATTAAACCATTGCTCATCAAATGCAATGATTTGCTTAAGTTGCAATATATCGTAGGCACTCAATTGCAGTTTAGAATGATGCTTAACGTTCATATATGCTAAACAAAATGGTAAATAGACCACATCTTTATTCCACTGACTTGCCAATTGACAACTAAAAGGGAGCTTCTGCATACAGTCAAAGTAAGCCCATTTATTCTGCGAAAGTGCCGTTGGCCACGCTTGATCTTCTGTTGCACTATGATTTCGTTGCAACATACGTTGATACTCAGAGTTTTCTAAACCACCTATAAAGTTACCTTCAAATATCCAGTCATTTAAAAAGTGAAAATTAAATTCAGGCCCAAATGAACGTTGATTGCTCAAATAGAATGTATGAAATGATTCAGCCAATAAAGGAGTAAAATTCTTCAATCTTTTTAAGATATTTTCTGCCTTTGCTCGACCATATGTTCCATCATCCATCAGTATTTTCTGCCAATACTGAATCAATTGATTGATTGCATTCAACCATGATGAAACAGGAATTAAATACCACATCACCGACAGTTCGGTTTCGAAACGACGTAAAATATCGAGAGATAAATCAAGTTTAAATATTGCGATAGCCAATTGATCATAATTACTTGCTAGACCTTTTAATACTTCAAAAGTATTTAAAGGCAAATGGTCATAATTATGTAATAAAGCTTTCACATGTTCCCAAAACACCTCATTATTTTCATAATTTACTGTACGTATAAACTGCTTAATCGATAGTTTATTCTGACCAAATGCACGTGTGGCGACAGTTAAAGGCTCAATGTCTTCATCTTGAGGATAATCAAACTTATGAATGCGTTTTGCTCTAAATAATGTAGAACCTTTGCTCGGAATTAATAAATAAGGAGCAAGACTCATATCTAACTCTGGTATTTGAAAAGCTTTCCCTACCCATTCATTTTTTTCAATTAAATCGAGTGGTGTAACCTGTGGTTGCACCAATGACATCACTTGCGGTTTAAAGCATAAAGATTCGGTATGATTTGAGGCATTTTCAGCATAGTACGCCTGAATACTTTTCCCCCAATTTAACTGATGTGCGTAATGACCGATATTGAATTTTTTTTCAATCTGCTGATATCTGACGGTACATTCAACATAACTATCCAAGTCATCATCGACACTCAATACACTTTTCACATCTTCCATAAACTCATATAAATTAATTAAAGAAATTCCTTGTTTTACTTTCAGCTGTGTACGATAAAAAGGTAAAGCATGTTTTTGATTATTTTTTGTTTTTAAGACAAGATCAAAGCCTAATTTAGCAGGTCTATCGTATGAATAAACCGTTAATTCTGTATTTAATAAATCATGAATGACTAAATCTGTAGATATTAACTCTTGCTGCTCACGAATCAGTTTGAATCCTCTTGCAGGAAAAGGAACTGTAACAATACACTCTCCACCAAATTTAAAGGTTATTTTTAAGTTTAATGCTAAAGGTACAACTGCACATTCCACTTGGCACTTATACAATATTCCAGTCTTTTCATAGACTAAGCTTGAATGAGGATTCAAGACTTCAATTTGAATTTCAGCATCTGATTCAATATCAAGTATAGCTTGATTAAGTACAGCACCTGCTCTTACATTTACTTCAAAATGTTTTGGTAAAACAATTACTCTCTTTTTTAATAGACTTTCACCCTGTCTATTTTTTAAAGTTAGCATCTGTTCTCCAAGTAACCGATGCAAAAGGATACTTTCAATCGGCTCTTTGCCACAAAACAAAGTATGTGTATCAAATGTTTTTAATACTGGTTTTCCTGTGAATGCTAAACTGGGTGAAGTTTGTAATGCGCTGATATTATTTGTTCTAAATAATAACTGTTCAAATTCAACTTGAGAGTGACCGCATTTAATGAAAATTTGATCACCATCTTGTGTCAGAATCCGTTGTTGGCCACTAATTTTATACAGATCAAATGCTAAAAATTGCCCTATATACTGTGGTGAGTCTTCTGATTCTGTATGGATAAACTTTGCGCTAGCCGGCAGACTAAGTAAGACTTCAGATGCCTTAGTTTTTAGCGCACCTTGTGCAATATACTTTGGTTTTTCCTGTATTTCAAAAGCTATAGGTAAAGTTTCAAAATCCAGAGAACTGTCTTCTAATTCCTTATAGCTAAGTACTACCCCATCTACCTCTAAACACAAATATAAGGTTTCATTGCAGAATTGTCGGCGAATGTCTTTTGAAAACCCTCGGTTAATTTCTGCAATGACTTGTTGGCTCTCCTGCAAAGAAAGATAAGCAACGCATAAAAAGTGGCTTTTATTATTCAAGCCTTCTTTAATCACCAAATGACCCCGTGTTCGAAGTAACTCAGTGTTCTCTTTCAATGTAAAAGAAAGTTCTTCAGGCAAATAAACCGTACTAAATAGCTCTCTAAAATCCTTAGACAAGCTATGTGTACATTTGAAAGCCTGGCGTAATTGGTGATGTTTAGAAATTTCTTCAGTGGTAGATTTAAATAAATGCCTTAAGAAATCATCTACAATGGTTTGATCTTCATCAATTGGCAATGGAAATTCTTTACGCCAGCTCCTTGATTCTTGATCTAAAATGGTAATTGGATCTTGCTGTACATTTAATCCATACTTTTCCACTTTTTCGATGATTAATTTTACAATATCAATTACTAAAGATAATGTCTCATCATGCTCAAATGCTTGGGGCAGCGTTTTTAATTCTTGCTGAATTTCAGCTCTTAATTCATCAATATCATATTTATTGTTTAAATATAATGAGGTCACTTTTTGAAAAATCGAAATATAGCGATTGCCATCCTCTTTTAACAGGCGTGCCGGGAACCCACCCTCTTTAAAAATCGAACCCAGGTAGTTATTGGCTTTACTATATTTTATAATCGGGCGCTTCCAGAATCTCAGCCCTTTAATTACAACTTCATTTCTGGTATTTACGGGTAAGTTGACGATATTTAATGCAGTTAAAATCGGATCCCATGTCCATTTTGCAGTATATTCACGTCTAAACCATTCGGCAGCATACAGTGTAAATAACCTTGCCCATTCATCGCCTATGCGGTTTATATTTTGAAATGGGAAACTTTTTTTTAGAATGTTTTCAATTTCTTTAAATTCCCCAACTGATAATTGATATTGATAAAGTACACGCCCATCAGCAGATGTTAATCCTCGTGTTGTTAATATCTGCTCTAAATATTTTCTTGGACTAAAATTTAAATTGCTCATTATTAAAACACTCGAATTTTAAATATTAAAATACTCATCACTATCATATTCAATACGTTACTTTTAAAATGATTAATTAAGCCTATTGATTAATAACTCAAATAATTTGAACGTATCATTTCCCCTTTAACACAATTAAAAAAAATGCCTCGTCCCCTCGAGGCATTTTTTGTTCAAACTTCTTTATTTTTACGCGTCTTTTTAGCAGGCTTACTCGCTTCCCTTTCTGCCTGAATTTTGACAAGCAAGGCTTCAGCACTGTTTACCCCTGTAATCAGGTCTTGATGCTGTTCACGCCATTCAGCAGTCAGTTCACCACTAAAGGCTTTGGCTAAAATAGATTGAGTCAGTAAATTCACTCGTTTTTGGGCTGATTTGACCGTTTCCTCAATTCTATTTACATACTCAAATAGCTGATCAATAACTTTTACAATCTGATTTTGTTCATTGAAACAAGGATAATGTACAAAAACATTTCGCACTGATTTCTTATCAATTGATTTTGTAGCTACACCACGTACATACTGAGAAATATATTTTTCACCAAAAATACTTGTTAAAAAATAATTTATGTATCTTGGGTTAACTAAATCTTCATCAAATCGCAACATAAATAAGTTCATTGCTAAACTGCATGGTCTATTCAATTTTGGCATTAAATAAACAGACCCTGCATTACCGATTTTTGAAATCAGAATTTCATTACCAAATAACTTCGTTTTTGTTAAAAACTCATAAGCTGTTTGATCAATATAAATTAGGAGATCATCAAAATTATTTTTTTCAAAATTTGTTGCACGAATCATGCAAGCATAATTTTCTTCATCAAGTAATGTGACATGATCACGGAGTTTTTCATAACTTCCATTAGCATGATAATCTGTTAAAAATTCAATCAGATCACCTAAACCAACTAATTTCCATGAGTCAGGTAAATCTACATCTGGCTTCAAATTTTCATCAACAGAAAAGTCTAAGCTTCTTTTTTGACTTCCAACTACCTTACTTTCACGATTTTTTTTAATTTGAATTAGTTCAGAATTCAAATCATCATTAATATTTTCAAGTCGCCACTCCTCCGTCAACTTCCCACTCACAGCATCCGCCAAAATCGACTGACGGAATTTTTTAAGAATGGCAGGAATCGCATCTAAACGGGCTTTAATTTGCTCGACTTGAGCAAGCATGACATCAAGCTGACGAACGATTTCTTGTTGCTCATTAAGTGATGGCAAATTTATAGGAATTTTTCTCATATTAGCTTGAGTAAGCTTTAAACGAGTTCCTCCATTTACGTAACCTAAGTAATCAAAATAATTTAAAAAATAAAAAATATATTTATTTATGCTCACTCCCTTAATAGCAAGTAATACATGAGCATGGTTATTTACCCAAGTTTTACCATGAAGCATGTAAGCTTTATTTTTAAAAGGATCTAGGAAAGGTACTCCATCTTCTCCAAGAGCAATAAACTCTCCATCAAATAGATAGTCATCAATCCAACCAACCTGTCCTGTTGCACCATAATAAGGGTAAAGCTCATTCGCTTTTTTATTTTCTATTCTGGCTAATCTTTCAGAATTATTTACAGGTTTTCGTAAATTATCTAAGACTTCCACACAATCTTCTAATGTAATAGAAATGGTAGTATCTGCTACAGGAACATTATCTAAACTCATGCCTGTTCCTCAGCGTTTAAACCTAGTGCATCTGCAAGCAATTGCTTTTGCGTATTGGCTTCATCGGTTTGACCTAAAGCTTTCATTAATGCATCTAATTCAACCAAAGCTTGAGTTAATTCAGACATTGCCTCACTTGCCAATACATGCGGTTCAGGTAAGTTTGCAGCATCCACGGCGTCATTGTCTTTTAACCATGAAATATCTAAAGAATCACCTTTTTGTTCTTTAATCCATCCACGGCTAAACTTACGCCATCGGCTGTTCTCAAGTGTTTGCTCTTGGCTTTCTTCTGTAAGTGACCATTCACCCTCAGTACGTGGTGATAAACCTTTAGGGTCAGCGCCGTACACAGTTTCAAAACCTTTTAAATGCATTTCGGTAAATGGCGTACGCTTACCAAAACTTGGCATATTGGTACGCAGGTCATACACCCACGTCTCTACCGTGCAGTGTTCGTCTTGTAGCGGATTGACTTCTGTTCCTTTGGTAAAGAACAACACATTGGTTTTTACGCCTTGCGCGTAGAAAATCCCTGTCGGCAAACGCAAAATCGTATGCACATTACATTTGTTCATCAGATCTTGACGAATTGCTGTACCTTGCCCAGCTTCAAACAGCACGTTATCTGGTAAGACCACGGCAGCACGACCACCTGGTTTTAAGTTCTTATAAATGTGCTGCAAGAATGCCAATTGCTTGTTTGAGGTATTAAATGGCAAATCATCACGGGTAATACTTGCCTCACCACCTTTAGACGTACCAAATGGCGGATTGGCTAAAATTACATCCGCTTTTGGCAAGGCCTGCCCCACAGGACCCAATGAGTTACCCAGTTTAATTGCACCTTGCTCACCACCAATATCATGCAGTAAACAGTTCATTTGCGCTAAACGGCGCGTATTCGGAACAAGTTCAACCCCAACAAAAGCATCTAAAGTATAAAACTGAGTTTCTTGTTCAGTCAGTGCATACAAATCATGGTGCTGTCGTATATACGCATCCGCAGCAATCAGGAAGCCCGCCGTACCACATGCAGGATCTTGAATCACTTCAGTTGGCTTGGGTTGCATACAACGCACGATACTATTGATGAGTGGGCGCGGAGTAAAGTACTGACCTGCACCTGACTTGGTTTCAGTAGCGTTCTTTTCCAATAAGCCTTCGTATAGATCACCTAGACCATCAGCTTTAATGCTGAACCAGTCCAGCTTGTCAAATTCATTGATCAGTTGCTGTAAATGGCGAGGTTCACGTAAACGGGTTTGAGCATTGGCATAGATTGATGCAATCAACTCATTTTGATTTTGAGACAAGTCCAAGAGCATTTGCTTATAGAAGTTTAATAGCTCAATGCCGTTATGATCTTTAAAATGCGACCATTTATATTGTTCAGGATAAATCTTGGCAAGCGTAGAAAACTCGCCATCCAGCTCATCGACCATTTTGACAAAGAGCAGCATTACCAGTTCAGACACATAATCGCTATAGTTAATCCCGTCATCTTTTAATACGTCGCAAAGATTCCAGAGTTTTTGGACAATATCATTTTGTGTCATGTGCTGCACTTCATCAGAAAATGTGAAAAATATAGAAATTTTATTACAGGTGAATTGTAGCAGTTAAGAGGCCTGCCACAACCCATCATGGATATCATCGACCAGTTTTTCAACGTCGCTATCAAGTAACTTACTCAAGCGTTTAACCCCACCGTCTTTGGCAAATTGATGGTGAATCATATTCTTGTCAACCACCACCTCTTTGGCAATAAACAGGGTTAAACGTGCCAACCATTGCTTTTGATCTTCCGTCCAAGCACGCTGCTGTAGAATCTTGTTTAGGCCCCGCTGATAACGTTCTTCCACCGATGAGATTTCTTCACCCAATGTTGAACGGCGAATCATAGAGATGATCTGTGATGCATAAGTCTGATTGGACTCATTGCCACCTAGTGCCTGGGTTAGCTTGCTTTGGGTAAAGCCTTTGCTGGTCAACAAGTTTTCCAGTTCTCGCAACTGCTCGCGAGTCAGATCAGATGGTCGTGTTACGACTGCTTTAATCGCAGCATTGTCATTCACGGCTGTTTTAACGAAGCTATCGAAATATTCCAGATAATCTTCAGGCTGTTGATGTGCCGTATCTACGACGCGTTCAATCAGCTCGTCTTTCTCGTCCGAGATAATTGGTAAATCCAAGGTGCCGAGAGCACTACGAACCTCAGCCAAACGTGCTTCTAAAATCGCACTGTTTTGCTGTAGCCAAGTACCAAGATCATCAATACCTTTAGCACGCAGCATCTGAGGTAGCTTAAAGGACTCAACCCCGAAGTTTTCTTTGATTTTTCCAAGTGCTTCACGCAATTTGCCTTGATCAGGATGATGCTTAAACTTCTCAGCCTTACCTAAAATACGGGTCACTTTCTGAATAAATTCATCGAGAACGATATCCGCTTGCGTACGCTTGACTTCATCAATACAAGGAACATTGATTGCTTTAGCTTTCTGCATCAATTCAGGATCACTTAACTCACGAATCAACTGATCAATGCTGATATTTGGACGCACGACAATCGGTTGCATGGTATTCACCGCTTGCAAGGTCGCAAAAATATCTACGGCGTCGTATATACGGAATTCTGTTTTACCAATATCAGGACATAACCGAGTTGCACGACCGAGCATCTGTTCAAACAGCACACGTGAACGAACTTTACGCATAAACACCAGATTACAGATCTTCGGTACATCAATACCCGTGGTAAGCAAATCTACAGTGACAGCAATATTCGGAAACTTATTCTTTTTATAACTCTCTACCAGTTTGCTTGGCTGATCTGCATTGCCTGTAATTTTCACCACAGCATCATTATTCCAGTCTTTCCCATATTTCTCTTTGAAAAGCTCATTTAACAATGCTACCACCTGATCCGCATGACGATCCGTCACACAGAAAATCATGGTCTTTTCATCACCTAACGGGTTCAGATCCTTTACCAATGCCTGACATATGACTTTATTGAAGCTTTCATTGATCACGCGTCGGTTAAAGTCTGCGACATCAAAATCCATGTCATCGGGTATCAGCGCCGTGGTCTTTTGCCCGGTGGCATTAGTCATCACCTGAACGCTTGTCCCTTTAGGTATTTCAATACCTGCCTGACTAAGTTTGGTGATGTAGCGAATCGGTTTGTCATAGTTGACTAAATAGCCTTCTTCTACAGCACGAGTAAAACTGTAGGTGAATACAGGTTTATCAAAAATCTCCGTTGTATGTAGTGCAGGTGTTGCAGTCAAACCAA
Organism: Acinetobacter sp. UBA991; assembly: GCF_002292065.1. Lineage (NCBI taxonomy): Bacteria > Pseudomonadati > Pseudomonadota > Gammaproteobacteria > Moraxellales > Moraxellaceae > Acinetobacter > Acinetobacter sp. UBA991. The sequence goes on along the minus strand of NZ_DBBF01000042.1, from coordinate 174,418 downwards.
TCAAGGTGGCATCAAAATAGTCGATTACACGCTTATAGGTAGACAAGTACTGCGCTTCATCACGAATCGTTTCCTCACCTTCGGTCATTTCCTTATCCAGGGTATAACCACGGTGTGCTTCATCAATGATGATACAGTCATAAAAATCGATTGGCAGTGGTGCATCACTGTTAAACAGACGATGTACCAAGCTTTGCACTGTAGCAACTTGAACTTCAGGACGTTCAGTAGTATCTACACCTAAATCGGCAACAGTATAGATTTGTGCCAAGGTTTGGCCTTGCTCAATGACTTCAGCACCAAATGCATCAAATGCCTGTGTGCCTAAAGTAGAACGATCAACTAGGAACAATATATGCTTAAAACGCTGGCTTTTGATTAATCGATACATTAGGCCAGTCGCTAAACGCGTTTTACCTGTGCCTGTTGCCATAGCCAGTAAAATACGTTGCTTGTCTTTGGCAATTGCTTGCTCAACCGCTTTAATTCCTTCACGCTGATAGGAACGATCATTGAATGGCAGGATCTCGGTCTGTTCTAAATATTCATCTGCACGTTCAATATCCTGCTCAAGTTTCCACTTCAACCCTTCTGGGGAATGGAAACCTTGTAATACCTTAGAAATATTGGATGGATGTCGTACATCACGGAACCAGATTCCGCCCTCATCAGCTAAACGCTTAGACTGCTTTTGACCATTACATGCATACACAAAAGGAATGTGGTAGACCTTCTCCTCAGATGTCCACGGCGTATTCTTATAGGGCTTGTCTAAATCAGACGCAAATAGAAAGCCTTGTGAGTAACGCTCCGCCTGACGAATATACTGACTGACGGTTTTGTTCTGCTTCTTCGCTTCAACCACTGCAACAGGCATTAAGCCTTCAAAAAGTACATAATCCGCAAAACCCTCTTCACCATCCAGTAACGTCGGATATTCTGCTATTGCAAGGTTTAAACCCTTTTGCGGGCGAACGCCGTTGCTATACCTTAAAAGCTGTGTATCTGCCTGCCAACCTGCGAGCTGAAGCTGACGGTCAATGAGCCCTCGTGTTTCAGCCTCGGACAATTCAAATGAAGCATTGGCTATATCCAATTGCTCATCTTCAATAGGTGTCTCTAAAGTAGGCATGGTTGCCTGCTGTTCCAGCTCTTTTACTTTTGCTTCATAGGCAGCGAGTTGAGCCTGTAATGTTTGTGCTTCTACTTGCTGCTGTTGCTTAAGCTGTAAATTCTCTGCTTCTAGGGCTGCCAATTTATGTTGAATATCTGAGTGAACAGCTTGCTTGTCCTGTGCCGTACGCAACTGCTGCTGTAGCTCCATCAATTCAAAACGCATGCGCCGCGCTTCAAGTGTTGGGTCGACAGGTGCTTTAAACTCAGGAAACAATTTGGTTTTTTGAGTGGTCAGAATATATAACCACTGTGCCATTCGATACGACAACCTTAGTGAAGTCAAAGCATCACTATGATCGGTTTCGGCATCATGCGCACCTTTATTACCATTAACACGCAAGGTATGCAAAACAGAGATAAAGTCAGCTTTCAGCTTGAGCCTATTTTCCACTAAACGAATACGGGAGAGAAAATCCGACTGCTCAGGCACTTCAAGCTGATTTGCTTGAGCTACTTTATTTACTAGCGCTTCAGCAAATTTTCGGGTTTGTACAAGTGTATGCGCTGGTGCTGTGTAGTATGCTGCTTCCGCACTGACTAATAAAGCATGCATCAAAGGATCTACGTCCTTTAAAAAATCAAACTGAGACTCAGTTAAATTCATCATATTATTTACAACTATCTGTACTTTATTATGCTTTTATACAAAGCTCCCCTTAAAATAAGCATATCAGTTCACGTTATTTTTATTAAGAAAAATCTTTTGTACATAAGTCTAATTCAGAATGGCTTTTTTGCAAAAATATTTTGCAAGATACTGATTTCCAAGTGGTTTTCGGAAATTTTAACAAAAATAAATATAATCGTATAGATAAGTATTTTGCAACAAAGCCCAATAATTCTTTAACTTCAAGGCTTATGGATTGATCCTAGCCATAAAATAAACAGTTAACGCGCTAATTTCATTTAAAGGTGGTGACAATTGAACTAAGTATAACATCTCTCTTTTAACTGACATTTAAACATTTATTAATGCATGTTTTTAGCCATTTCTACCAAAACAAATGTGAAATCAATAAACCACTTTATCGTTTTTCATGAAAAAACAGAGCACGTTAACCATGCTCTGCCTATAGCTTATTTAGTGGATAAATTTAGTACCATAGATGAACAATACAAATCATTTGGCATTAAATATGAATTAGATTTTTCTGCCATAAAAGACTGTAGGGCTCTATCCGATTTTTCTAATAGGCTATTTGCCTGCTGTGTAGTAATCGGTACTGTTTGATGAAATGCGGTTAATTTTTTAGTGAACATACGTTTGGGTGAGAGCTGATTCATCATGACTCCGCTCTGACACCTGAAATCTGTTTCAAATGTTTAAATCTAAATTCAGTGATATGAGTAACATTTATTTAAGTAAGATTACTCATTCAAATGTTGTTTAAGAGCTGATTAAATTCATCCTTCACACTCAAATACTGACGTTGCTTTTCTTGCAGTACTGCAAGCTCATGCTCAAGATCTAACTGCTCAACTTCAATATGCACATCAAAATATTCCGTACAGTGTAAGCTATATTTATTGGCTTTGACCTGTTGGATAGTGACATCTTTTGACCACTCATTCTCCTGATCAACAGTGAGCAGTTCCTTAATTTTCTGTGCATCATTCAGGCTTAAATGAAGCTTTCTACGCTGACGCTCGCCTAAACCTCGTGCATCCACCATGCGAATGGTATCTTTAGCTTTGGCTTTATTTAAAATAAGTAAACTCATTTCAATATTTGAATCAGTCAAAATACCAGCAGGAAGTAAAACAACAGCTTCGACCCAATTTAATTGCACTATTTTTTCACGCAACTCTGCATCATACCCACCTCTGAATAGCCAGCCAGGGATAATCTGAAGGTATGCTTTACCATGCGCATTTAAGTTATATAGTGCTTGTTGAATCCACAGACTCTCAGATGCACTGGTAGGAATACGAGCAGTAATAAATAATTCTTTTAAATAATTTTGTCCTGCTACCAAGGATTCTAAGACCCTCATATTGACTGGTGGCGTACTCACTACAAGATCAACACCATAGCTTGAAGAGCCTTCACTTAATGAATCTGCCCGCTGAATATCTGCCTCTTTTTCACTTAAGGCAAAAAGCAGTTTTGTCACCCCTACTGTTGCTTCATTAATATCACGTAATATAGGCTTTTGAGTATTAAGCTCGTGTGCTAATAATCCTAGACCACATGCCCCATCGTAAAGTGTTTTGTCTTCGACAGACCCTATAATAGATGTGAATATATTTAGAACATTTTGTGAATCGACATAATACATATCCCATGTCTTTGGATGATGTAGAACATATTCTTTCAATAGTTTAAATACCTGCTCACCATATTCTTTAGGATTCAAACAGTCTTTATGCAAACCTAAAAATACTTGAAAGATATTGGCAAGCTGATTGCTACTCCATTTGATAGAGTTGGTATTGAACCAAGATAAATGTTCTTTAGTCACATATTCAGAAATAAAATTAGAAATTTTATCGTGCGTAGATGAGGCTGCTTTCTCACATTCCTCTGCATTTTCTTTTACAAGATAAGCAACCAAGATCAAAAGCTCAGTTGAACCATCACGCGTAAGTTGATGAGCCACATTTAATAAGTCTGGAAGATATGCATTCGTATTTTTCACTTTAAAACTCCTTTAGCTCATCAAATTTTGAAAAGCAGCATTCGTTGCTTTAATTTGTTGAACTTTCAGTTGCTCTATTGCATGCAAGACTTGATTATTTTTGTGAAATACTTCTGCCAATTTGTGCTGTACCCCTAAGTCTGGTACTGAAATTTCAATATCCTTTAGACTGCTCACAGGAATATTCATAATTGTCGTACCTTTATTCAAACTATTGAGTACTGCTTGACCATATTCACTGTTTAAGAAAACAGTTAAAAATTCTGGTAAAGCAACTTCCGAATCTACCTTGATGACTAGACATGTTGCAGGAGCAAATAAATTTAATTTTTCCTGTTCCGCAGTCACAATTGAAGCTCGTAGATTTGTGCCCTTTGATAAAAAAACAATGTCACCTTCTTTTAATTTCTTTTTTTCAATAAGCTCCTCATCGACAAATACTGTTTTCGTTGTACGAGTATTTACATCCAGAGAACCTTTATCGTTTAGGCTTTGACCTGTCAATAAACTGACTTGGATTAAATTCTCTTCATGAGTATCATTGAATTTATTGATTCCAACTGTAATACTTGAACATATTTCATTTAGTTTCATAATTACTCCAAATATAGTTTTAATAAAACTATTTTTAAATTTCCTTAAGCAAATAGTAGCTCTCGCAAACCACTAATGTGGTTCCGTTAATTAGACCACTCAATTCAGTTTTATAAGTGATAAATCCGCTCTAAATATTTAAATTATGCTGCCATTACTTTTAGTAAATGCTGATCATAAAATTCATCCGGTGTTGCCTTATTCAAACTTGAATGAGGACGTATCGTGTTATAAAAATCCAAATATTCAGCAATTGATTGTTTCGCTTGTTTAACCGTATCGTAAGCCTTCAAATAGACTTCCTCATGCTTCACGCTGCGCCATAAACGCTCAATCATCACATTATCCATCCATCGTCCTTTCCCATCCATACTGATACGGATATTTCGCAATTTTAACTCATTCAAAAATGCCTCGCTTGTGAATTGACTGCCTTGGTCTGTATTAAATACCTCTGGACAACCATATTTCACAATTGCTTCTTGCAACGCATCTATGCAAAAGTCTGTTTCCATACTGATCGATACTCGATGAGCCAGTACTTTACGACTATGCCAATCTATAATTGCACATAGATAGACAAAACCTTTAGCCATAGGAATGTACGGGTGAGTAGACCAAGGGAATTTCACCCTTAGCCCCTCGCAGAACCGGACATGAACCTCTCAGCTCATCCGGCTCCCATTATCCAACCGATGGTAAACATCCCATTTTCCAGTGCACAAAGGCATTTGGAAAATCACGCGCAAGTCGCCCTAAGGCATATCTAGCCCGTCTTTTATGACGGGCCAAGTTTTTATACTTACGCCTCATCCAGCGTATAAGATAAGCATTCATGTGTTGCCAGATCGCTGACATTGCTGAACCATGGAATCGACCATAGTATTGCTGCCAACCTTGAAGAATTGGATTGAATATTGCAGATAAATCACTTAATTCGCGATTACACATCAGATGTAGATGCCATTTCCGAATAGTCTGTCGCATTGCTTTAAGTGCATCACGACTGACTGCAGGAGAGAAATTTACATAAACTCTTTTATACTTGTCCACAGCCTTACGGGGCCTAAACGTGTACCCGAGAAAAGTAAATTGAACATCGGGATATGCTTTACGACGATTAATATCTTGGCAATAAACAATCTTTGTCTTGTCTGGATGCAATTCGAGACCACATTCACGAAATCGTGCATCGATCTTTTGTAAAACAAGTTTGGCTTGAGATAAACTCCGACAATGAATTACGCCATCATCTGCATAACGGCAGAACCGTACACTTTGAAGATGTTTCGTAATCCACATATCAAAAGCATAATGCATAAATAAATTCGCCAATAAAGGACTCACAACACCACCTTGTGGTGTGCCGCGATTCCTTTCTAAAAGATGGCCATTTATGTGTTGCATTGGTGCTTTTAACCAACGTTGCACATATAAAAGAATCCATGGAATTTCACAGTGTTTCTTGAGTGCACGCATGAGTAAATCATGGTCGATGTTATCAAAGAGACCTTTGATATCAAATTCCACAACCCAGTCATAATCCCAACTTCGTCTCCTCACTATCGCAATTGCATCATGGGCAGAACGCCCCGGACGATATCCATATGAGTTTGGATGAAATAATGGATCAATTTTCGGCTCTAATAAGAGCTTAACTGCTGTTTGCGCGACTCGATCTGCAACTGTTGGAATACCTAGTATACGCACGCCACCTGACTTCTTTGGAATCGGAACAGCCTTAACTGGCGGTGGAAAATAACTGCCAGAACAAAGTCGATTCCATAGTTTGTATAGGTTGTTCTTTAAATGCTTTTCGAATTGCTCAATAGATTCATGATCAACGCCTGGAGCGCCACCATTCTCTTTGACTTTTTTAAATGCCTCCCAGATTAACGCTTTAGGAATGTTAAATGGTTTGGTCATAAAGTTTTGCTCCTCCTGCTTGCACAGTTGACAAATCCGTAGACCTGGATAATGCAACCCCTTCGCTCCATTACCATTACAGTAACTTCAACACTACTACGAGTTGCTCCGCCCCTTGGTGACGCATTGCTATTATCAGCCTTGCCTTTTGAGCTTGTGCCTTTCGCTTGACATCGCCACCGAAGGTTCCCGCAGTTCAACGTAAGAGCCTGAATTAGGATCGCGCTGCCTCTACGCCGGACACCGAATGGCCCGTAAGCAGGTAACGGCCAAACTAATCGCGGGGTAACTTCCATCCCCGGTTTTGATGTCATTTGAGTACTTTCGACACTTGAACGGCAGTTCACTGTTGTTCGCCTTCCTAATTCTTACCTGACATCTCTACGATGCCTTTTCCATAACGCTCACGACCGGGACTTTTGATCCAAGCCGCTTATGGTGGTTTGCTACCTGCTCCTGCAAGCCGATAGCGAGGGGCCATACCCTCATCTCTTACGCCGCTTGCTGCGGCACACTGATATCTGTACACCAGACTTGATTAGAGTGATCTATGACCATGTTTTTCAACAGATATGGGAAAATACGATGTGCAAGATTAGGCTTACTTGTATTGGGTTTTGGATACAAGGCATGTATTCCCATCAAGCGCATTAAACGTCGGACTTTACGCCGACCTATTTGATGCCCTTGACGCTGTAGCATACCTCGTATCATTCGACTGCCCATAAATGGGTAGTCGAGATGAATTTCATCGATCAGACGCATCAAACTCAAATCAGTTGATGAAATCTCTTTGGGCTTGTAATACAACGTACTGCGATTGATTTGAATCAATTGCGATTGTTGTCGTACCGAAAGTTGATGGGTCTTATCGATCATTTTTTGCCGCTCAGCTGCCCTATTTTTCTGAGCGCACCTTCTAAAAAATCAATTTGCAATGCCTGATGTCCTATCTTGGTATGTAGAGCTTTGAGGTCAATCTCTGGTTCTTGTTGTGCTGTTGGTCGTGAAAAAATATTGACTGATTGCTCAAGCAGTTGATTTTTCCAATCAATGATTTGGTTTTGATGTAAATCGAATTGAGTAGAAAGTTCAGCGAGTGTGTGGTCGCCTTTAATTGCTGCGAGAGCAACTTTAACTTTAAACTCTGCTGAATGATTACGACGTTTTCTTCGTGTCATGGTTGACTCCAAAAACAAGCATTTCCCATGCTTATTGGGGAGTAGATTATCACTTATAGACGTGGTCTAAAATCCTAGAACCACATCACCACTTTGTAAATAGTTTTATTAAAACTTTTTTAATTAAAGCAAGAAAACTTCTTAATCGATAGCTTAAATATTGAAATGTCGAGTAAGCAGTAACCTTAACTTAACAACTTCAATTATGAGCTGAAGTAAATATATCCATTATTTTTTGCTTGAACGTACGCCCACTCAGCCACCTTATGTGAGCGTTCTTTATCGGTCAGAAATCCCAACACAGAAATTCGATCCACAATAATCAAATCCTGTTCTTCATTACGCTCTTGCCACTTATGCAAAAACTCATCTGATGCCAGTAAATTACTTTTCTTAGAATTACAACTTGAATCAGCAAGTACAAAGTTGTGCCCTGTGTCAGATGGATACATAGACCATGGAATGAAATGATCAACGGCGTAATTGCCATTGCGCATCGGTTTATTGCAGTAGAAGCATTTATAGTCTTGTAGGTCGACCAATACATTTGCTACCGCATTCAACTGGTTTCTACTCGGCTCAAACATGAATTGTTCAAGATTCGGCAACTGATTCAAAATAGGTGCATTGCTGCTGTTCTTACGGATATAGTCAATCCAACGTTTCTGGCAAAGCTCTTCGATGATTTCACTGAACTGTCGTAAGCAAAACATGACTTGAGGCAAAAGGATGAGCTGTTTTCCACACCGATCAAGCTGATATAAAAACTCAAAATTTTGACCATTGATGTTTTGTAGATAACGGACTGGCATGTCTTTTACAGTACGAGCCACATCTTTAACGAGCATTAACCATACCAGTGAGTTTCTTCTTAACAGCCCAAGAGATGAGTAACTATGCCGAAGCTCAATGATTCGGTTTACAATGGCAGCTTGCTTACCATTGTTCTGATTTAAAATCAGTTGTCCTGCATCGTTAAATACATACGGTACAGCCTGCTTCCAATATAGCTCAATAAATTTTTCAGCAATATCCGTATATTCGAGTGATAGACTCTCACCTGAATCTTTACCTTTTTCAATAGCTAATCGGCTTAGGCTAATCAGCAACGCAAATTTATAGGTGCTACTAAAACTACCCGACTGTAAAATCAGCTGAATATTTTTTAAGAATTTAAGTTGTTCTTGTGCAGCAGGTATATGCACATTAATCCTCTACTAAATAGATAATATAATTCGGATCATTCATTAAACATAGTCAAAGTATTCACCAAGTTTAATTCACGACAAAGCATGAAATTTGTCTGCTCAAATAACCTTTCAAACACTGGATGCCCTGATAATTGCTGAGTACCACGAAATGGATGATCTCGATATTCTGGCATCACTGGAAACTCTGCATTTCTCACTCTCAGTTCAAAGCTCAATGCATCAAACCACTCTTTATCAAAGCTCTTGTCCTGAAGTTTAACCAGCTCGTTTGCCGCTACCGGGTACGTCACCCAGAGCTTACGCATCATTCCCTGTTGCTCAACTTCCTTTGTATAGCTATCCGTTTCTGATTCAAGAACAGAAGAAATCATATTCGTGATCTCCCTGATATGCTTTTGAATGTTCTTATAGGCATTCAACTGAGGGAATCCCATCTGAAGGGCGATTAACTCATTTAGGAACTTCCTTAAAGAATCTTGTGAGAGATTGTCATTGGCAATATCAAACGACTCCTTGTTACCGAAGTTTGAGCGATCTTCCATGATCATAGGCCCACAGATATAGATATTTTCAGGAATGGTCAAAGCATCTTCTTGATCGCTAATAGTGAGTAATCTGGACTTAAGCGAATGATTGTCCCGGCACCATTTCTCGTAGAACTGAAGTTCTTTTAACTCAGGCGTTAATGTAGGTGTGTAAAAACTTCGGTATTTGTCGGTCTTAGTGCTATAGGTGGAACTGAGCTTATTTGCTGAGTAAACCGTTTGGGCCTTCTCTACCACAGCCTTAAGCCTACCTACCAACTCACCTTCAGTTGCAACAATTTTATAAAGAACACTATTCACGTCCTTCATAAAATCCCTAATCAAAGAAGCTAAACCCGGTTTATCACTGGCTTTATCCTTCACCTCACCAATTGGGATCATGGCAATCTGAGTTTTTTTGAAGCCAGCATCCCCAGTGATACGAGTGTATAAAGTCCCACGAATAAGCATGAAAATTGAGAGCATATCCAATGAGCTCTTAACTTTATATTCAAGCTCTGTCTGAGTTTCATCATTAGATACCAAGTAGAAATCTTCTACCAGAATCGTCAGCAGACGATCACGTTCATCGCCGTTGACCCACTCATTTTTCTCTTTATCCAAATATCCACCACGTCCCCGGTAAACAAGCTGGGCGATTTCCATTAAAGAGGCTTCAATTGCGAAACGAGGCATGGCAGCAATGATTGAATCACAGTTTGGGAATGAAATCCCCCTAGCCGCAGTCGAAGTAATTAGTACGACTTGCAATTTCTCTTTGCGATCCAGCAACTCTGAACGGTGGTATCCCATTAACTGGCTATCAAAAATGCCAATCTTGGAGCGTTCAACCACTCCTTCATCGACTAATGCATCTCTGAGTGCGGCCAATGCATTTTTATCCTGAGCAAAATAGATAACTTGCTTTTTACCGTCTTCAAGATTCTTCTGAATAAGCTTGATAGCGGTCTTTTGAGTCCTGTCCCCAGCTTCTTGGCGAAATAGATGAGTCAGGTTCTTATCCAAGCCAAAATCATCTGTTTCAGGGACTACAGCGTATTGCTTGAGCATATATTGGATTTTAAGATCACTTGCCGGGTAACAGTTCGCCATGATATGGATACTAGAACGAACACAGTTACCATCATCCAGATCTGCAGTCTGCACCTTGAATGGGAAATTACCCAAAGATGGAGAGATGAACATTTTTGCTGGTAACTGATCCTGTTTCTTTATGTAGTTCTGGATTGCATTCACATTACTGAGGGATGCATCAGCAAGAATCACAGTCACCGTAAATGGTGAATTACCTTGAAACGGTTCAATGAAGTTTTTGGAAAGGAATTTCAGCATCTCATTGATAAAAGTACGTGTGCCTGAATCCCCTGTAATTTCATCAAACATCACCACAATGTTAGGGAACTTTTTGGCAAACTCTCTACGTTCGATTTTGGCCTCTGTCGGCTTCTTATCGATTTTGTATTGGAACATTTTTTCCAACCCATCCAAACTGGAAGCTGCCACAATTTTATTTTGGGTTTCCCTTGGGTTTCGTGGTCCAGCTGGGGTGGTGTTATATGGCATGAATGCCTGACTTGCTACAGTCATCGTCAGCTTATTGAGCTCTGGATGGAACCCAAGCAATTGCTGGGTCGCTTCCCCTAATGAATCAAACACTCTGGCAAACTTCTTATTGGTTGCCGTAATTTTAGATTCTGAGGTATTGGCATAGCGTCTATTGGCATTTGCATTCTGTTCCAGGTCTTTGAGCTTCCGGTATTCATCTTGTTTGAACAATAGAACACTTGAGCCATGATCTATCTTCAGATTTTCAACACCACCCACAATAGCGGCACCACGAGCATTCACCTTACAATCCTTGTTGTGAATCTTCGAATAGATTTGCTGTGCCTGTGTCACCACATCACTGTTACTGGTAATCGTGGCTGAGATTTTAGATAAATCACCCACCACATCATCGTTAATCAACACTCGTGGACTGGTATAAAAGAAAAAAAAGCCTTCCAAATCTGCCAGCAAAGTCTTAACGCTCGATGTTTTCCCAATCCCCGGCGTACCAGTCAAACAGATGAAATTCACCCGACCTTGTTTACTTTCCTTCAGTGCCAGTACTACGGCGCATTTATGCAAATCACGTAAGGTGAATGAAGTTTTATTCTCAATTTTTCCCTTACGAATTGTTTTAAACTCAGCCAGCACCATCTCTTTAAGTTTTTGGTTATGGTCTTCGTCATCGACTTGCCGATCTATCAAGTCAAAAACCCACTCTAAAGCCAGTGGCTGGTTAGGATTCACAAAATCCTTAAGCCTTTCGGTAATAGTGAAAGTAAGATCCTGACCGTAGGAAATATCGCTAATATTTTTGGACACGATTTCCGAGATGTTTTTGACAGGTTCATTCACCAGATAATTCAGAATCTCAACTTGCAGTTTCGTGCGTTCATCCATATCGTCCAGACTCAGAACGTTATCCTGATACTCCTTGCCCAGCTGATACATAATTTCCAGCTCTGGGGATTTATCTTTATCCGCAAATTCAGCAGAAATGTATTCACTTCCCCGGCTGGTAATCGCCATCACACTCAGACGAATATTTGGCATGTCATCTTGTTCAAACTTCCATTTAAAAGAATCAACAAAAGTGGTTGCATACGAGCAGCCTTGCGCCATCTTAAATAGGACTTTTTCCTTACGGACATAGGCTCTCAAGTATTCACGTAGTTTTTTTGAGAACTTAAATGGGATCTCTTGAGCTTCTGCATTCACGTATGAGAAAACACTTTGGGATTCAGAATGTTTGATGTAACGCTTGTACTCTTGCAAATAGGTACAAGAATCCTTGGCGTTGAATTGTTCTGGTTCACCTAAAACGTAAAATAATGAATATTCCTGAACCAGCACATGATAGTTGGATTTGACTTTGATTACCGCCAAGAAATCAGCACGACCAAACATTCCCTTACCAAACATTTTAGCGTGGGTAAGACTGAATTGCTGATTCCATATTTCCAACGCCTTATCCTTGAAGGCTTTAATAGCAATATGTTCCTCCTCAGTTGTGTAGTCATCTACAATGGTCTGGGTTATATCATTTGGCATTGTCAGTGGACACCAGATGCCAGATAAGCCCCAATTTGGTCTTGCATTCGCCGTTTTAGCCCTTGCAATACCTTTTGGCTTGATCTTTCTTAGAAACTCACGAGTATTGGTATAACCATGCCCGAATCCAGTTTTTATCAGTTGCTGAAAATAGCTTTCGATATTTTCATGGATAGCGGCATTAATGACATCGCTATATAACGCTTCCTTCATTTCCTGAAAGACATCAGCAATCTGTTTACTATTCCATTCTGCTACTACAGGATTGCTGGCTAATAATAGCTTTGCATCAAGCAAAGCCATAATCGAACCACGTTTAACAGCGATCTCATAAACCTCGCCCCAAACTTTGGCTTCATTTTTTACCACGGCGCTTACTCCACATCAGTCGCTAAAGATCCTTCAGCTTCCTCTGGAGTCGACTCGATTGGATCAATCAAGTCTTCATTCTTCAGAATAACGTATTCTTCGAGCTTGCCGATTAAGGCTGGCAGACTCATGACGACTTCGCCTTTATTTAGACGACTCGACACGATGACTTCACCAAGCTCTTGAATGCCAGTGGCGCCACGAATATGGGAAGGCTCAAGTACCGGAGTGAAGTTTTTGCCAGCTGTAGGACGTTCAGACTCAAAGTAATGCAGACCACGCAATACAGAGCGAATTGATTTCATTTCATTGGAATCATTCACATCAATAATTTTACTGTGCAATCTGATTCGCTTATCGTTATGAATCGAATGCTCCTGACTGGTTAGCATGTAGAAATACGAACAAATACCATTCTGAGTACGAACACCAACAGTACGTTTAGTCGCAAAGCTATATACGGACAAGGATTGTTTATATTCTTTTTTATTGATGATCGCCGTATGGTACTGATGGTGCGGTACCTCATAGACACGACTGTTATCACTGGTTTTTAAGCTCAGTGCTGGGATCGTATCAGACTGGAATGGATAGAAATTCATATCCGGGAACAATTGATCAAGTTGATCCAAAGCGCTTTCACTTTCATGAATCAAGTTGCTGGTTTCAGTCTTACCGATCTTACGCTGTGCAAAATGGTGTGAAAGCAATACAACATCTTCAAAACCATCTGACTGCAGTTTTTCGATGATACGGTGCATCGCCTTACTTGTTCTCAGATTGTCTTCAGCAACTGGGGCATGACTGACCTTCTGTAGTGATAAGCGACCCTGTTTATCGTTGATACGCTCAAGTGTATAGACGTAGCAGATGTAGCCATAATCTGGTTTAAGCAGTAGCAAATCCTTCTGATGCTGATACTTAAATTCCACATCATTCTCAGGTCGAGAGTTATAGCTAATACAGGCAATTTTATCCTTAGTGCCCTCAAATGGGATGATGATTTCTGAATATCCTGACAGTGCTTCAATTGCAGCCTGAATACGGTAAGTCACGGTTTTATCCATTGCGAGGTTCACCGGGGCACAAACTCGCTCACCATTTTGATTATCATAAGGCATAGGATCTGGTTGATACTTAAGGCCCTGTACCTTCACAATAGCATCATCATTGTTCAGCAACTTCTCAAGGGTATAAGCAGTGGCATACGCTCGTTTACACTCAGGATTAAACCCACCTTTTTGGATCTTTTTTGATTTCCTTTGAAATTGGGCTTTTTCTTCATTCTCATGTTCATCAACTGAGTCAATTCGCATTAGAGGTACATATAAGCGCTCTTCAATACCCAGTTGATTTTTTACTTCTTTAACCAGATGTTTAAGGAATAGATGAATCGCAATCGAAAAACATGACGTACTGATGATCAAGGCATTTTCTTTTTCATCCAAACATAATTGAGCATGGCCGCCTTTTAGGTCACTCAATCGAAATAGCTTAGATGAATAATGAATCATGACCTTGTATTTAGATAACAAGTTGTCATAACTTAAGCTCTCAGGATGATAAAAATGTGGCAGCCCATTGTCGCTGACCTTCTTGTTGGTCGGCACCATCAATACTGGTAAACAAGGAATATTCAGATTACGAGCGACATCAAATTGATCTAGGTCGGTATTAGGATTCTCAATCGGTACCAACGTTCGAATTTTCAGTGTGGAATTAAACTCAATCTCGCTTAGGGCTTTACGAGCATAATCATTCTTTCGAATGATTTCGTCTTGGCTCATTTTCGCCAACTTTTTACGGCTAGCATCCACCATCGAGATGTAGCTGTAAAAGTTCGATTCTTTACCCTTAAATATACTAAAGAACTGTTCAGCATCTTCACCAATTGAACTCTTGAATACATCTAGATTCACAATACTTGGAAGGATGTAGAGTACAGTTTTAAGACTACTATCCTTTTCCATCTCACTAATGATGGAATCCAGATTCGCTTTTAGCGCTGTAGTGATCGTAGACGTGATCACCTCCATTCGCTCATGCATTTTTTCGGTATTGAGCTTTTCGTCTAAGATACGAGTAAGGTTAAGTCGGATTTTTTGAGGATTCTTGAATGCATCAACCAGTTTATTGAATGCCCCTTCAAAATCTGAAATCTTCATGTCTGCCCCAGATAGGACGAAGTACATCATAATGAGCTGGAACATCTCTACTTGAGCAACGCGATCTGAGCAGTGTTTGCTTAATCGCTCTTCAGAAATCGGCTGACCTTTATCATCCACAATATCCTTCAGCAGCAATGCTTTATTGATAGTATGCAGACGAGCTTCATAAGCAGTCAGCATGGTATCTGTACCCGAACGGTTGCCTTTGCTTGTCTTATAATTGATCTGCAACTTAGAATTAAATGAACTTACTTTTTCCTCTTTAACAAACTCCCCATTCACCCGAAAGGCATAAGTGACTTCACGTTTTAGAGATAGCCCTTCCTTATCCTCATGACGAATATCATTCATTTCAATTTTTGGTTTTACCCAGATTGGCAAAGCATCTGTTGCTCCAACATAGGCCAGCAAACCATTAAAATCAACTTTACCTACAGCGCCATAGATAGCACTAAAGTCAATACCATAGTCCTTAATGGTTTCCGTTGTTTCCTCATTCCATGGAGCAATTCGATTACCAAAAATCTCAAAGAAAGCAATCGCTTTACGGATATAGGAAACAGCGGACTCACGCTTGAAATCGTTACGCTCAGTCTTCTCAATGTGATCCGCAATGATCTCCATAATTTTGAAGCAATTTCGGATACGAGCTCGTGATAGTGCTTTGATTTCTACGAAATGAAGTAGATTTTGGATATCATTATTTTCAGCAGAACATTCATCATCAAGAATTTCCTGCATACGTTCAGCAGCCTCTAATGGCATCTTTTCACCAGCTGAGTAGGACTGCTTCACAATGGCTTTGATTGCCTCACAAACCTCTTTCACCCATTGAGGTTTGCTGATTTCTTCAGTAACAGTGAAAAGTCGTAATTCGCCATCTTTTGCTTTTAAGTCGTTTGTATATTGCAAAGAAGCTACTTTGGATTGTCCTTTGACTTGCATAGGATACTGAGAATTTTTGACAATCACTGGATCAGAATATTTGAGATCGCCTAAGAATTGGTTGAGAGAATTCAGTGCCATACCTGTCGGAGCATTTTGAAGTACTTGCTGAACAATTTCAGACATCACTTGGTCTAAATCACGATAGGTCTGGGCAGTTTTAGCTTCAGATTCTTTATCAAATAAAGTGCTTATTCTGAGTTTTGAATCTTCAGGTAATAATTGAATATCTCTGATGATGTTATAAATTGGCTTTGAATCGTTTTTAGTCCCGATCTGCTTAAATACTGCAGACACAAAAGCGGTGGCATCAAAATGCAAATTATGAGAAGGCCCATAATAATTGAAGAAATGATCTGATTGATGGTTTTTAAGAGTCCCCACCATAGCTTTTAATAAAGGGGAAAGAATTATTTTAGGTGCGAGTGTACTGAGTTCAGTACTAGAACCGTTGTTATTTAATTGCATTAAGTTTTATCCATGACAAAGTTGGCACTAAGAGGTATTTTTATATTTATTAAATATCAAAATCCTCTGTCTGAACTTTGATCATATTTTTTTTAATTAAGAATGTAAATATAAGTTATTTAGAGATTTCTTAAATCGCCACACATATCTTGATATTATGGGGGTAATTAAATCATATTGATAACCATAATTTTCTATATAACTTGGAAACTTGTACAGTAAAATGACTTCATAAACAGACGCGGATTAAAAACCATGAAATCCTCGGTAGCCTATAAATAACCGAAGTTATAAGTAGAGGTTAAGCAGCCATTAAAGGTGATCTTCCTTTGTTAGCTTGGTGTGGTCTTTCATGATTCGAATGCCACACCCAATCAGTTATGTAATCCTTGTGTCCTGCCATTTTTCAATAGCTAATCGTTTGAGAATAATGAATAGTGCAAATTTATAATGACTACTAAAACTCTCCGACTATAGAACCAGTTGGATATTTTTTAGGAATTTCAATTTTTTTGAGCTATAAGAATAAAATCAGGCATGTTTTTTCCAAAGTACATTCAGCCACTGTTCATCACGATCATGTCGCTGATCTACTGTAATCCACTGTTTTAACAACCTAACTCCATTCAACTGATCTAACAATTCATGAGCCTGCTCTTCATTTAAGTCAGTAAACGCCCTACCGCCTTTTACTCTATCTGCTGTTCCATATTTAAAAGACATATAACAAACACCGCCACGGCGTAACGCAGCATGAATACGTTTTAAAACATCAGGGAGACTGTTACGAGCACAATGTAGTAAAGAGGCACATGCCCATACCCCATCATAAACATCGTGCATATCAAGCTCATAAAAACTTTGCTGCTTAACAGGTACTCCTGTCAATTGGGTCGCTCGTTCGACCAATACTTCAGAATAGTCCGTCGCATCCACTTGATAGCCTCTATTTTTAAAAGCCAAAGTGTCACGCCCTGAGCCACAGCCTAAATCCAGGATGCGTGCAGAATCTGGCAACTCAGCTAAAAATGGTTGGTATAGGCTTTCCATATCCACATACAACGTGGCTTGTAAAAATTGATCTGCGTATTGGTTGTAATAGTCTATTGTTTTCATATTGGTTGCTTAGGCTAAACACTGACCCTAGTCTACTAAAAAACAAAAAGATAAGGGAGCATTTGCTCCCTTATCTTTTTAGTCAAATAAATCTGCTCTTACTTCTTCCAAAGCACGATCTGACTTAAAACGATTACATATCGGGTGAATAATTGCTCCATTTTCTAAAACACCGTAACCACCTTCTGCTTTTGATTCACGATGATCTACTTCAGTCGATTCAAGGTATAGAGCGCTATCACATACTTCGCAATAGCTCCATGTTTTCCTTTCCTCACGTTGATAAAGATTTCTTTTGGTCGCGAGTGAAAAATTTAAAGGTTTTTTCTTCTTTGTTAGTCTTACTGATTTCACAAAGCTCACAACATCATCCACAATGCTCTCATCATAATCACCACCAAAACGGTCAAGGTAAAAATCATTAAAATTAATATAATCAAATGATTGACTCATCGAAAGAATGACGGTGTTCAAACAAACTTCATCTTCAAAATCTAAATCCATATTGAGTCCAATGCAGATAAAGGCTTGATACACGTTCTTCAATCGCTCATGTGATCTGATGCCGCTACCAAACTTACCGACAGTTTCTTTGATCGCCACAGGAATTTTTTCAATTAAACTTTCAACACCACGGCGTGCTCGAGTAAATCCAATAAAATCTATCTTTTTATTCTGTATTTCAAAACAGTCTTGTTCAATTTCACAGACGATAGAGAACCAGGCCAAAAAGGATGTCACTTGAAAACGATTATCTTTATAAAAATATAGTTTTGGGTGTAAGCCCAAACTTGGAATCCGAATACTAATTGGTGGTGTAGCGATACGACACAGCACAACTCTAAGTTTTAGCATTAAATTTTCTACACGCTGACCTTGGTCTATATTCACAGTATTCTGACTAGTATCACCAAACATGATATTCAAGAGTTCATTGACCAAGCCGATTTTTTTACCGTGTGTTAAATCCGGCTCTAAAAGTATTATCTTAAAAAGATGATCATGAATTTGCTCACCCAAAGTGATCACTTCATTTATCCGCTCGTAATTCAGTTCAGCCAAGTTGGATTTATTATCGTTTATATAACAACACGCATAAATCACATAAAAAGCATCACTCCCCCTATTCTGTAAATGATATTCTTCATCTGGATCTAATCGTTTCGTATCCGAATTGATTGAACAAAAGGCTTTTCGAGCTTCCTCAGGTGTCCCAATGACTTCAATAAAATTAATTTTGGTTGATTTTAATTTTTGCTGAAACTCAGAATCGCTACATAACTCTTGAAAATCAGCTAATCCACCTAATCGATTACGAATCTGACGAATATCTCGTTTTTGTGGTGCCGTGAATTTTGGGGCTCCTATTACTTGCTCATCAATAAAGTATCTTTTGATCCAAGCATAGATAATTGAAATCCTGTGCCCACCATCGATGATATAAATATTACCAGCAGCATCTTTCCAATAGCGAACGCATAAATTGACATTACGATCATTCAAACAGTTTAGAATAAACTCCTGAATTTCAGCAGGGCTCCAACACTCTGTGGAGCGTTGATTGTCTGCTTTATATAGTTTTTCTAGAATCTCATGGTTGGCGAAGTCATAAAGTGATATTTCAAAGTTATGGTGCAGATTTGAGTGCGACATTTCGTCAGGCACCATCATTTTTCTTTGAATAATATTGGTTAAAAGCTTAGTACGGGCCATTTTATTTTCTCTAGGCAATACTTCTCTATATCTCGTAAAATTACGAAATTAGAAGTAATTAAAATTAAAGTTAGTGATTAATGAATTAAATATTCATTAATTCAGAAGTATCTTTTTGCTAGAGAAAAAACAGATAGAAATAGTATAAAGACGCATTTTAAACCTCGTTGATAGATTGTCGTTTGCCAACATCCTTTCCACGAGATGGAGGCAAACCAAATAGGGTGTGGAAATACCGCTCAACGAAACGGCCAGTCAAAGACTGCCCTACCTGGCTTACCATAAAAGAGCCATGTAGACACAAAAGAGCCACTAAAAGCGACTCTCTAGTTCGTTGAGTAACAGGTTTCCACGCCTGGTCACAGAATTTGCTGTAACATCTTTATCTTATGTGCATAAATTCAATTGGTCAAATTTTATGATTAATATTTAATCAATTGATTCAAAAATAATTACCTATATTTTTAGAGGCTTAAGAATACAGATAAGTATCTTATAATTTCTACAATATCTAGTTGCTGTAAACTGATCGCAATGAAACTCTATATATTTAAGCAGCGTGATTTAATAAAGGAAGTAGATTGAAACTGCAAATTTTATCGGATACTCACAATTCGAAATATTCATTATCAGATGAAGCTGACGTCATTATCCACGCTGGGGATTTTTCTAATCGTTTAAGTGGTGCAATTGAGTTTGCCGAAAAATGTAAAACGCTGAATAAAAAATTTATCTTTGTTTTGGGCAATCATGATTACTACAGCTCTAACTACAGTTCAGTCGTAGATTTTTTGAAAGAAAATTACCCTGAAAATACACTACTTGATGATAACCATATCAAAATACAAGATAAAATATTTGTAGGTGGCACATTATTTACGAACTTCCGCTCCAATTCTCCACTTACAGCTCCTGAGGTACTTTTACAGTCCCAAAAAGATGCTGAACAATCGATTTATGATTTTGATCAAATCATGATTAGCAATGAAAATAGACCTATAACCGCCGATGACTACATAAAACTATTTAAAAAATATCATCAAAATATTTTGCAGTTTAGAGGGCAAGATCATGTGATCGTTATTACGCATTTTCCACCTCATTTAGCCTGTCTTGATCCATATTGGGGTACGCATCCTGTTGCATCAGCCCTCAATCCCTATTTTATTAATGACCTAGATGTAAAAGGCTTTAAGTTATGGATTGCAGGACATACGCATACATCAGTGGATACTGTAGTCGATGGATGTAGATTAGTGATCAATCCTTTGGGTTATCCGCCAGAGCAAGGTAAAAATGGGTTTAGAGAAAATTTGATCATCGAAGTTTAAGTAGTCATACTCGTATTGAAGCAATTTAAACTAACTCTAATATTATACATCCTATAGTACTGTTGATTTAGCTTCTACACCATGAACTAGGAGAAACTCATGTCGATTCCTTTAGACCCAGAAAATGATTGGAAAAATAAAATTGCAGATCAAATACTTGAAGATTTAATCGAGATTGCCAAGCTTGAAGGTATGACTATTAAAAAAATGAAAGCAGATCAAAATGGTATTTTCTATGTAGAAGAGGAAATATCAATTGACGACGTACTCAAGCAATTTTGAACTCTGCTCATTGAAACGATATAAAGCGCTTGAATTTTATATTTAAAACCTTAACCAAATTGTATCACCTGTAGATGCGTACATAGCTTCAGCAGTTTCTTTCAACACATCACTATCATCCGTTTCCATTGATAGTTCATCACATGCAGGATACCTACTGTCGCTTGTGGAAAATAAGCCAGATTGAACAGTAGTACTATGCTGCATAAATCTAGTTCTATTTTGCCTTAAAAGCTGTACACCACGGTAGCTAGCACGCATTTGATTTAATGCTTGAAGACGTCTTTCATTTGTAGTCATTATTACTTTTCTCGACATTAATTGTCTCCTTGATTTTTATCTGAAATTAAGATTAACAAACTACGACATGAATTAAAATTGGGTAATGATCTAGCTATCCGGCAATCCCTCATTAAAATCACAACGATCAAATAAAATTCACACAATGTTTTAAAATCAATCCTCTAAAAACTCCAGCTTATCTTGATCAGTTCTGACGATTTTCGTAGGAAGTTGGTTAGCTCCGTTTAGTATAGTCTGGATATAATCATCCTTTATTATTTCATCTTTTTGATTTTTTACTGAGGATTCATCGGCTTTTTTCGCATTATCTTTAGAAACAACCCGATCTACCACAATATCTATCTCACTTTACAAATTTTTCAAGATCTTGCTCTTCAGCACTCTGGTACGAAGACGAACTATTAATTAAAGAATGCCCTCTTCTGAGTGCCAATTCTTTATTAATTTCTTGCTCAGCTATACTGGTCTCGCCGTGATTTTTTATGTATTCAGCGCGTTTTTGTATAAATGCTCGCTCTCGCTCTTGAACGCTAGAATTCACCACCGTATGTTCTATTTGACGAGTAGCCACATAATTATAGGCAATTACTCCGCAAAGTACGATTAAAAAGAAACTGAGTTGCCTCTTTACACTTCGACTCACAAATAATCCTTTAATATTCAGTCAATACTGAAGTTATCATGTACTCATGAAGATGAATTTAAAAACTATAAGGGCTGACACTATAAAGTTTCATTACTCGCCCCTAGGGTTAAACTCTTTAAATTCATCAGCATTGCTAGCAAATTCAGCAAAAAAGTTATTCCATCCAAATGCTGAATCTAATGCCTCTTTATTTTGGATTGGTCTAGGCAACTCATATCCAAGGATCCAGTATGGTGGGCGAACTCAAACATGCTCAGGTATAAGAACTTGCTGTAAGGCTGTTTCAGCACTTACTAAATATAAATTATCGTCTAAATAAACGATATTTCCTTGTAAAGCGTCTTGAATACAATGATCTACATCTATATGCGTATGCTTCATTTAGTCCACCTCTATTTTTTGAAATCGCATTCTTAAACCTGTTAAATTATTTAACGCTGTGATTAGTCATTGATTTGAGCTAACTTCCAACGGTGATAAATAACTGCTAAAAATAAATCACTCAAGATTTTTTGACAGGTACTCTCTTTATAGTTCCCATTACTAATTTTTAAGCTTACCCCCTTCTTACTTTTAGCCGCTCCAAGTTCTGCCGCAATTTCCTTCCATGACCTTTTGGGTATTTTAATTGTTCCTTGAAAAAACTGCTTATCTATGGCTTTAAGCTCACGACAAAATTTATCAAACTCCTGATACTCTACTTCGCTTTGGATATACACCTCCATACGAGCATCTATAAGACGAATACGGCGCTCAAAATAATCCAACATAAAGTTGCTATCCAGTAAAGCTGTGAAAATTTTAAAATCAGCTTCGCTAAATACATTTCCAGACTTATTTCTATTGATATGCTTTAACAGCATGTCTAAAGGATTACTTTTAGAAATATCTTTTTTGTGTTGAGAGTGTCTATTTTTATACAGGTTTGAGGCCAAGTCTCTCCCAATTTCTTTCAACTTCAGATTTTCATTTTTTCCTGAAAGTACATCTATAATATCATTCAATTCTGATGTCAGTTTGAGCCTTTCGGTTACATGATCTGTTTGCTCTACATCTTCTCGTTTTAATATCTGAGTATGCCACCGATCAGGAAATATTACGTCTTGAATAATCTTTGAATTGGGAGCTATCTTCTCTAAGATTTCTTTTAATTCAAGCTTCTCTTTCATTTGCGACGTATTCAATTGTTTCTTGAATACTCTGCAAGAGAGTAAAGCTCTTACAATATTTGCTGATATTTTACTTTCATCTGGACATAATGCATCCCCGACTAACATTGAACCAAAATGCAGGTAATAGTTGGCTGTCATTTCAATAGATGAATGGCCAATAAAATGTGCCAAAATCTTCCAAACATCCTGACGTCCAGCAATACTGTCTGTATCACCCAATAAATAATTTTTAATTTTGGCAATCTGATCAGGTGAGTAGCCAATCCAACTTCTGATTAACGCTTCACTTCCTTTCAAAATTAAAGCTAAATTGTTTGTCGCAGTATGCCTAAAGCTATGAAAGGAATAATCATGTGGTTCGTTATTGAATAAAGTATCAAAAATTTCCTTTGTCTTAGCACTAATAAAACGAGATGAAAAAATTTGACCAAATTCATCTTGGAAGATAAAACAGTCTTCTCCCCCTAACCATTTTTGACCAACTTTTACATTAAGATGCTTTTTGATTAGGCCAATAAATTCATTCAATTCACATTCAGTTAGCAATTCATCAAGGCGTATTCCTCGTTTTGCATTCTTCGTTTTAACCTGACGATGATAGTTATTATGAATAAAGCTTTTGATAAATTGAGGATTACTTGCTGTTAAATAATAATATCGTTCATAGCCAATTGTTTTAACATCAAGTTCAATCATGGCTAAGTCTCTTAACCTTAGCCCAAGAATTTCACCAACTCTTAAACCTGTGCGGTAAGCAAGCATACAAATTGTTTTGAATATATTTTTTTGTTCTTTACTCAGATCAGCTTGGCGACCAATCAAATTATTAAAATGCGCCCACATCACTGGGGTAACATATGATGCTCTACACATCTGAAGACCAAAGGACTTCAACTGATCTAAAAAACCTACTCGGGGAGCACCAAAATTACGAATTAAACTGTTATGAAATTTTTTTAAATTTTCTACAGCTTTACCATAGCTATCATATTTCACTTCCCTAATATTATTTTTAAATGCTTTATTTTTTCGACGCTTATCAGCAATCAATTTTTCGCTTAAAATATATTCATACGCCCCCTCAAATTGTTCTTCATCCATCTTAAAGATATCAAGGTCATGAATAACAACATACATAAAAAGATCTTCAGCGAAAGAGGATTTATAAGTATCCAAGGAGCTCAGAGCAATCCCATCTTTTACTTTAGAAAAATTTGAAGATTGACCGCCTACAAGATACTCCCGATACCATGTCATCAACGCAATCTGAACACTCACAAATGCAATGTCTTTAGCTAAGCTATATTTATGATTACTATAGCTTTCTTTAAGCGACTTAATATCTTCAGAGAATTGCCTAATGGTCTCGGGTTTTTCTTTATCTTTAAATTGCCCTATCAATCCTTTTTTAATTTCAGCGGCACAATGATATTGCGTACTCAGTTTTTGGATATTTTCAGACTTAGGCTTTCGAAAACTCCCGTTTGGATCATCAAATGCATTTTCGGAAGTAATCAATTTCTTTTTTAAAGATTTCTTGTCTTTAAATGCATCAAGCGTCTCAAGCATTTTTAAGGTTGACATTGATAGTGCAGCGCTGTCTAACGTCCCCGTAGATAATGCTGTTGTAAAACCGTCAAGCGTATTCTTTTGACTAAAATACTGCACGTAATCGACATGCTCAAATAATTGATATTTTTCCTTTGCAAAATAATCTCGTAAAACACTATTCTGATCGACATCCAATATAGCCAAATCAATATATTGATCAAAGCCTTCATCATTTTGAGCATCGATAGATTCAATAAGCTGAATTAGCCTTTTTTCTCCCTGATTCCTTTCAGCCTGAGTTTCAAATTCAATAATATTGATAAGTCTCACCATCATTAACAAACTAATAGCTGTGAGATAAATTTGTTTAATTTGGTATGGTTTATCGAGATAGACTAAATTCGCATATTTCTCATTTTCTACTGGATAATTATATAAGTAACCCGTTTTTGATGAACCTTTACGATATAGGGATACAAGTCCACTCAACAATTCTGATGGTTTTAACTGATCATTTGAAAAATATGCTCTGAGTGACCTTAGAATCGCCATTAAGTCCTCTTTATAACTACACCCACAATCAATAACTAGTGCTATTAAAAATTGTCGAAGAAGTAATTCCTTTTGCTCATCCGTAAAATCAGCATTAAAAACATCAGTTTTAAGCCTTTTCGGTAATTCAGTCTCCCAAAAGAAATGCAACTTGAGCTTAAACTCATGTAACCTTTGCCCTCTAAGCAACTTAATTTGCGTTGATTCAATATCTTTAATATTTGGAGCTGAATATGCTCTTTGAATAAGCTTAATTTCATATTGATCCTTTAACCACGGTATTTGTGACTCTATTTCTTGCTTTTTTTTCACACATAATTCAGACCAATATCCCCTTAATTCTTCCAAATCTTTTTTTGAGATTTTCCTATTGCGAAAGTATTTCTCTACTTTAGCTCGATTCGAATACATTTCGTTTTGAATAAGATCATCAAGTTTCTTTTTTTCACAAGATTCCGTGATCTCATGGATAAGAAATTCTGAGATTTTTTCAAATAAAACATTCGTCGAAGACTCTAGCTTAGTTCGAATTTTTTGTAACTCTTCATCTTTCATGATTGGCTCACCACTGATTTTAATCCCAGTCTTTTAAACAGCTGATTTACTGCATCTTGAATTTCAATCATGTAGGTGTAGGGCTGTAAAGATGAATATTTTGAAAATCCGATCTCATTTTGTTGATCGTGCGCATACCAACTCTTAAAAATCGCATCAGGCAATTCCAGAAAATTCCTTACAAAATGGCGCGTCCAATTGGGATATAACTCATCAATTTCAGGAAAGTTTTCTGATAAATAAGATGCTATATGCTTTTGTGTAAGTGGCTCCAATGTGAAGCTCATGAATTCTGAACCTTTCTTCCAATAAGAAAGGTAATAGATATGATCTGCTGTATTAGCTAGCTCTAAGGCATTAATGTTTTTGATAAATTCATCATAATGCTGTAACTCATTAACAACGAATTCGATCAGAGGTGAATAACGACCATGTGGACGAGATCTACTGCTCTTATCATGGATATATGCAATATTAGTAATAAAATCAAAATTTTCTCTGATACTAGATGCACCTATAGCAGGACGTGCACCTGAAGACAATAGACAACAAAACCAAATCCAAACACTGAAAGCATTAAATTTTTCAGCAATGTCTTGTTCTTCTTTTAAAACTTGGACAACTTTCAAGTTTAATGTATTTAAGAATTTTTTCGCTTTATCAAATGACCATACACGCTGACTTCCTACGCGGGCTTGCTCTTCTACTTGAATAAATTGCGGACGATCTAAAACATTTACCTCGTTTTTATTTTGAAACCATAGATATATATACTTCTCATATACCTCATTTAACTGTTTATAAGAAAATCCCCCATACGCTAGATCAGGTTGATGTGAAACCTGTCTACCGATTAAGAAATTTTTCGTAAGATCATCTTTACATATACGGTTCAAATGAAAGGAAAGTTGTAAAGCAATTGAAGTAACTGATATCGGGCCTATACGACGATGATAAAACCATTCTGATAAAGATTTTTCGAAATCTGTATTCGTTAGATTGGAAAGGTTAGCCTCTCTAATTCTATCAATCCACATAGCAGGAATTTGAAATGCCCAAGTTGTATGCTCGTTATATTTATTGTCTTTTTTAGCAATTTGACCTTTCAAATTTTTATTTAAATTTGCATCAACGATCCACAAATAATAGGCACGATTGGAGCTACGTTTTAATTGCTTAGTTTTTAGCAATTGGTCGATATCTTGAAATATAACGGCACTCTGCCCGGTAAAGATTGACATCAAGCAACAAGCTGCTTTTGCAGATTCCATGATATCTTTGTTTTCATGAAGTTGGTCAAGTAAAATCTGGTTTACAATTTTTAATAAGGGTATGTCCAAATAGTAAATATTACTCACCGTTGGTTGCTGAGTTCTATCTATATGACGATTCAATCTTTGATTTGAGACAAATGGTGCTAGTCTACGCGTATCTTCATTTAGATTATAATCATACTGCTTAGAAGTCTTATCTTCATCGACTTCATCATCAATGTTATCTTTGTCATCTGAGTAATCAAACTGGCTCTCGGTGACCAAAGGCGGATTATGATATGTCTGCGGATCAACGTCCAAATCGTCTATATTCTCAATCTCATCCGTCTTTTTAATTCTTACATTGTTGTGATAAAAGATATCCTCAACTGCAATTCTGTACTCGTCTAAATACCTTGTTAGAGCTTTGATTATATTTTCTGAAACATTAACATCAAGGCCCTTACAGAATTCTGTGACATCTACATTTTGGGCTTTTGCATACGTATTGAACTCTTTAATGGTCTTAGCTGTATGATCGAACTCAATAAGATGATTAAAATATTGAGAAACTATCGGCAATACTTCGAAAACAAAATCCTTAAAACTTTTTCCCATCATTTTTAAAATTAGATAGAAATTATAGTTTAGCCTTTCAATTTTATTTTGAGAATTCTCCATATTGGACATCAACACAATTAAAAAATTTACAACATTAAAAATTTTTAAAATATTTTGGTTAATCGAAAGTTGTTTTTCTTTATTTATAACATCCGAATCTTTAACATTTTTATATAAAATGCAGATACTTGATGACCCTAAAATACTTTTATATTGGGTTTTAGCTTTATTTATGTTTAAATATGAATATATACCTTCACATAAAACTTTTAATTCCCTCATAAATTCATCAGTCATATAAGTATTATGAAAATCTTTTAAATCACATGATTCTAATAGAAGCAAACCTTCTCTATATGAAGATAAAATTTCAGCTAAACAAGCACACCTTGATTTAAAAACTTCTAAATCTAATTTATTATTCATTTCAGCATTCCACAATATCAACTTTCTATTTTTCAAAAATATTTCTAGGTAATTTAAAATAATTTACAAAATCTGTTTTATAAATTATTTTAGGAATATGATATTTATCCCTCTTCAAGATTTCCTTATTAATTAAATAAAATAAATTTTCATCTTCTAATTTAGTTAAATAATCAAAAAGTTCCTTATAGAAGTTAATTCTATATTCACATTTTATTTTGTGACTTTGAAGATAAGTAAATAGCTCTGACCAAAAAATATAGTTAGCTTGATTCTTAAACCAATCTTCATGACTTTTAGCTTCAATAGATAAAAGATACGTATGTTGTGTAAGACTCAAATAGTCTTTCTTAACGCGAGTAATCATTGAATTTTTCAGTCGATCTTTTGCATTTTTTTGATCACCTACCTCAACATTAGTAAGCTTTATTGTCTGGTCGATTATGTCGGAGAATTTTCTTAGCGAACTTTCAGTTAATTTGTCTTGTTTCACACAAGATAGCTTAGAACTCTTCTTTGGTTTAGCTTGTTTTTTGGACATTATTAGCTCCAAATTCATCATTCTAAAAATTTCATAAAGGCTTTTTTTGAGCATGAGAAATCTTAGGACCTAAATCTCAATCAAATTTAAGCTAATGATATTTTTAAAAAATCAATTATAAATTTTTTCTGGATGAGCTAGCTTTTCTTGTTATTGCATGTCTTTTTTATATCAAATGCAATAAGCATTAATAACAAGAAAAACTGTCTCGATTTTTCTAGGCCTCTTCTTCGACACCAGCAAATTTGTAGACTTCCGCCTTACTCCAACGAAGAGTACGTCCATGTCTAATAGGATTAATTGGGCCATTTTCATATAAAGCCCACTTACGTAAAGTCTGTTCTGCATACCCTAAAAGCCTAGCTGTCTCTCTAGTGGTCAATAAAAGCCGATCATCTGTAATCGGCTTATGTTTATGCTTTAGTGCCATATTTCTCTCTTTAAAATGCTTTAAAACTATAAAAGCACGTTTAAAGGGGTAAAGAAAAGAGGTATAATTACTAAATAACTTTACCCCAACTTTAGTATGGAATGGAAAAATGGGACGCAATGCTCGTGGCATTTTGGAATATGCAAAAACAATTACTTGGTTTGACTATTTATTCAATGAAGCTAAAAAATTAAAGCACTTAAACATAACAAATGATTACAAGTTTTATAAATTCATGTATTCAAATTCTAAACATTCACCTGAAGATAAATTATTTAAAAAATATAAATTTGGTTTATCTACACCTCAAAAATCATGGAAAGAAAGCACTGAGAAAAATATACCCGGTGCAACCTGTATTATTCAACACCCTATTTGGGATATTGAAAACACAAAATTTACATCAAATAAAATTATAAATGACATGCATAACTTATCTTCAGATATTCGCAGCTATGTAATATCCGATGGATTAGGTTGTCCACAACCCATATGTTATCCAACACTTGAAAAAATTATTTCTTTTGAAAATCTTGATGCTATCTATTCTATATATCTTCTATATCAATGGGGATTAATTATTAATAACTATGAATTATGTAACTATTGTGCTATAGCTCTTGAAAAAAACTTAGAAACTCTCTTATTAAATATTAGCTATTTGCATAGATCTCACATATTTTTATTCGACATAATTTTCGATAAAATTAGAAAAATATCTTATCGAGGCCTGACTATAGCTGACGTCACAAATATAAATTGGCGCCTGCTAAGAGCTAAAAATTGGATCAGTGATATTCGAATGAACTCATATGTATCCGAATATGAGTTGTTCAAAAAATCTGTTATATCAGAAAAATTTAAAAATAAAGAAATTTACATTTCCAATTCTGATTCTTTAATATTGCATGCGAAAATTGCTACTGATCCAAATGATCTAATCACCCTTAACCTTAATAAATTTTTTCCTTCCCACATCATATTGTATTCCAACTAAAGCGGACACCCACAATTAACACCCAGGTATGGCAGCCTGCCCTTTTATCGTTTGTAAACCTTTTTCCATGTGCTCATGCTGCCTGCCCCTGCACCAAATGCTGTATTGGCAATAATACCTTGAACATCGTCACCTGAAGCAGGTGAGATCCCAGCTGAAATTGTCCCGGCTAATTCAACATTGCTCTCTTAAATGTATTTCTTAATGCGGCACTGCCAGCCAATTTTTACCGTGTAAAAAACCCATTTACTGCCTTGGTAAATTCTATCACCAGATCCCCAAAGTGGCGAGCCAAGCTGTATAGAGTGTGGCTAAAACAAAGTCATCCCTGCTGCGCCTGTCTTAAACCAGTCACCAAAGATACACCATGGCACAGCCGTCATATTGTGAAGCTAAGTCATGGTAGGATGGATGCGGTCGCTCATCTTGAGATTTACCATCTATCTGTATTGTCCGAGGAGTGTTCAGTTTGCCAATGTCAACGAGGTATAACCGGGTGCCGAATGGCGCCTTAGAAGAGGCTTGAGCCGTGTGCTGGGAAACTCGCATGCACGGTTCTTAGGGGGGTGACGTAGGCAACTGCGTCTGACTACCCGACAACCAAATGCGCCCTTAGGCCTTGGGAAGTAAGAACTGGCTGTTTGTTGGCTCGCTGCGCAGTGGTCAACGAGCGGCGAATATCAAGACTTAAATCCAGTCAGCAAAGCTGAATGGCTTGGATCTGTATGCCTATGTTACCGACACATAAAGTGACCTAAATAGAAGAATTACTGCCACACCGGTGGCAACCCGACCAAAATTAAAAAATAGGTGTGGGGTTCAGCCCACGCTTACGAAACTTGTAATAAACTGATCTAAAATTCGATCATATACTTCATATCTCAAAGTATTGACTTAAATTATGATTAAGCCATGCCAGAATTAGATCGCCCCATACCCAAGTCGTCACTTGAATTTGAGTAACTATAGGAAATTCTATCTTTAAAGTCTTTATCCAACAAAACCAATTAAGAATAATGTTGATTTAAGCTGCTTACCATTTGCTTACCAGAATCTAAAAACAAAAAAACCACTTACGATTAGTACACGTAAGTGGTTGTTTTATATGGTGGGCCCAGACAGACTTGAACTGTCGACCAACGGATTATGAGTCCGCTGCTCTAACCAACTGAGCTATAGGCCCTAAACTTAAATCATATTTTATGTATGATTAATGCTGCCTGATCTTAGTCAAATTTAACTTAAGTTACAAGCAGATGATTTTATCAAATTACGAAAATAATGTTAAAAATCATAAACTGCGCTGATTCTATCTGATCTTCCCAGCTTGAGTAAAGATCATATTGCACTATTTTGATCATTAATAAGACATCCAATTTTTTTCATCTGGTGTTTTAGGATATGTATTTTCCTGAAAACTCGTATTACACTGCTGCGACTCAAAGCCTATGATGATAAACATGAAAAAATTTTTAGGAAAATCTATTTTTAAAGCAACAGGTTGGGAATATAACGTAGACCCAAGCATTTTAGAAAAAAAACAAGTCATTATTGGCTTTGAGCATACATCGAATCTGGATACCATCCTCTCCCTCGCTTTATTTGAAATTTTAGAACTCAAAATTCATACCTTAATCAAAAAAGAATTATTCAAAGGCCCTCTAAAACCAATCTTAGAACGTTTAGGTGGCATCCCTGTCGACCGTAAAGCCAATAAAGATATCGTGACGCAAATGGTTGAACTGTTTAATCAAAATGACAGCTTTAATCTGGTGATTGCGCCTGAAGCAACACGTGCAAAAGATGGTGAAGAACGCAAACCCATCCGCACTGGTTTTTGGCATATCGCCAAAGCTGCCAATGTGCCAATTATTTTGATGTATGCCAATGCACGCAATAAACAAGGCGGGATTTTAGGTAAAATTTACCCAAGCGATTTGCAACAAGATCTGGAAAAGATCAAAGCGCTTTATGCGGAATACGACATAGACGTAAAAATTAGCTAATTAATCCAATCTATTTGATCAATCTTTGACGCTTGATCAAGATTTTAAAGTTTGAATATGAGCGATGCTAGTTTTCAACAAAACCATCGCTATGCTAATATTCCTGCACTTTTTTTTAAGTTTTATTTTTTGGAGTTACTTCCATGGCGGGTCATTCTAAATGGGCCAATATTAAGCATCGTAAAGCTAAACAAGATGCAAGTCGCGGTAAGGTTTTTACTAAATACATCCGTGAAATCGTAACCGCTGCACGTTTGGGCGGGCCAGATGCGGCGAGTAACCCTCGTTTGCGTGCTGTAGTTGAAAAAGCACTGTCTGTGAATATGACACGTGACACCATCAACCGTGCAATCCAACGTGGTGCTGGTGGTGAAGACAATGATGATTTAAAAGAAGTTACCTATGAAGGTTATGGCGTTGGTGGTGTTGCGGTTATCGTTGAAACCATGACCGATAACTTAAACCGTACTGTTCCAGATGTTCGTCATTGTTTCTCTAAAACCAATGGTAACTTAGGTACCAATGGTTCGGTGGCTTACCTATTCACCAAGCGCGGTGAAATTTCTTTTGAAGATGTTTCTTTAGAAGACAAAGTCATGGAAGTTGCTTTAGAAGCTGGTGCAGATGATATCGAGATTGATGAGGACAGTATCTTGGTGATCACTAGCCCAGAGAGCTTTGGTGATGTTCAGGATGCCCTTACAGCAGCTGGTTTAAAATCTGACAATGCTGAAGTTGTAATGAGCCCTTCAACTAAGGCTGAAATCACAGATATCGATCAAGCGAAACAAATCTTGAAAATGATTGATATGCTTGAAGATCTTGACGATGTTCAAAACGTCTATACCAACGTTGAATTCTCTGAAGAAGTTTTAGCGCAACTTGATGCTTAATTCTTTTAGATGATAAAAAAATGCATCTTTTTAGATGCATTTTTTTATAGCTTATTTAAAAGTTTATAGCAGTTAAATACATTATATTCTTTGATCACGAAGCTTGAATGTAGTGCGACGACACTATCAATCTTACCAATACGTCGTAATAGAATTTCACTATAGTCGTCCATATTGCGTGCCACCAATTCCAAAATAAAATCGGCACTCTGCCCTGTCACTAAAAAGGCATTGGTCACTTCTGGTATATCTTCAATTTCTTGTAAGAACTTATCAAAAGTTTCACTGTCGTGTTTGCTCAACGAAACCTGCAAAAGAATATGCAAACTAAAACCGAGTTTATTAAAATTAATTTCTCGTTTGAGCTGTCCCATTACTTGGGATTCAATCAGGTTTTTAATGCGTCGATGCACTGAACTAACCGAAAGGTTAATACGTTCTGATAGCTCATTCAGATTGACATCTTCATGGGTCAAAATTTCAAGAATTTGTTTATCAAAACGATCCAATTCCATTCTACAGTCCTCTCTTTCAATCGATGTTTTTATCGGAACTGCTCACTCAGTAATTTTTAAGGGTCAAGGGAAAACATTCGTTTAACTTTTGACGATGCTGCATGGATAACGCAAACATGATTCCGATAAACTTTTGGTTTATCTTTGTCTCAAAGCCGAAACAAGACCTTTTGAGCAACTGTTCAACTGATCTCCCAATAGTTGAACAACTTGTTTCGATCCCCATCACACCCTGAAACATAAGATAACAAAGCCTTTTTATAATTATTTCCCTCTTTTCAATTTTTTTAAAGTAAATTTGGCAATAATTTCTAATATTTTCTGCTTAAAACGAATTTTCTTTTAAAAACTAATTTTATTCCCTGATTATTTTTTGCTTTATCGATAGTTTTTCAATTTTCTTTCCCATAAAAAAGCCCCGATTTTTATTCATCAGGGCTTTTCGACTCAAAATTTGATTTACAAACCACGCCAATCAACGCGTGCATTACGCTCAGTCGCGTAAATACGCTGAACGTATTGCCCAATCGGTAGGTCTGATAAATAGTCATAATATTGCTTCAGTTCGCCATCAAACTGTTCAATATCGTCATTCTCGAGTTCCCAAGGCGTGCCTTTGATCACCAATAACGGTGCAAGAATAGAACAAACTGAAATATCCGCTAAACCAAGCCGATCACCAACCATATAACGCCCTTGATTATCAATCAAACGCTGATTCAGATCGCTAATTAACTCGGTCATACGTAACTTGGATTGAGCAACTTTTTCAGGGCTCAATTTATAGTTGGTCGAAACCAGACTTTTTAATATTGGTTTCGAAATCTTCTCAAACTGACGTAAATAGCCTTGTTCACCCATCATGATTTCAAGTGGATGATCACCCACTGACAGTGCATGTGCCAATGACCAGCGACGAACATGTACACCAAGTTCATCAGTCAATTTGTCGATTTCTAAAGCTTGCTTACGTAACTGCTCATCACGTCTCAATAACGCATGTTCAGGATAGGTCGTATCAAGATATAAAGCGATTTGTGTTGAATCAGCAACCCACCGCTTATCATCTTTCAGCATTGGCAATAAATATTGCCCAGACTTTAGATAAGTAAACGCACGATGGAAACCTGGAATTAAATTATGTGCCACATAGTCCAATTCCTTATGATCTAACAACCAGCGAGCTTTTTCACAATAGTGGGACAAAGGAAATTGGTATAAAACCCGCATAAACTCTCCAAATTTATTTTTCTACTCGATCAAACATAAGGTTTTCCCTACTTTAGAAGTAAAAGTTAATGAATACAATGTCCTTTTCGTTCGATCTTTTTGAATTTTGGCGAAGTCGCTTTATAAATTTTCATGGTGAGAATATTCCTCTCATTCATAGAAAATAAATTTTTATACTGTTTAATAAACCAGCACAAAATTCAAGTCATTGTTTTATATTAATATTTAATATTAATTTTTCTGTTATTTTTCTCATAAAAAATGCTTAGGAATTATTGTGATATACAAGCCATAACTGATGGTTTAGTTGAAAAGTAAAACTTTTGTAAAGTGTCTCTTATCTATTAGAGGTGCTCACATGTCCAGTAATCAATCAGTGATTCAAGTTCAAACACAACTGATTTCAAATGATCAGCAGGCCATCAATGCTGCCTATCAAGTTGCTGACTTTGCATTAGAAGATCGAAATAATCGAGATCAAAATCGTGTTTTACCCACCGAACAAATCATTCAGTTTAGCCAAAAAGGTCTGGGGGGAATCCGTGTACCGCAACAATATGGTGGTGCTTTTGTCTCCAATAAAACCTTAGCCCACGTGTTTCGTATTTTAAGTAAAGCCGATGCCAATGTTGGACAAATTCCACAAAACCAATTCGGCCTTTTAAATTTTATTAATATCACCGGTTCAGATGCGCAAAAGCAGTTTATCTACACTGAAATTTTGGCAGGCAAACGCATCGCCAATGGTGGACCAGAAAAGAATTCTAAAGACACCAAAGCCATTCAAACCACGTTAAGCTTGGAAAATGGGCAATACTTTTTAAATGGAGAAAAGTTTTATTCGACTGGGACCAGCTTTGCAGACTGGTTAGCGATTCGTGCCTTGCATCCAGATGGCTATACCGTATTGGCAATTGTTGATCGACATGCTGCTGGTGTTGAAGTGATTAATGACTGGAATGGCTTTGGTCAACGTACTACAGCCAGTGGAACAGTAAAACTACGCAATGTTGTCGTTGATCCTGCACTATTTTTTGATGAGCGCATTATTACCGACACTCCAAATGTTCGCGGTGCGTATTCTCAACTTTTACAGGTTGCCATTGATGTTGGTATTGCTGAAGCCGCTTTTGATGACACCTTATCCAGCATTCGTAAAGCACGTCCCATTATTGATGCAGGCGTAGAAAAGGCCAGTGAAGAACACTACACCCTGCAAGAAGTTGGCAAACTCAATATCCTGCTCGATGCTGCCATTTTATTACTGGACGATGCTGCCGAATATCTAGATGAACTTGATCAAATTGCTGAGATTTCTACCGAGCAAGCTGCTCGTGCTTCAATTTTAGTGGCTGAAGCAAAGATCTATGCCAATGATGCAGCCCTGCATATCTCCGAAAAACTACTCGAACTTGGTGGAAGCCGTGCCAGCCTGAGCCAACATAATCTTGATCAGCATTGGCGCAATGCTCGCGTACATACCTTACATGATCCTGTGCGTTGGAAATTCCATGCCATCGGTGACTATTACCTTAATGGTACACACCCTGCCCGCCATGCCTGGATTTAAGGAGCAAATCATCATGACCTCATATCAAGAATTACAAGGTTTTGCCAAAACCAATTTTAAAGCGGCGCATGTTATTCAGAGCGATGCCGAAGCCCTAGAAATTGCGACTCAACTCAGTCAACAGTTTAAACACGCGGCGGTTGAACGTGATGCCAATCGAAACTTGCCGTTTACTGAAATTGAAGCCTATAGTCAGTCAGGTTTATGGGCGATTACGGTACCTAAACAGTATGGCGGTGCAGAAGTTTCCAGCCTAACCGTAGCCAAAGTCATTGCGCTGTTTAGCGGTGCGGATGGTTCAATCGGTCAGATTCCACAAAACCATTTTTATGCATTGGAAGTATTACGCAATACTGGTACGGAAGCGCAAAAGAAACGCCTCTATCAAGAAGTATTACAAGGTGCGCGTTTTGGTAATGCGCTGGCTGAATTTAAAACCCGCACCTCTGCACATAAGCAAACCACATTGATTCCAAGCGAAAACGGTTATCTGATTCAAGGCGAAAAGTTTTATTGCACCGGCAGCCTATTCGCCCATCGTATTCCAACACTAGTGCTTGATGAAACAGGTAATGAGTTTTTGGCTTTTGTACAAAGAGACAGTCAAGGATTAGAACTGATTGATGACTGGTCTGGCTTTGGGCAACGCACCACGGGCAGCGGTACAGTCAAATTTAATCAGGTCTTTGTTACCAAAGAGGATGTGATTCCTTTTGATACTGCCTTTAAGCAGCTATCTTTGGTGGGGCCATTTGCCCAAATCATGCATGCCGCGATTGAAGTCGGGATTGCCCGTGCTGCGTTTGAAGAAACACTAGCGCGTGTGCGTGTCGCCCGCCCATGGATTGATGCCACTATTGATTCCGCTACTCAAGACCCTTTAACCCTATCTGAATTAGGTCGTGTGGCAACCGATGTCAAAGCCAGCGAATTACTCCTCAAACAAGCATCTCGCTCTGTAGATGCTGCAAAACAAGATCTCAATGCTGAGACCTTAGCCAAAGCCTCAATTGATGTGGCAAAAGTACGTGCACATAGTACGGAAACTGCATTAAAAGCCTCATCAAAATTAATTGAATTAGCTGGCAGCCGTGGCAGTCAACGTGCTGATGGGTTGGATCGTCATTGGCGTAATGCGCGTGTACATACCTTGCATGATGCTGCACGCTGGAAATATTACTTTATCGGTAACTATGTGTTGAATGGCATTCTGCCTCCACGTCGGGGGACTTTGTAATGAGTCAAACGACCGCTAAAAAAATCTTGTTAAATGCCTTTGATATGAACTGTGTCGGTCATATCAATCATGGCCTATGGACGCATCCGCGTGATCAATCACATCGCTTTAATGAGCTGAGTTATTGGACCGAATTAGCACAGACCTTAGAACAAGGTTTGTTTGATGGTTTATTCCTAGCCGATATTACAGGTGTTTATGATGTCTATCAAAATGGGATTGAGCTGACTTTAAAAGAATCGATTCAGCTGCCAAGCCATGATCCTTCTACCCTAATTTCGGCGATGGCTTTGGTCACGCAGAATTTGAGTTTTGGTGTGACCGTCAATCTCAGTTATGAGCAGCCCTATCAATTTGCACGGCGATTTGCCAGTCTTGATCATTTAACTCAAGGTCGTTTGGGCTGGAATATTGTCACAGGCTATCTGGATAGTGCCGAACGTTTGATTGGGCAAAAAGGTTTAAAAGATCATGATGCGCGTTACGATCAGGCCGAGGAGTTTTTACAGCTTTGCTATAAATATTGGGAAGGTTCGTGGGAAAATGATGCCTTAAAGAAAGATAAACAACAGCGCGTTTTTACTGATCCGAACAAGGTCCACTCGATCAATCATCAAGGGCAATATTACCAAAGCCAAGGTGTGTTTCAGGTAGCGCCTTCGGTTCAACGTACGCCAACACTCTTCCAAGCAGGTGCTTCACCGAAGGGACTACAGTTTGCCACGCGTCATGCCGAATGTATTTTTATTGGCGGCGATCAACCTGAAAAGATTCGTCAGCAAGTTAATAAAATACGACTACAAGCACAGCAACAAGGTCGAGATGAAGATGCGATTAAAATCTTTGTCGGCATTACCGTTGTCGTCGCGGAAACACATGAACTCGCCCAGCAAAAACTGGCTGAATATCGTCAATATGCCAGCCCTGAAGCAGGTTTAGCACATTATGCCAGTTCAGTCGGTATTGATCTTGCCAAGTTTGCAGATGATGAAGCGATTCCTTATCAAAAGAGCAACAGCATTGCTTCCGTCAATGAAAAGTTTAAAGAACAGCGCATCAGCAAAAATGACCTGAAAGCACAGCATGTTTTGGGTGGACGTTATCCCCTGATTGTAGGGAGTGGTGCTGAAGTTGCGGAATACCTGATTGAACTACTCGATCAAACTGGCATTGATGGTTTTAACCTGACCCGTACGGTTGCACCTGAATCACACCATGATTTCATTCGACTGGTAATTCCTGAGTTACAGCAACGTGGACGTTATAAAACTAAATATGCGACAGGTTCACTGCGGAACAAACTGTTTGCCCAAGGCGATCTTTTAGCTGCAAGCCATCCTGCTGATCAGTTCCGATGTAGAACGCATAACAACGCAGATGACCTAAAAATAATTGAAGAAATTAGTGCTTAACATTTAAGAAAAGAATTGGAGA
Source organism: Acinetobacter sp. UBA991 (assembly GCF_002292065.1). Taxonomy (NCBI): domain Bacteria; kingdom Pseudomonadati; phylum Pseudomonadota; class Gammaproteobacteria; order Moraxellales; family Moraxellaceae; genus Acinetobacter; species Acinetobacter sp. UBA991. The sequence goes on along the minus strand of NZ_DBBF01000042.1, from coordinate 135,723 downwards.
AATATATGGCTCAAACAGCCTCTAAAAAATGGCTTGGTATTGGCCTTGTCGTCGTTGTTGCGATTATTGCCCTATTGATTTGGAATAAACAAAGACAGAACCATAGCAGTGAACTGGTGATTGGGATCAGTCCTTCTTTTGCCCATCCATTGCAAGTTGCAGTGGATGAAGCCAAACAGCAAGGTTTGAATGTCAAATTGGTCGAGTTTTCCGACTGGAATACGCCTAACATCACTTTGAATCATGGTGATATTGATGCGAACTTTTTCCAGCATCAGCCCTTTTTGGATAATGCCATTAAAGAAACTGGCTTTAAATTAAAGTCATTTGCTGCAGGTGCGGCTTCACATGTTGGACTGTATTCAAAAAAATATAAAAGTTTTGATGAACTCCCGAATGGTGCAACTGTTGCGATTCCGAATGATCCTGTCAATCAAGGCCGTGCTCTATTACTGTTACAACAAGCCAAGTTGATTGAACTGAAAGACAGTAACAATCACCTTTCTGCACTAAAAGACATTACAGCGAATCCGAAGAATCTGAAATTTACTGAAGTTGAAGGCCCGCAAACTGCGCGTGCCATTGATGATGTTGATCTCGCTTTTGGCTATCCACATTACTTACGTTTAGCCAAGACGGCTGATCCTGAAAGTGCCTTATTGTTTGATGACAACACCAATAAACGTTATGCGATTTTATTTGTGGTGCGTGATGATTATCAGGACAAGGACAACAAACTACAGAAATTTGTCGAGATTTATCAAAACTCACCTAAAGTCAAAGCTGCATTGGATAGTGATTTCGGTCCGACTTTGTGGTTCCCAGGTTGGAAATAAGGAGAACAATCATGGTGAGTTTTGGTTCACAGGTCGATTTTTCAGTCCCGCATCTAAAAATACGTGGTTTAAATAAGTTTTATGATGTACAGGGCCAACGCTTACATGCCTTAAAAAACATTAGTATTGATATTCCCAAAGCACAGATTGTTGGGATTATCGGAAAAAGTGGCGCTGGTAAATCATCCCTACTGCGTACCTTAAATGGCTTAGAGTCGATTGATACAGGTAGTATTTTAATTCATCAGCAAAATATTGCTGAACTCAGCCATGCCGAGTTGATCAAAACTCGGCAGAAAATTGGCATGATTTTTCAGCATTTTAATTTAATGTCTGCCAAAACGGTGTGGGAAAACGTAGCTTTACCACTCCGTATTGCGGGTTATGACAAGGCTGAGATCGAACAACGCGTCACCGAGGTACTGACGCTAGTGGGATTAGAGGCAAAGCGAAATGATTACCCTGCTCAATTGTCTGGTGGACAGAAACAACGTGTTGGTATAGCACGAGCCTTGGTTTCTCAGCCCGAGATCCTGCTCTGTGATGAAGCCACCTCAGCACTGGACCCTGAAAGTACCGCTAATATTCTGTCCTTATTGAAACAGATCAATCAGGACCTTGGTTTAACCATCGTCTTGATCACCCATGAAATGCAGGTCATCCAAGAGATTTGCGATCAGGTGATTGTAATTGATCAGGGTGAAATTGTTGAAGCCGGGCAAGTCTGGTCGGTATTTTCCAATCCACAACAACAGATCACGCAGGAATTACTCAACTTTGAACAGGTGAATTTACCCTTTGAGTTGAGCCAAACCATTCTGCCTCAGAGCACGCATCAGATTTTAAAATTGAAATATGTCAGTGAATCGAAATCGGTGCATGATTTATATGAACTATTGGATGGTTTTAATAGTCCAGTTCAGGTGTATTACAGTCAAATTGATAGCATTCAGCAGCGTACCATCGGCTCATTGATCATCGGGATTCGCAATCTCGAGTTTGATCTAAACCGCTCACAATCTGAAAAACATCCAGCAATAACACAACTTGAGGTGATCGGTTATGTACAATCAACTCATTGATCTATTACTGACAGGAACCACCGATACTTTAATCATGGTCGGTGTTTCTGCGATTCTCGCTTTTTTGATTGGTCTGCCAATTGCCTTAATTTTGGTGAGTACTGCAGATTTTGGGATTTATCCTTCCAAGAAAATCAATCAGTCCTTAGGCTGGATCATTAACATCACTCGATCAGTCCCCTTCCTGATTTTGATGGTGGCTCTGATTCCATTTACCCGATGGATCGTCGGCACCAGTTACGGCGTCTTGGCTGCGATTGTCCCCTTAACCATTGCTGCTATTCCGTTCTTTGCCCGTATTGCAGAGGTCAGTCTACGTGAAGTCGATCAAGGGTTAATTGAAGCAGCACAGGCGATGGGCTGTAACCGCAAGCAGATTCTTTGGCATGTATTGCTTCCTGAAGCTTTGCCAGGAATTGTTGCAGGTTTTACCGTGACCATTGTCACCATGATCAGTTCCTCTGCCATTGCTGGTGCCATTGGTGCTGGTGGTTTGGGCGATATCGCCTATCGTTACGGCTATCAACGTTTTGATATGCAAGTCATGCTGGCGGTGATTTTAGTCCTGATTGTTTTGGTCATGTTGGTACAAACCACAGGCGATAATATTGCCAAACAGCTCGATAAACGCAAAGTTTAAGCTCGAAATAAAAATCCGCACTCGCCATGACCTGACTTTGTCATGGCTTTCATGTAAAATCAGCAGCAATTTTTAAATAACACATTTGTGAGTGGTTTCATGGGTTTTAATTGCGGTATTGTTGGTCTGCCAAACGTAGGTAAATCTACATTGTTCAATGCATTAACAAAGGCAGCGATTGCAGCTGAAAACTTTCCGTTCTGTACCATTGAACCGAATACAGGTATTGTCCCTGTTCCAGATCCACGCCTAGACAAACTTACAGCGATTGTTAAACCGCAACGTGTTATCCCGACCACGATGGAATTTGTTGATATCGCAGGTTTGGTTGCTGGTGCATCAAAAGGTGAAGGCTTGGGTAACCAATTCCTTGCCAATATCCGTGAAACAGATGCGATTGCACACGTGGTTCGTTGTTTTGAAGATGAAAACGTGATTCACGTAAATGGTAAAATTGACCCATTAGATGACATCGCAACCATCAATACTGAACTTGCACTTGCGGACCTTGATACTGTTGCAAAAGCGTTATTACGTTTAACTAAAGCGGCAAAAGGTGGCGATAAAGAAGCGCTTGCAACTAAAGCAGTGTTAGAAAAAATCCAACCTTTACTTGATGAAGGTAAACCAGCGCGTGCAGCTGACCTTTCTGATGACGAACGTAAAGCCGTTCGCGGTTTCGGTTTAATGACGCTTAAACCAACCATGTATATTGCCAACGTGGCAGAAGACGGTTTTGAAAATAACCCACATCTTGAAGCGGTAAAAAAACTTGCTGCTGAAGAGAATGCGATTGTTGTACCCCTTTGCAACCAGATCGAAGCTGAAATTTCATTATTAGAAGATGAAGACCGTGCTGAATTCTTGGAAGCGATGGGTATGGAAGAACCAGGCTTAAACGTGGTGATTCGTGCAGGTTATAGCTTACTTGGCTTACAGACTTACTTCACTGCGGGTGTACAAGAAGTTCGTGCTTGGACTGTGAAAGTTGGTGCAACTGCGCCACAAGCAGCGGGTGTGATTCATACTGACTTCGAAAAAGGCTTTATCCGTGCTGAATGTGTGGCATATGATGACTTCATTCAATATAACGGTGAAAGCGGTGCCAAAGAAGCAGGTAAATGGCGTTTAGAAGGTAAAACTTATATCGTTCAAGATGGCGATGTTTTACACTTCCGTTTTAATGTATAAATCAATGTTTTGATTTCCAAACCGCCAGTAACGATCTTATTGGCGGTTTTTTTATTTTAGCCATTGGCTTGGGGTGCAACCTGTTATTTTGTTAAATACGCGGATAAAGAAACTGACATTTTCATAACCCACTAGATAGGCAATCTGCTGTACATTCATCTCAGAGGTTAATAATAGTTTCTTGGCCTTATCCACTCTCACCTGCTGTAAATATTGATTAGGTGAAATCTGTGTCGCTAATTGAAACCGCCGTTTTAAATTTCGCTCACTAAAATTAAACTGCTTGGCCAAATCAGCAATACGATTTTCCTGAGGAAAGTTGATATCAAGCCAATCTTGCACCTGCAACACCGCTTCATCACAATGATTACGAAAATTTGGCAGTACAGGATTGAGTTCTTGTGGAGCGTGCATTAACAAATGACTGGCACAGAGTTGTGCAAAATAATCCCCTTTCTGTTGTGCCACAATGCCCAGCAAAGCATCAAACGTTCCAAGCAATGTACCTGTCGTATAAATCTGCTCACTTTGCAAATAATTTCGATTGGCAGTAAAGGAGCTTTGAGGAAACAACCGTTTTAGTTCTCTCAGAAACGCCCAATGGGTCGCAAGCAGGACATGCTGCAATTGTTGAGTAGCCGCCAAAAAATAAGCAGCTGTTGTGAGCGCGAGAATTGGTGTTTGTTGCTGTATTTGACTTGTAAGCCAGTCGACCAAGTCATTATTTTCTTCTTGGATCTGAATAAGCCGATTCCCTTCAAAACTGGGAAGAATGACTAAATCATAAGTTGTCTCCCTTCTAACTTTGTCATCGACTTCGATACTTGGACCACTGGCACTTGTTTTGGCTAAACCATCTAGACTGATCATCTCAACTTGATAGCTTTCGGCTAGACCTTGCCGGATTGATAGTAAATTAACGACATGAAAGAAATCTTTCAGCATCATCACACTCATGGCCCAACACCCATCATAGACAATAATGGCGATTTTTTTCATTTTAATGGCACGATCAGACTATCCTTATTCACGATTATAGCTATATCAGATCAATCGTTTTTTATTATTCTTTGATCAATTTAGACACTTGGCTCAACTACAATGTCACTTTTACATAGCACAGAACAAATACTTGCGATAAAGCATGCACATGTCTTTCTAAAAATATGGCAGCCACAATACACAGATAATAAAATTCCAATCCTATTACTTCATGATTCTCTGGGCAGTGTGCAACTCTGGCGGGATTTTCCAGAACAACTTGCGATCGCAACCCACCGAACCGTGATTGCCTATGATCGTTTGGGCTTTGGCAAATCTGATCCTATTCTCTCTAAGCTATCTCATCATTTTATTCAACAAGAAGCCGAAGTGATTATTGAACTTTTAAATCAACTTGAAATACCACAAGTGATTGCACTTGGTCATAGCGTCGGTGGTGGTATGGCGGTCAGCTTTGCAGCACAAAATCCTTCACGATGTACAGCAGTCATCACGCTTGCAGCACAAGCCTATGTTGAACAGGAAACACTGGATGGTATCACTGCGGCTAAAAAAAACTTTCAACAACCTGAACAACTGCAACGCCTAGAAAAATATCATGCTGAAAAAGCACAATGGGTTTTAGATGCTTGGACAGAAACATGGCTTTCTGCTGAGTTTCGAGATTGGTCATTACAATCAGATTTACAGGCAGTCTCCGCTAAAATGCTGATCATACATGGCGGGCATGATGAATATGGCAGTGTAGAACAACCCAAACGATTGGCCAAATATACCCACGCTGAAACGTATATTATCTCCCAGTGTGGACACTTCCCTCACCGAGAATATCCCGAATTAGTCATCGAAACGATTCAGAAATTTATTGCTCAACTTTAACCGTTTTCAAAAGCGTACTGATATCACTCGCTATAAGTGCTCTTTCATCCAAATAAAAAAAGCCGACTCATCCTGATATCGGCTTTTACATCAAACTGACGACTTAAGATACCGTCTGCGGCTTCATATCCATTTCAGCACGTTTGATTTGGGCTTCTTTTAAAATGCGCTGATGCAACGGCTTACGGAATCCGAGCAAGAAGATAAACTCTGCCAATACAAATAATGGCCCGATGGCTAAACCAATCACATCATCAACAAAGGCTGGTTTTTTCTTTTCAAAATAATGGCCCACAAATTGGAATACCCAACCCACCACAAAAATACCAATACTCGCACCTAGCCAACTCCACATTGGTAAAGCCGCAATTTTCACAGCCAATGGATATGCCAAGACAAATAAAATCAGCATCAAAATACCGAATAACTTATCCAGTGAAATATAATAAATACTGCTTAGAACGATAAGCAACATGGCCAAAGTGATTGAAAAGCCCGAAATTTCTACGCCAGCACGCGCTGTTAAGCACAGAATAGAAAAAACAATTAAGGGAATTCCCACAAAATGGGTCACAACATTATTTCGATCTAAGTGATAAGCCGCATATTGACTAAGTAGACGTTCCAAATTTGTCATTGTTCATTCCTCATATAATTCGTTTATGCTGTTAATCTATAAGAAATATTGCAGCGAAGTTGTCATGTAGCTGACAAATGGATTTATTTTTCTCAAAGGAACCCGTTGTGCTAGATTCGATTTATATCCAACATTTGCAGCAAAACTCATGGTTTAGCCACCTAGCCGAGCCTTTTCAAAATTTTATTATTGAACATGGCAAGAAACATATCTTCGAAAAAAATGCAGCCGTTTTTAGTGCGCAAGATCGATTTGATGGGGTTTATGGCGTATTGGAAGGCTCAATTAGCTTGGGTTATATCGACGTCAATGGCAATGAAGCGATTGCTGCAATTGCGGAACCGATCATGTGGTTTGGTGAAATTTCCCTCATCGACCAGCAACCCCGCTCACATGATGCGATTGCATTAAAGAAAAGCGTGGTGCTGCAAATACCAGCACAACCACTCAATGATTTCTTGCTGCAAAATCCGTATTACTGGTACTACTTTGCCCTGCTGACCAGTCAAAAACTACGCTATGTATTTTTAGAGCAAATTGCGATTCAAACCCAAAGCATTACCCAGCGCCTAGCACAACGCTTATTGTTTATTTTAGAGGGTTATGGCAATCGTTCCTTTATTCAGGATTTTAGTATTCAAATCTCTCAAGACCAATTGGCCAATATGTTGACGGTATCTCGACAAACTGTAAATCAAGAGCTCAACCTGTTTGAAAAGCAAGGCGTCATTCAGCTTGGTTTTAAGAAAATCGAAGTCATTGATTTAGATCGGCTTAGAAAATTGGCAACAGTCGGTCACCTAAAAACGTAAGTATAATGTCTTGTATTTTAAATGGATAAGCACAGCATTTTTTTGCAATATGCTTTTAAGCTTAAACATAAATTAAAAGATAAACTCTCACTATAAAATACTACTGATGCCCTAAAATATTTCACAAAATCAGTCTGCTTTCTTGTCTTGAACACGCATACATTAAAGCTAAGCACTATCGCTTACCCGATGCAGATGACAATCATGAGAAAAATTGCAACGATTTTAACAGCAGGCCTATTTACAGTACTCAGCGCTAGCGCATTTGCCTGCCCGAAAGGAACTCAAATCCAAGGTGGTACCGGACCAAATCACAAAGGCGGTAAATGTGTTGCAACAAGTGTGGTAAAAACCAAGAAAGAAGCAACCAAAGCAACAGATACTGCAAAGCATGACATGACGAAAATGAAAGATACTGCGAAACACGATGCGATGAAAGCAACAACAGATACGAAAAAAGTGGCCAATACCACAGCAACAAAAGCCAAACAGGAAGCAGCAAAAACGGTCAAAACCTCATAAGCGTTTGATGACTTTAACCATAAAAAAGCGAGATAAAATATCTCGCTTTTTTATTTGTATATTCTTACTTAGGTGAAGTATTGCCTAGCGCGGGATTATCAATTGCATCCTTACACTGTGCTTTATCACGCTCGTAATCAGCCTGCTTCTGAATTGATGCATTGGCATTATCTTTTACATCACGTGCCCAAGTATCCAAACTGGTCAATGCTTTACGACACAAGGCATATTTCCCTTCAGTCACGGAATCGGTCATTTTGACATTGATACGCCAATCAGTACTGAGCTGACGCAATGGTTTTCTGACTTTTTCTTCAATATCAGTCACTTGTTTATTATAAACAATCGGATCGATGTCATTGATCAACTTCCATGCTGTATTGGCATAGGTGGTGGCATCATTATTAAGTTTCGGCGCAGGTTTGATCTCGACCTTTTCTTTTGGCTCATTATTTGAGTTTCCGCAAGCAGCCAATAAATATGCACTACACAACAGGATTGCGGTTACACGAGAGTTTGGATTAGACATAGCAAATCGCCGATGAAACATTTGGACATTATGCTAGTCAATTTGGGAATAATTCTCAATGCTTGTTACTTATTTACCCAGCAGAATGCTTTTTATTCTAAGTAATTGATTTTATGATTTTGTTCAGCATACTGTCAGACTTGTCCATCTATAAAAAATTAAAACTTCAAGAAGGAAGAAATCAACAATGTCGCAAATCAAGATTTATGCCTTACAAACCACTATTGAACAGTTTAGAAATCAACTTTCTCATGCCGTACATCAAGCACTAGTTGAAAGTTTGAACTATCCTATCGAAAAGAAATTTCAGCGTTTTATTGCGCTAGCGAAAGAAGACTTTATCTATCCCAATGATCGGAGCCAGCATTATCTAATTATCGAAATTTCGATGTTTGAAGGCAGAAGCACTGAAGCCAAAAAACGTTTGATTCAAAGTATTTTCACTTATATTCAACAACAATGTGGGATTTCAGCACAAGATATTGAAATTACAATTTTTGAAACACCGAAATGCAATTGGGGAATCCGCGGTCAACATGCAGATGAATTACAACTGAATTATCAGGTAGATGTGTAAGCAGCCAAATCGCAGATGAAGTGCAATTTTCTGTCTAACAAAAAGCAGGTTTTTTGTTTCAGATTAGCTTAATTCCACAAAAAGTTCTGCTATGCTTAAACGCAAATTACTCAGGATAGGATTATTCGCATGAGCGTCACTCTTGGAACTCCACTTCAATCTTCTGCATTTAAGGTTTTACTGTTAGGTTCTGGAGAGCTAGGTAAAGAAGTTGTGATTTCTTTACAACGCTTAGGTGTCGAAGTTCATGCTGCAGATCGTTATGATCATGCACCTGCAATGCAAGTCGCACATTATGCTTATACCCTGAATATGGCCGATCCAGCCGAATTAAAACAACTGATTGAAAAGATCAAACCCAATTTAATTGTTCCTGAAATTGAAGCCATTGCTACAGAAGTTTTGGTTGAAATTGAACAAAGCCAAACTGCAACGGTGATTCCATCTGCAAAAGCAGTTAACCTCACCATGAACCGTGAAGGCATTCGTCGTTTAGCCGCTGAAGAACTCGGCCTGCCAACCTCTGCTTATCGCTTTGCCAATACCTTAGAAAGCTTCCGTGCTGCATGTGATGACATTGGCTATCCAAACTTTGTAAAACCTGTCATGTCTTCTTCAGGTAAAGGTCAATCTCGTGTGAAGAGTTTTGATGAAGTGGATGCTGCTTGGGATTATGCAATGCAAGGCGGCCGCGTCAATCAAGGCACTGTGATTATTGAATCGCAAATTGATTTTGATTTTGAAATTACCTTGCTTACCGTCCGTGCTAAAAATCCAGAAACAGGTGAAATCGAAACACATTTCTGTGATCCAATCGGACACCGCCAAGATGCGGGTGATTATGTCGAGAGCTGGCAGCCGCAACAGATGACGCCTGCTGCGCTGGAAGAAGCAAAACGCATTGCCAATAAAGTCACTGTTGCTTTAGGCGGTTGTGGTATCTTCGGTGTAGAGCTGTTTATTAAAGGCGATAAAGTTTGGTTTAGTGAAGTTTCACCTCGTCCTCATGATACCGGTCTAGTCACTTTAGCTTCACAATTCCAGAGTGAATTTGAATTGCATGCCCGTGCAATTCTCGGTCTACCTGTCAATACAGCACGTCATAGTGTGGCTGCAAGTGCAGTGATTTATGCAGGTGTTGATGCTAAAAACTTGAGTTTCACTGGCTTGAATCTTGCTTTAGCAAATCCAAACACAGACTTACGTCTATTTGGCAAACCTGAGGGCTTTAAACGTCGCCGTATGGGAGTTGCAACTGCTCGCGCTGAAACAACGGATCTTGCACGTGAATTGGCACAGCAAGCCGCAGACCAAGTGAGTGTACAAACCAACGCTTAAGATGACCTTAGGTTATTATCATCACAATTTCCCCTCTTTTTAGAGGGGCTTTGATAGAAGACCCAGCTTTATGATCAAGACCTCTCCTTTGTTGAACTACGTCACTAGTCTTCATGATATTCAGGCCATTAACCAATGGCGTACGGATGTAGAAAAGCAATTACAGGAGAGCTATGAAAATGGTCAACCTATTCGTGAAGTGATTGGAGCGCGCTCAGACTCGATTGATGAAGCCCTGATCTTTCTTTGGAATCATGCAGGCTTAGATCAAACAGAATTGGGCTTATTTGCAGTAGGCGGTTATGGTCGCCATGAAATGCTGCCCTATTCAGATACCGATATCATGATTTTGTCTGAGGATGAAATCAGTGAAGAACAAGAAAAACTGATCTCGACTTTTATTTCTTCTTTATGGGATGTCGGCAATTTCAAACCGGGGATCAGCGTTCGTACCATTCAAAACTGTGTTGAACAAGCCATTAATGATTTAACTGTTGCGACCACCTTGATTGAAGCTCGTCTCATTACTGGTAATCAGCAACTGGCAAAATGGCCACGCCGTATCGTTGCGCAAACATGGACAGATCAAACCTTCTATGATGCCAAAATGGTTGAACAAGCCAAACGTTATGCGCAACACAACAATACCGAAAGTAATTTAGAACCTGATATTAAAAATGCCCCAGGGGGTATTCGCGATATCAATCAGATTGGCTGGATTGCCAAACGTCACTTCCGCGTCAATCGTATTTATGATTTGGTGCATTTGGGTTTTATCACTGAATTTGAATTGGGTGTACTGGAAGAAGCCGAAAGCTTTTTATGGGAAATTCGTACCCATTTACACCGTTTGGCCAAACGCGATGAAAACCGTTTATTGTTCGAATATCAACGTGATATCGCTGCAAAATTTGGTTATGTGCGTGAAGAAGGTCAGCCTGTTAATTTTGCTGTTGAACAGTTTATGAAGCGCTACTATCGTACCGCGCAGCAAGTTTCAACACTGAATGAAATGCTACTCGCCTATTTCAATGAATCAGTGATTACCCCACGTCTACCTGATTATGAACGCCATATTATTGATATTAATGAACGTTTTAAAATTGTCGATGGGAAATTGGCTGTTCAACATCACAAAGTATTTTCAGAAGAACCAATTGCCATCTTAGAGTTATTCTATTTATTGGCAAATCGACCTGAAATTACCGGTATTCGTGCCCGTACCTTGCGCCTGCTGGTACTTGCGGCAAAACGGATTGATCAGCGTTTCCGCGATAATCCAGAACATCAAGCACTGTTTATGTCGATTATTCGTTCACCACATTTATATGACACCATGGTGGCAATGAAACGCTATGGTGTATTGGGCAATTACATTCCTGCTTTTGGACAGATTACAGGCTTGATGCAATATGACCTGTTCCATATTTATACCGTCGATGCGCATACTCTGTTATTGCTGCGCAATTTAAGTCGCTTTAAAGAACCTGAGTTTGCTAAAGAATTCCCAGTGGTCAGTTCTGTATTCCAGCGTATTGCCCGTCATGACATCGTGTATATGGCTGCAATTTTCCATGATATTGCCAAAGGTCGTGGTGGTGATCATAGTGAACTTGGTGCGCTGGATGCGATTGAATTCTGCCGCACCCATGGCTTTACCGAGCGTGAATGTAAGTTGGTGGCATGGCTGATTAACAATCACTTATTGATGTCTCTTACTGCACAGAAAAAAGATATTTCTGACCCTGATGAAGTCAAAGACTTTGCCGAAAAAGTCGGTGATATGGAGCATCTCGATTATCTTTATACCTTGACGGTTGCTGACATTAACGCAACCAATCCGAAACTGTGGAATACATGGCGTGCATCCTTGATGCGTCAGCTCTATACCTACGCACGTGATGTGATTCGTTCAGGCTTAGGTCGTCCAGTTGACTATCAAATGCTGATTGAAGATACCAAATTTGCTGCCAGTGAACTCCTGGTCAATGACTTCTCTCTCGCTGAAGTTGAGAAAGTCTGGCAAGAGCTGGGCGATGAATACTTCGTCAAAGAATCAGCCAATGAAATTGCTTGGCATACCCAAGCAATTTTGCAACACGGCGATAATCCAGAACCTCTGGTCCTATTGCGTGCGCATCGTAATGCTGCTGATGATGCAGTTCAGATCTTTATCTATACTCGTGATCAACCGAACTTATTTGCTACCACGGTTGCGGTACTAGATCGTATGAATCTTGATGTTCAAGATGCACGTATTATCACCGCCTCAACTTCATTCAGCTTAGACACTTATCTGGTCCTTGATCGTTTTGGTACTTTACTGACTGATCCAGATCGCGAACGCAAAGTGAAAGCCGCTTTGGTCGATGCATTGAGTCATTCGGATCAATATCCAGGGATCATGCAACGCCGTATTCCACGTCATTTGCGTCATTTTGATGTGCAAAATACTGTCGATATTGTCCTAAACCCAACGCTACAGCAGCATATGGTTGAAATCTCAACCCTCGATCATCCTGGTCTGTTGGCGCGTATTGGTGGTTTGTTCATGTTGCAAGGTTTGGATATCCATTCTGCAAGAATTGCCACACTGGGCGAACGTGCAGAAGATATTTTCTTTGTCACCAAGAAAAATGGTGTCTTGCTCACCGATGAAGAAGTGAAAACTTTTGCGGAAAGCTTAAAAGCCGCTTTAGATGAAGCATCGAATCAAATTTGTAATCCATCTTAAATTTTATTGTTTGGTAACTGTTTAAATGAACTCTAGCTTGTCGTTATTGCATCCCTATCCTTTTGAAAAGTTAAATCAACTTTTTAAAGATGTGCAACCTGCCAATTTACCGTTGATTCCTTTATCAATTGGTGAGCCTAAACATCCTGCACCAGAGTTCGTTAAACAAGCGATTATTGATAATTTTGCTCATCTATCGACCTATCCAAACAGTAAAGGTCTGCCTGAGTTGCGCCAAAGCATTGCACAGTGGCTCATCAATCGCTTCAAGTTGAATCATATTAGTGCAGAGGATCATATCCTGCCTGTTTCTGGTACACGTGAAGGTATTTTCTCTTTTGTACAAGCTTTGATTAAGCGTGAAGATGCACCGTATGTGGTGATGCCAAATCCGTTTTATCAGATTTATGAAGGTGCAGCCCTGCTTGCAGGTGCAAAACCCTATTTCATTAACTGTACTGAAGAAAATGGTTACTTAGGTGACTTTGATGCAGTTCCAGCGGAAGTCTGGGAAAAAACAGCATTACTGTTTGTGTGCACACCAGGTAATCCGACAGGAACAGTTCTATCAAAAGAACAGTTTAAAAAGTTAATTGCCCTGTCTGATCAATATGATTTTGTAATTGCATCGGATGAATGTTATTCGGAACTTTGGTTTGACCAAGCACCAATCGGCCTATTAGAAGTTTGTGCCGAAATGGGACGTGATGATTATAAAAATTGCATCGTGTTCCATTCACTTTCTAAACGTTCAAACTTACCGGGCATGCGTTCTGGTTTTGTTGCAGGTGATGCGGCTTTATTAAAACCTTATTTGCAATACCGTACTTATCACGGCGCTGCAATGCCAGTACAAAATCAATTGGCATCTATTGCAGCGTGGAATGATGAAGCACATGTTGAAGAAAACCGCCAGCAGTATCGTGCTAAGTTTGATTTATTCCAGTCTGAACTCGGTCATTTATTACCTTTACAAAAACCAGATGCGGGTTTTTATTACTGGTTAAAAGTGGATAATGATGAAACTTTTGCCAAGATGTTGATGGAAAAAGCGCATATCAAGGTTTTACCGGGTCGTTATTTGTCTCGTGATACAGAACAAGGCAATCCAGGCGAAGGTCATGTCAGAATGGCACTGGTTGCCGATTTGGCGCAGTGCGAAGAAGTTGTGAAACGACTCAAAGCCATTCTATAAATAAAAAAATCCCCGAATATTCGGGGATTTTTTTATTTATGAAAAGACTTAAGTTTTAAATTTGCCCAATAAATAGGATTGCTGCGATGAGCATCATCAATCCACCCGAAATACGGCTAACAAATTTTACTGCACGCGGTCTGCTTCTAAGCAATTTATTGGCTGCTATCCCCACAAACATATACACCACAGCACAGCTAATTAAGTGAATTAATCCCAGAAAAATAATTTGTACGGTTGGTGAAAATGCCATTTGTGGATGAATAAACGGTGGCAATAAGGCAAAAAATAACAGCAAGACTTTTGGGTTTAAGCCACTAATCCCCACTCCTTTAATCAACCATGAACCTGCTGAATCAAGCGATTGCGTGGCATCGGTCTCAGTTGAAATGGTCGCTGGATGTATAAATAGATTGATGCCCATCCATAACAAATAACAAGCACCCATGATCGTCATCACAGTAAGTAAAATCGGATAGTGTTGCACCAAAGCGCCCACACCTGCTGCCACACATAAGATCGCCATGAGATGCCCAAACACTAAACCAGTGACGGCATTTAGAATAAATTTACCTTTGATGCCTGCAAGAATGACATAAGCCCAATCGGCGCCAGGTGTTAATACGAATAAGATCGAAACGCACCAAAAAGCAAAAATCACACTAAGTTCCATAAGCAAAGCCCTTCCCACATCGACAATACGACCTTTGATCGTTTTCTTTTTCACCATTTGGTGAAGATTGTTGAGAAAGGATATGCTTTAATGGTGAAAATGTTATTCCAAATACTTCTATATCTTCAAAGCCCAAAGGGAGATTCTTCTAAATGGATCGCATTGATAAGAAAATTATTGCTGAACTACAAGCAAATGGGCGATTATCTATCACAGAACTGGCAGAAAGAATCGGTCTAAGTCTGTCGCCTTGTCATCGTCGTGTTAAAGCATTAGAAGAAAGTGGTGTGATCAAAGGTTATCATGCTGATCTAGAAGCTTCAAAAATCGGCCTTAATTTCTCAGCGATTATCTTCGTCACTTTAAAAGATGGAGATAAAAAAGCACTTTCTAGCTTTGAAGAAAAAGTCATTGAAATTGCCAATGTGATTCAGGCACAACGATTATTTGGAAATCCAGATTATTTACTGCATGTGGTTGCTAAAGACTTGGCCAGTTTCCAGAAACTCTATGATGACAGTCTGTCTGCCTTACCCAATGTCCAGCGTTTGACCTCAACCATTGTCATGAAAAATGTGGTCTCCAATCGTTTACTGCCACTCTAAAGCAGCAGTTCGCCTTTATGACAGCATAAAAGTGTGGAATTGAAGCGGTTCAAACTTTTCCTAAGCTAAAAAGTCATAAACCTAAGCGACTTTATTAATTTTTTTATCTGTCTATGGGCTATTGAGCAACTGTTGAAATCTTCGTCTATACTTAGCCATCAAAACTTGATGACTATGGAAAGATGACTTCTCAAACTCCCAAGAAAATAAAGAAAAAGGGTTGGCTCATTTTAGCAATTGCGGTTGTACTTTTAATTATTGCAGTTGTGGTTTGGCAGACTGGAACTGCTAAAAAATCAGTGAATCCTGAAAAAGCTAAAAACGCAGATACCACTGAACAAAAAGCCGCTTTAACTGTAACAATTGTTCAACCCCAACAACAAAATTGGGAACAAACCTTTACTGCTAATGGCAACATTGCGGCATGGCAAGAAGTGGTGATTGGCAGCGAACTCTCAGGCCAGCGTCTTACCCGTGTGAATGTCAATGTCGGCGATGAAGTGCGTCGTGGTCAGGTCTTAGCTGAAATTAATAGCGAAACCATCCGTGCCGATTTGGCAGCAGCCAAAGCCAGTTATGCAGAAGCTCAAGCCGTACTGACTGATGCGATTACCAACAATAAACGTATTCAGCAACTAAAAAATACAGGCGCAATTTCAGCACAAGAGTCTACTCAGTATCAAACCTCTCAAGCAACAGCTCAAGCGCGTCTAGATGCAGCCAAAGCACAAATTGAAAGTAACCAATTACGCTTAGCACAGACCCAAGTGGTTTCACCTGACAATGGTGTGATTTCAGCCCGTACAGCAACGGTTGGATCTCTTGCACAAACAGGTCAAGAGCTGTTCCGCTTGATTCGAGACCATCGTTTAGAATGGCGTGCCGAAGTGACCACATCGGATTTATACAAGCTTAAACAAGGTATGACCGCACATATTGTTTCACCTGACCCAGCCCAACCTGCTGTAACAGGTAAAGTCAGAATGATTGCACCTGTGATCGATCCACAAACCCGTTATGGCTTGGTCTATGTGGACATTCCAACTACTCAAGCTGTGCGTATGGGCATGTTTGTTAAAGGTGAATTTGATTTAGGTCAGAAACTCGCATTGACGGTTCCTCAAACAGCCCTACTGTTGCGTGATGGTTTTTCCTATGTCTTTATTGTCAATGACAAGAATCGTGTCACCCAACAGAAAGTCATTGTAGGTCGCCGTTTGGGAGATCGTGTCGAACTCTTGAATTTACCAGCGAATGTAAAAGTGGTTTCTTCAGGTACAGGTTTCTTAGCTGATGGCGATCTGGTCAGTATTGCCAAAGACATTCCAGAGACACCACTTAGCAAACAACTTGTGACCACACAGGAGAAATGACATGAATTTCTCCGCTTGGTCAATCCGAAATCCAATTCCTGGCATTCTGTTATTTATTATGCTGGGTTTGGCAGGATTGCTCTGTTTTAAATGGATGAAGATCCAACAGTTCCCTGACATTGAACTACCCATGGTCACTGTGACAGCGGCATTACCCGGAGCTGCACCACCTCAGCTTGAAACCGAAGTCGCACGTAAGATTGAAAACTCGATTGCAACTCTGCAAGGTTTGAGAAATCAGTACACTAACATTCAAGATGGTGTTGTCACTGTCACAGCGGAGTTTCAATTAGAAAAACCTCTACAAGAAGCTGTGGATGATGTGCGCAATGCCGTGTCACAAGTTCGTTCCGATCTACCTGCCGATCTACGAGATCCAATTGTCAGCAAGATCAATCTTTCAGGTTCGCCAATCCTGACTTACACCATCCAATCGCCAAAGATGGATGAAGAAGCACTGTCATGGTTTGTAGACTATGATATCGCCCGCGCGATGTTACAGGTTAAAGGCGTTGGTGCGGTTGCTCGCGTTGGTGGCGTCACACGTCAGGTTGAAGTCGAACTTGATCCTGAAAAACTATTGGCGCTGAATGCAACTGCAACCGACATTACCCGTCAACTACGTTTGATTCAGCAAGATGCTTCTGGCGGTCAAACCAAAATCGGGGGTAGTGAACAATCCATCCGCACCATTGCGACAGTAAAAACAGCTGATGAAATAGGTGCAATGGATATTGCACTTAGTGATGGTCGACATATTCGTTTGGATCAGGTTGCAACTGTTCGTGATGGTACGGCTGAACGGCGTTCCGCTGCACTCTTAAATGGTCAACCTGTGATTGGCTTTGAAATTACGCGAAGCAAAGGTGCCAGTGAGGTTGATGTAGAAAAAGGGGTTGTCGTCGCATTAGATAAACTTAAAGCCGCACATCCCGATATAAAAATCAACGAAGCCTTTAACTTTGTAAAGCCTGTTGAGGATAACTATAAAGGCTCGATGTCACTGTTATATGAAGGTGCGATATTAGCGATCTTGGTGGTGTGGCTATTTTTACGTGATTGGCGGGCCACCATCATTGCTGCAACTGCCCTGCCATTATCGATTTTACCTGCTTTAATTGGCATGTATTTCTTTGGTTTCACCCTCAATACAGTGACGCTTTTAGCCATGTCATTGGTGGTGGGTATTCTGGTCGATGATGCCATCGTTGAGATTGAAAATATCATACGGCATTTACGTATGGGGAAAACGCCCTATGAGGCGGCCATGGAAGCAGCCGATGAAATTGGTCTGGCCGTGATTGCCACCACCTTCACATTGATTGCCGTATTCCTACCCACTGCGTTTATGAGTGGTATCGCAGGTAAATTTTTCGTTCAGTTTGGTTGGACGGCGGCTCTTGCGATCTTTGCCTCACTGCTTGTTGCGCGTTTACTCACCCCAATGATGTCTGCCTATATTTTGAAACCATGGGTCGGTAAAGTTGAACAGCAAGATGAATCAACAACCGTAGAAACTGCCACTGACCAAGGTACAAGCAGTCTAGCCAAAGACCGTGCTAAAGACGGCAAAGTTATGCGTGGCTACATGCGTTTGGTGACTTGGTGTCTGAATCATCGCTGGATCACTTTAGCTGGTGCAATTGCTTTCTTTATCTGTTCAGTTATGCTAATTCCATTGCTACCTACAGGTTTTGTCCCACCACCCGATACAGGACAAACGCAAGTTCGTTTGGAGCTTACCCCGGGTTCACAGTTTGGAGATACGCTTAAGACTGCCGAATATGCACGTACGCTGATTAAAGATCATCCTGAAATTAAAAGCATCTATACCACGATTGGTGGTGGTGCTGCGGGAACTGATCCATTTGCAGGTGGTGCATCAAGTGAACCGCGCAAAGCAACGCTCACGATTCAAACCACGGAACGTTCTGATCGTAGTGCTAGCTTACAAGACATTGAAGATCAACTACGCCAACGCCTTGCACCACTTCCGGGTGCACGCATTCAGGTTGGTTTAGCGGGTAACAACAGTCAATACCAACTGGCTTTATCAGGTGATGATCCAGAGGCCTTAATGGCAACTGCACGTCGCCTTGAACGCGAATTACGTACCATCCCGAATGTAGGCAGTATCACCTCGAGTGCAGCCTTGATCCGTCCTGAGTTAGTGATTCGCCCTGATTTTGCCAAAGCGGCTGATTTAGGTGTGACCACTTACGATATTGCTGAGACTTTACGAATCGCGACCGCGGGTGATTTTGATCAAAACCTTGCGAAATTGAACTTATCTCAACGCCAAGTGCCTGTTGTAATTAAACTGCCACTGGCTGCCCGTCAAGATCAAGAACTCATGAAACGCTTGATGGTGAAAGGTAGTCGAGGTCCTGTGATGCTCGGTACCATTGCAGACGTCAATATCGAAAGTGGTCCATCACAAATTGACCGTTTCAACCGTTTACGTAACATTAACTTCAATATTGAATTGAATAATCAACCGTTGGGAGATATTGCTGCCAAAGTTGATCAACTACCGACGATGAAGAATTTACCACCTACGGTGAAGCGTACCAATATTGGTGATGCTGAAGTGATGCAGGAATTGTTCTCTAGTTTTGGTTTAGCAATGCTCACAGGTGTACTGTGTATCTACGTTGTGTTGGTGTTGTTATTTAAAGACTTTTTACAGCCAATTACCATTCTGGTGGCCTTACCTTTATCCCTCGGTGGTGCATTCGTGATGCTGCTTTTAGCAAAAAGTAGTTTCTCAATGCCAAGTTTGATTGGTCTGATTATGCTGATGGGGATTGCCAGTAAGAACTCGATTCTACTAGTCGATTACGCGATTATCGCAAGGAATGAAAAGCATTATTCACGATTCAATGCCCTACTCGATGCCTGCCATAAACGGGCACGTCCAATTATCATGACCACGCTAGCAATGGGTGCGGGGATGCTTCCAATTGCACTCGGGATTGGTACCGATCCGAGTTTCCGTGCACCAATGGCAATCTCAGTCATTGGTGGCTTGATTACCAGTACCTTCTTATCGTTATTGGTGATTCCTGTGGTATACACCTTTATCGATGATATTAATCGCAAGATCCATAGCTTTAGGAAGACACCACATCAACCTATTGAACCCACTCAATAAGCTTGCATAAAAAAGACGGTCATTTGACCGTCTTTTTATTTAATACATGATCAGTACCAGCATCAATAACAAAAAACTGAGTCCTGCTAAATAATATAAATGGCGCAGATGCCGATTTAACCACGACAGGTAAATACTTGAACCGATCAATTGAACAATAGCGAGATTCCAGATCAACACTAACCCCACCATCCAGAAACACAACAAAGTATTTTGAACAAAATTATATTGCGGATAAATCAAGATCACCAACACGCTATAGAACATCAAATTCTTCGGGTTCAACACACTGGAAAGCAATCCCGATAGAAACGCCTTCAGGTAAGCATTATTGTGCGGTTGATGAACACGTTTCTCATCAAGTTGATTGACCCTCTGTGCCGATTGAGCCAAACGGAAACATTGAATCGCCAAATATGCAAAATAAACAACACCCAACCACTTCATGAGGATGAATAATTCGGTATTCACCTGACCAATGATAAATAGACTCAAATAAATGCTGATCAATATGATGGCATTCCCAAGTGCGATGCCTGCACAGGTGAATCTTGCAGCCTTTTTCTGGCTCTGTATCAAGGTCTTTAAAATTAAAAAGAAGTCTGCACCAGGTGTCAGTAATGCAATAAAATGCGTGATGGCGATGGTTAGAAAAAGCTCCATAGATGCTCTCCAAGTGAATCGGAGTCAGCTTAGAAAAGTGCGGTGCTTTGTTCTTGTATAAAATTGCGTGGGCTAAGATTTTTTATAATATTGATTGGGTGTTATGCCAGTATATTGCTTAAAAACACGATGAAAATGACTTTGATCGCTAAAATCGAGTTCATATGCCAATCTTGCTAAATCACGATCAGGTTCTCTTAAACGCTGCCGAGCTTGGTTGACCTTATAGTTCAACTGATAAGCATGTGGGGTTAATCCAAAGTAATGTTTAAATAATCGTATTAATGCATAACGACTCATGTTCATCTTTTCGGAAAGCTCTCGCAGAGACAGATTCTCAATATTGTCTTTAAGGCATTCCAATAAGTCTGGAAGATACTGCTGAAAATAATGAGAGGAATGTATCTTTTCCCAATGAAAACTCGGTATTAGAATCTCTGTTAAGGTTTGAATTAAATACTGTTCTTTTTCGAGTACTGAAATTTGCTCGTTAAATAGTAGCCGATTCAAAACTGTAAATGCGTCGTAGGCTTTTACATCATGAGCAATGGTTGGTCTTAACTGAGGGAGATATATTGTTTGTCTGTCAGTTTCTAAAGCAATATCTTGGTGCAGTTCTTCAATCAAGGTGATTAACCAAGCAGCATCCAAATGCATCATCTGGTAACTCCATGCCTGATCAGGTAAAGGATTACAAGAATGTTCTACGTGCGCAGGAATAACCACCAAAGCCCCTGCCTGAATGACTTGCTCTTGTGCAAAAGTACTTGAAAAGCGGCTCTGTCCAATATCAACAGCACCAATTGAAAAGGTCGGATGGCTGTGGGATTTATAGCAAATTCGACTTTGACATGCCCTACGCGTTTCAACATAAGGCATGTCTGGATCACTCCAGAATTCAACAGTTGAGTCCAAAAGAATTCAAACCTCAACCAAAAACTTTGCTCATTTATTTCTTCGCCAATGCTTTTTCGATATCAGCTTCCAAAGCCTCTGGCTTAGTTGTTGGCGCATAACGCTCTAAAACCTCACCATTACGCCCCACCAAGAACTTAGTAAAGTTCCATTTGATATTTCGGCTCCCCAAAAGACCTTTTGCCTCACGAGTCAAATAACGAAAAATCACATGTGCTTCAGGTCCTTTCACATCCACCTTGGCAAACATGGGAAAACTGACCCCATAATTACGCTGGCAATATGCGCCAATTTCCTTATTTGTCCCTGGATCTTGTCCTCCAAATTGATTGCATGGAAATCCTAAAACTTCTAAGCCTTGAGCATTATATTTTTCATAAAGTTTCTCAAGTCCCGCAAACTGCGGAGTAAAACCACACTTACTTGCAGTGTTTACAATCAGCATGACCTTGCCTTTATAATCAGCGAGCGCTTTTGTTTCTCCCTCTAACAATTCAGCTTCAAACTGATAAATGTTACTCATGGATACGTTTCCTCGTCGTTCTTTTCTTCTGTTTTAAGTTGTAATGATGCCGAATTCACACAATAACGCAGTCCTGTCGGCTGTGGACCATCCTCAAACACATGGCCCAAATGTGCATCGCAATCATGGCAGACAATTTCTGTTCTGACCATACCGTGTGATAAATCTTCATGTTCTTCGATTGCAACACTGTCAATAGGTCTAAAAAAGCTCGGCCAACCACAACCACTATCGTATTTTGTTTCTGAAGAAAACAATTCCGCACCGCAACAACGGCAAACATACGTACCATGTTGTTTATTGTTCCAATATTGTCCAGTAAATGCGGGTTCTGTGCCCTTTTGACGAGTTATGCGGTATTCTTCAGGTGATAATTCTCTTTGCCATTCCCGGTCTGTTTTATTCACTTTTCCCATAACCTGCACCTTTTATTCTGATGTTAGAACTATCTTAATGATCAGGTTTTATATTTACGCCATTCAAAAAAAAAACTCTAGTCTCAGATCGTATAATTTGGTGAAATTTAAGCAATAAAATCAACAAAAGCAAAAAGAAAGCAAATTAAATCCATATGGTAAGCAATTTTTAACAATATTATCTTTTGCGTAAGCAAATATGGTGTTATTCTAATTTCGCACGGTTGTATAGGACAAACAATGTCTCAGAAAAAAAGTGTGGTTTTCCAAAATCTATTACCAACCATCAGACAATATCAACAATCAGGTTTCACCCATGAAAAAATTGTTGAATTGCTGAGAGATCAACACGATCTAAATTTGGTAAGTGTTGAAACCTTTAAAAGTTATTTATACCGATATGCAAAAGTGAATCCAGCTATGTCAAAAAATACTGTTGTTCCCCAGTCTAATCAATCAAGCCGAGAAATTAAAAAATCATCTAAGCTTGAGCATGTTTGTTACGACATCCGTGGACCAGTATTACGCGCCGCCAATGAAATGGAGGAGCAAGGACATAAGATCATCAAGCTGAATATCGGCAACCCTGCACCTTTTGGTTTTGAAGCCCCTCAAGAAATTATTAACGATGTTGCATTAAACCTTCCAAATGCAATTGGCTATACCGACTCAAAAGGGATTTTCCCTGCACGTAAAGCCATCTGCCAGTATTACCAACAGAAAGGCATTTTTGATATGCATGTCAATGATGTGTATGTCGGTAATGGTGTTTCTGAACTGATCGTGATGGCGATGCAAGGTCTGCTTGATGACGGTGATGAAATGCTGGTACCTATGCCAGACTATCCATTATGGACAGCAGCAGTGAATCTTTCTGGTGGCACTGCAATTCACTATAAATGTGATTCTGAAAACTACTGGTATCCTGACATTGCGGATATGGAAAGTAAAATCACACCGAACACCCGTGGTATCGTGATTATCAATCCGAACAACCCTACGGGTTCTGTCTATCCACGTCATGTGTTAGAGCAAATTGTTGCGCTAGCGAAAAAACATGACCTGATTTTATTTGCTGATGAAATCTACGACAAAATCGTTTATGACGGCATTGAGCATGTAGCGGTTGCGGCTTTAGCTGGCGATCAACTGTGTATTTCATTCAATGGTTTATCAAAAGCATATCGTATCGCAGGTTATCGTGCAGGATGGATGGCAATCACGGGTAATAAAGCACGTGCTGCAGACTATATTGAAGGCTTAGATATGCTGGCTTCAATGCGCTTATGTGCCAACCACCAAGCGCAATATGCAATTCAAACAGCCTTAGGCGGTTATCAGTCGATTAATGACTTGATTCGACCAGGTGGTCGTTTATACGAACAACGTAATATTGCGTGGGAAATGCTGAATGAGATCCCAGGTGTGAGTTGTGTTAAACCTGATGGCGCAATGTATTGCTTCCCAAAACTCGACCCAACAATTTATCCAATTGAAGATGATGAAAAATTAATGTTGGATTTATTAAGAGCAGAGAAAGTTCTCTTGGTACAAGGCACAGGGTTTAATTGGCCAACACCAGATCACTTCCGTGTGGTGTTCTTACCTGCTGAAAATGAACTACGTGAAGCGATCAATCGCTTGAGTCGCTTCTTAGCCAAGATGCGTTAATAAAAAAAAGCCCCCATTAAATTTTGGGGGCTTTTTTTATTTAAGAATCAGAATCCTGTAACTCATCCCACTGCGCTTCATATTCTTTCGATTTTTTTAGGTTTTTAGTCAAACCATAACCACCTTTTTCATATAACCGAGCCAAATCCAGTAAGGCTTCGTCCTCACCTTGTGCCACTGCGAGCTCATAAAACTCTGCTGCTTTTTTATAATTCTTTGCAACACCTTTGGCCTCTTCATGGATATACGCAATATTAGAAGAACCCAAACCATTTCCTGCACCAGAAGCCAAACTAAATAAACGTAAAGCTTCTTTATAGTCTTGTTTTAATCCAGCCTTGCCTTCTAAATAAAAAATACCTAAGTTATTAATGGCAGAAGACTCTTCTTGTTTCGCAGCTAACTGATAATAATGCAGTGCTTTTTTGAGATCTTGTGGCACACCTTCCTCACCATCATTGTATAAATGACCGAGTTCAGCTTGCGCCATATCCAAACCAGCATCAGCTGACTTGGTCATCCACTCCACTCCTTTTTTGGTATTTACACTCACACCATCATCACCATAGAGATACAAATAACCTAAATAGTATTGCGCATAGAGCTGACCCTTTTGTGCCGCTTGGGTGTACCATTTCAAAGCAGTTGGATTATCTTCTTCTGTACCTTCGCCATAATCATACATATAGCCAACTGAAAAAATCGCATCTGCATTGCCTTTTGCTGCCGCTTTTTTAAACCATTCCAGTGCTTTACCAAAATCTTGATCAATCTCGTTTCCATAATAATAAGCATCACCTAAATTGTTCTGTGCCGTCGCATCCCCCGCTTTCGCTTGTTGTACGAGTTCTTGGCTAAAGGACACATCATCCGCATGACTGAAGGTAAATAAACTACTAGTCAATAATATTGAAAATACGATGTTTTTTAATTTCATTATTTCGCTCACATTGCTACATTTTTATTCGATTACATTCTAGCGGTAAAACACTTTGTGTAAATAGGTATTTATATCTACTGAAAAATCAAAAACTAATTTTTAATATTTTATAAAAATAACAAAGCAAACACACGGTTTGCCAAAATATTAAGCATGTCATTTTCGGTTTGCATGCTAAACTATGCGTTGCTTTAAAAAAGGATAGTCCTTCTATGCGGTTTGTTCATCTCGGTATCCACACAGAATTTTCGATCACGGAATCGATTGTTCGCATACCTGATTTGGTCAAGGCTGCCGTAACAAACGAAATGCCCGCACTGGCATTGACTGACTTATCCAATCTACATGCTGCAGTCAAATTTTATGAATCCTGTTTAAAAAAAGGGATTAAGCCTATTCTAGGCAGTGTCATTCGCTTAAATGATGCTGAACATCGTGCAACCTTATTGGCCATGAATAGTACAGGTTGGCGTAATCTGACTGAAATCGTGTCACGCGGTTTTATTGAAGGCCAGCAACTCAGTCTCCCTTGTGTACAAAAAGAATGGGTGCTTGAACAAGCTGAAGATCTAATTGTCTTACTGGGCCAACACAGTGATGTTGGTAAAATGCTCTGCTCTTCCAATCCACAAAAAGCAGAACCTTTATTAGAAGCATGGATTGAAAAGTTTGGAAATCGTGTCTATTTAGCTTTAACACGGACTGAACGTGTTGGTGAAGAAGATTTTATTCAACAAGCAGTTAAGCTCGCTGCCAAATATCAAATTGGTGTGGTCGCACATAATGATGTGCACTTTGTTAAACAAGATGATTTTGAAGCACATGAAGCTCGTGTTTGTATCGCCGACGGCTATGTTTTAGGTGATGATAAACGTCCTAAAAACTATAGTACTGAGCAGTATTTCAAAACTGGCGAGCAAATGTCTGAGCTATTCTCAGATATTCCAAGTGCGATTGAAAATACCTACCATATTGCAAGACGTTGTAATGTTGCATTGCAACTGGGTACTTATTTCTTACCTGACTTCCCGATTCCAGATGGCTATACCATCGACACCTATTTTGAACATTTGTCTCGTGAAGGTTTAGAGGAGCGTTTAAATCATCTTTATCCGATTGCTGAACGTGATGAGGATTGGGCTGAGATTCGGAAGCCTTATGATGAACGAATCAAATACGAAGTTGATATCATTCTTAAGATGGGATTTCCTGGCTACTTCCTGATCGTCATGGACTTTATTCAGTGGGCCAAAAATAATGGCGTCCCTGTAGGTCCTGGTCGTGGTTCGGGTGCTGGTTCATTGGTTGCCTACAGTTTAAAAATTACCGACCTTGATCCATTACGATATGATTTGCTATTTGAACGTTTCTTAAACCCAGAACGTGTTTCGATGCCCGATTTCGACGTCGATTTCTGTATTGCTGGCCGTGACCGTGTGATTGAATATGTGGCCCAAAACTATGGCCGCCAAGCAGTATCACAGATTGCGACCTTCGGTACCATGGCAGCAAAAGGTGCGATTCGAGATGTAGCACGTGTCCTTGGTAAGTCTTATGGTCTTGCTGACCGTATTTCAAAAATGATTCCAACAAAACCGCTGGGTGTCGATTTGGTCACAGCGATTGACATGGAGCCGCAGCTTAAAGATATCGTCACCAACCCATCCAACCCTGACAATGATGATGCTGCTGAAATCTGGGAAATGGCACTCAAACTTGAAGGTATTACCCGTAATACAGGTAAACATGCGGGTGGTGTCGTTATTGCGCCAGGTAAAATTACCGATTACTCCGCGGTACTGTGTGATTCAGATGGTACTAACCGTGTCGCACAATACGATAAAGATGACGTAGAAGCAGCAGGTCTGGTAAAGTTTGACTTCTTGGGTTTACGTAACCTGACCGTGATTGAAGATGCGGTTCAAAATATTAATAAAAGAATCAAGGCTGAAATACCACTTAATATTGCCGATGTCCCACTGGATGACAAAGATGCCTATCTGGTCTTTGCCAATGCAAATACCACAGCGGTATTCCAGTTTGAATCCGTCGGCATGAAAAAAATGCTGAAGGAAGCAAGACCAAGCAAATTTGAAGAAATTATTGCTTTCGTATCCTTATATCGACCAGGTCCTATGGATCTTATTCCTGACTTTATCCACCGTATGCATGGTGGTGAGTTTGAATATCTACATCCTTTATTGGAAGGTGTGTTAGAACCGACCTACGGGATTATGGTTTACCAAGAACAGGTAATGCAGGCTGCACAGTTCTGTGCAGGTTATACCCTTGGCGGCGCGGATTTACTTCGTCGAGCTATGGGTAAAAAGAAACCTGAAGAAATGGTGAAACAACGCCAAATCTTTATTGAAGGTGCATCGAAAAAAGATATTGATGAAGCAACTGCTAACCATATTTTCGACTATATGGAAAAATTCGCAGGTTATGGTTTTAACAAATCACATGCCGCTGCCTATGCCCTAGTTGCCTATCATACGGCTTGGTTAAAAGCACATTACCCTGCTGAGTTTATGGCGGCGGTTTTATCATCGGAAATGCAGAATACGGACAGTATCGTCTTCTTGATTGACGACTGCCGCAATAACAAGTTGGAAGTACTTCCACCTTCCGTGAATATGTCTTTATATCACTTCCATGCTAGCGATGAGCAAACCATTGTGTATGGTTTAGGTGCGATCAAAGGTGTAGGTGAACAGGCAATGCAATCGGTCATCGATTCACGAATTAATGAAGGTCCATATAAAGATCTATTTGATTTCTGTCATCGTATTGATCTGAAAAAAATCAATAAGCGTACCTTAGAAGCTTTGATTCGTGCAGGTGCGCTGGATTGTCTTGGTATTGAACGCTCAAGTTTAATGGCTCAATTACCTGAAGCAGTCCAAGCAGCTGATCAAGCTCGAAGTAATCGTGAAACAGGTATCATGGACTTGTTTGGTGAAGTTGAAGAAGTTCAGCGTAAACCAGCCAAACCCGTGAAACCTTGGTCAGATGAGGTTCGTCTTAAAGGCGAAAAAGACACACTGGGGCTCTACCTTACAGGTCACCCGATTGATGTCTATCGTCCTGAATTAAAATCATTCATTTCTGCCAAACTGAATGAACTCACTCCGACACGTCGCGGTGTGACTACTGTTTTTGCAGGTTTAGTGGTTGATATTGCCAACTTCCCAAACCGCATCATGATCACACTCGATGATGGTACAGCACGTGTTGAAATTAGCTGTAACCATGAGCGTTTCCAACGCTACAAAGATATTGTTCGTTTAGAACAGGTTGTGGTGATTGAGGGTGAAATTTACGAGCGTGAAGGCTTTGATCGCCCGATGGCACGACTAAGTAAAGCTTTTAATTTGAATGAAATTCGCCAAAAACGAGCGCAAAGCATTCAAATTCGCCTCCCTCAAGATTTGATGACCAAATCTTTGGCCAAGGATCTACAGGCGATCCTATTACCTTATTGTAATATCGATATGTGTCAGCATATTGGTCTGCAAATCCTGCTTGAACAAAGCTTCGCAACTGCTGAATTACATTTAGGTGCACAATGGAAAGTTGTGCCATTAGATGAATTACTTGGAAAATTACGCGATTATTTTGGCAAAGAAACCATTTTCATCGAATACCAAGTGAAATCGAAGGCTGCAAAAGCAGCTGAGGCACCTAAAGTTGCAACGGTAGCTCCTCCACCAGACAATATGTCAATGGATGAAGCACTGGATCTTTATCAAGCTGAAGTCTCTCAATACTCTTAATTTTGGATAATATATGAACCTGTTTGACTCAAACAACGTGTCCAAACATTTGGATCATGTGCGTATTGTTATGGTCAATACCACCCTACCAGCCAATATTGGTAGTGCTTTACGCGCAATGAAAACCATGGGTTTATCAAAACTTGTACTCGTCGCACCAAAGACCTATCCACATTCGGATATTGATGCACTGGCAGCAGGTGCGCAAGATTTAAT
Source organism: Acinetobacter sp. UBA991 (assembly GCF_002292065.1). Classification (NCBI taxonomy): domain Bacteria; kingdom Pseudomonadati; phylum Pseudomonadota; class Gammaproteobacteria; order Moraxellales; family Moraxellaceae; genus Acinetobacter; species Acinetobacter sp. UBA991. The sequence continues at coordinate 106,824 of NZ_DBBF01000042.1, read as the reverse complement.
TGAACAAATTGAAATTGTTGAAACTTTGGAACAAGCCATTCAAGATTGTCATATGGTGTTTGGGACCAGTGCACGTAGTCGCACGATTCCATGGCCATTGCTAGATGTTCGACCTGCTGCAAAAGAAGCATTAGATGCTGCAACCAAACAACAAAATATTGCAATTGTGTTTGGGCGTGAAGATCGTGGACTCACCAATGAAGAATTAGCCCTAGCCAATTATCACTTAACCATTCCAGTAAACCCTGAATATGGCGTACTCAATGTCGCGCAAGCGATTCAAGTGGTTTGCTATGAGTTAAGAATGGCTGCGCTTGAACAAAATACTCAGGTTCAAGACAAGTCAGATGACCACATGCAACTGAAGCAACAACAAAGCATGGAATGGGATGAACCATTGGTTACACAACAACAAATGGAACAGTTTTATCCTCATTTAGAAAAAATGTTGACTGAAATTGAGTTTTTAGATCCAAATAATCCCCGTTTACTCCCATTACGCTTGCGTCGTCTATTCGGAAGGATACAATTAGATCGTATGGAGTATCATTTATTACGTGGAATCTTTAGCCGCGTACAGGCATTAGCCCAAGGTTCATGGAAAAAGACCAATACGGAGGATCATAATCATGATTAAACAGCTAAAAGAAGATATCGAAGCTGTATTTGCGCGTGATCCTGCGGCCCGCAATACATTAGAAGTCCTGACCACCTATCCAGGTATCCATGCACTGATTATGCATCGCATGGCGCATGAGCTCTGGAAAAAAGAATATAAAGGTACCGCCCGCCTACTTTCTTCTTTTAGCCGCTTTGCCACTGGTATTGAAATTCATCCTGGCGCAAAAATCGGTAAGCGTTTTTTTATCGATCACGGCATGGGTGTAGTGATTGGTGAAACAGCTGAGATTGGTGATGATGTAACGCTTTATCATAGTGTCACCTTAGGTGGAACTACATGGAATAAAGGCAAACGTCATCCAACACTTGAAGATGGTGTGGTTGTTGGTGCTGGTGCAAAAATCTTGGGACCGTTTACAGTACATAAAGGTGCCAAAGTCGGCTCAAATGCAGTTGTAACCAAAGAAGTACCTGCTGGTGTAACTGCTGTTGGTAACCCTGCCCGTTATATTTTCAAAGACAAAAGTCAAATCGAACAAGATGAAGTCAATCGCCGTGACTACGCGGAAAGTATTGGTTTCGAACCTTATGCGACAACACAAGATCAGTCTGATCCTATTTTAGAAGGCATGCGCGTTTTACTCGATCGTATGCAAAAAAATGAAAAACGCATGAACGTACTTTGCCAACGTCTGTCTGAACTTGACCCGAGCTTCACCTCGCAAAGTTCAAAAACTCAACCATTGAGTAAAGAAGAACTTAAAATTATTGAAGAAGTTAGACGTGAGTGCGAAGCACAGAACAAAACTTCGGCAACCTAGTCAAATATATAAAAAATGTAACAAGCTTCTCATTGCAAGTTGGTTTTGCTTTTCCTAGACTGGTGAAACCAACGATCTACTTCTCATTTAACTAAAATTAATGGATGTAAAGCATGAATTTTAAGCCTTTGGCATTACTTGTACTTTCAACTTCTTTTTTGACGGCCTGTGGCGTTGCCCCTGTTAAAAAAGAGAAGGTTGCTGAACCCTTTGTGTTTAAGGAACCAGACCCAACTCCTCCATTCTATGCTTTAAATCCAACCAAGTATGATGCCCCACCAAGCTTTGAAGTTGCGATCAAAGATGCTGCGGCTCAGCCTGTCACGAAAATGGTCGTGTCATTACAAAATGATCCATCAAAATCAACAACATTGGATATCAACAAGCTCATTATCCCAACCATTGACAACAAACAACGCAACATGAAATATGCGGTTCTTGCTGGTGAGAATGAAATTGATGTCACTGAAATCGATGACTTTTTACAATTAGTTGAAGGTAAAGCACGTCACTATCCACCTCGTTTCCCAGAACGTCAAGAACGTAAGGGCTATGAAGTCAAGTTAAAAGAAACCACGCAGAAACTAGATGCTTTAGCCGAAAAGCCAAATGCTTCTTTAGATATCTTGACTCGTGCGTTTAAAGCAAGCGTGATGGCACGTAACTTAGACTTAGGTACATCTTATACTTCAAAGTCATTAACTTATGCGCAACGTATTCTCGCGATCAGCCCGAATGATCCTGAAACCAACTTCTGGTTCGGTTTTGGCTTATCAGAAGGTGGTGGTCAACGTGAGGCTATTCCATATTTAGACAAAGCAATGAAAGGTGGCGTCCAAGAAGCTTATCTTTCTGCTGCCAACAACTATTTATGGTTAGAGCAAAAGAAAAATGCGCTTCAAACCTTGAAAAACTATAAAATCAACTATCCTGACGAAGCAGAAGTGACTGATCGTTTGATCAAAGAAGTTGAAGCCGGAAAACGCTGGAATGTGTGGCAAGTTCTGAACTAATTGAGCTTGTAGAATCGCATTACAAAAATAGACTGCTGTGTGCAGTCTATTTTTTTATCTATGATTGAAAAAACATTCGATTTTCGTATTATAGCTACAATCTTCCAGCGAAATTGCTGACATACCATGCTAGCATTTACACCGAATAAGCGTCTATTTTTTATCTCTCTCCTAAGCACCGTCGTGATGAGTGGCTGCCAAGTTGTCAGTATCAAACAACAAGCTCTCAATGTGACGATTGCCAACGAACGTAACAGCATTCTTACGCAAAAAAAACTCAGTGAAGCCAGCCTCAATGTCTTGTCGATGTCGGGCAAAGAAGCCAAAGTGTGTATGCAAACACCAAATGAGTGCATTGCAGATCTACACAAAATTCCGCAAATCCAGGATGAGCAACTTTTATCTACAGCGAGCGAACTCTATCTCTCAAAAGCGCTGAGTCTGTCCGACGCGTCCGAATGTAAAATCAGTAAACTGACAAAACACAAACCTGAGGAAGAACAGAAAGCCATACAAAAGACCTATGAGCAATGCTTAGATCAAGAGCTTGAAGCTTTAGATAAAAGCATCCGTTATAGCTATGCATATTTGTTCAAAACGACACGACAACCGCAAGAACGCATTTTTGATAACCGTCAGGTCCAGATTCGAGACTTTTACAACCAAGCTTTAACCAAATTGGTGAATGTGCATAGTTTAAGAAATCCGTCTAAAACCATTAGCCCTACCATTCAAATTGGCAAAAGCACCTATACGATAGACATTCAATCCTATCAACGCTTACAAAATATGAAGCTGGAGAAATTTATTTCCAGCTATAACATGAACTTTTCGGGCTTACGAGCCATTAACCGCCGTGATGGTTTCGGTTCAGATTTCGTGGCCGTGTTTCCTTCAACGGATGCAGCCCATGGCGAAAATAAATATATTCTTGATCCATTAAGTTATAGCTATCCAAATGGAATTAACCCTAATATTCATAAAGCACGTTATTTAGCCGCAACCATTATTGCGCAACCCAAGAATGCAGCCGCAACCATTAATGATGTTTTAAATAATCCAAACTTTGAAGTAAAGGTTTATGACCCTTATAGCGTAGAGAAAGTCAGTATTGCAGGTAAAGAATATTCGCTTGCAGCCAATTTCTCTGCACCTTATGGACTCTGGTTAGCTGAGAATAATTTAGGTGCAGCGGCTTATTTAACTTTAATTGATCGTGATCAGCATCTGACCATGCCACATCTCTATATGCTGGAACCCTATAATCCGAACAAGAAAGTGATTGTATTGGTGCATGGTCTTGCCAGCAGCCCTGAGGCATGGATTGCGGTCACTAATGATATTATGGGTGATGCGGTACTACGTGAACACTATCAAGTTTGGCAAGTGTTTTATTCAACCAATATGCCGATTCTGGAAAGCCGTTTTCAAATTTATGCCTTATTAAAACAAGCCTTTGGCTCACTCAACAATAAAGATGCTGCAGCACAAGATGCAGTTTTAATTGGGCATAGTATGGGAGGCATTATCAGCCGACTCTTGGTGAGCAATGCTGATATTTCTAAACAGGCACTCACCATGATGAGTAGCCGTCAACAAACGCGTTTACGCAAGCATCCTGTGATTGGTGAACGGCTTAAAATGGAACCGATTACTAATTTTGATCGTGCCATTTTCTTGGCTGCTCCACATAAAGGAACTGACTTTGCTGATCGCTGGTTTACACTAGCAGCACGTAAAATCATCAAACTCCCTGCAACCTTCTTGACCACTTTGGCAGATACACTCACCAGTGATGATATGGATTTAAAAGAATTCGTTAAAACCCTGACCAATGATGTAATTCAAAATGGGCCAAGTGATCTCAGTAAAAAATCCAAATTTATGGAATTAACCGCCTCTATTCCGCCTGAAAATGGACTGGTTTTTCACTCGATTATGGGCAACATTACCAAGAGTGATGATCCAAATGTCATTACAGACGGGATTGTTCCTTATAAGAGTGCACATTTAGATGGTGCTGTTTCCGAGAAGATTTTCACGGGCGGCCATTCAATTCAAGAGACCCCAGAAGCAGTTCTAGAATTACGTCGTATCTTGCGTGAACACCTTGTCGATCACGGTTTATATAAACCGAAGAACTAAACACAATAAAAAAGCCCCAAATAATTGGGGCTTTTTTTAAGCGATTACTTACACACCAGAACGAATCATATAATCAAAGGCAGACAGTGATGCTTTCGCGCCTTCACCTGTGGCAATGATGATTTGCTTGTACGGTACTGTCGTACAGTCACCTGCGGCAAAGACACCTTTGACATTGGTTTCGTTGCGATCATTAATCACAATCTCGCCACGGTTGCTGAGTTCAACTGCGCTGTTCTTTAAGAAATCCGTGTTTGGCAATAAACCAATTTGTACGAAGATCCCTGCAAGTTCAACTGTGTGTTCAACATCAGTAGCGCGATCTTTGTATTTCAATGCCGTTACCTGAGCACCATCACCAACCACTTCAGTACTTAAGGCATTCATGATCACAGTGGTATTTGGTAAGCTGTTTAATTTGTCTTGCAGTACTTGGTCTGCACGAAGTTTGGTATCAAACTCAACCAAAGTCACATGCTCAACAATCCCTGCAAGGTCAATCGCTGCTTCAACACCTGAGTTACCTCCACCAATCACCGCAACACGTTTGCCTTTGAATAATGGACCATCACAGTGTGGGCAGTACGCTACACCACGAGTACGGTATTCAGCTTCGCCCGGTACATTCATTTCTCTCCAACGTGCACCTGTAGACAGGATGATGGTTTTCGATTCAAGTTTGGCACCATTCTCCAGTTCAACCTCAACCAGACCATTGGCCGTTTGATCTGCACCAGTGATCTTGCTGACACGTTGCAAGTTCATGATGTCGACACCGTATTCACGGACATGGGCTTCCATGTCTTGAGCGAACTGAGGACCTACGGTTTTTTGAACAGTGGTAAAGTTCTCAATGTCCATGGTATCCATCACCTGACCACCAAAGCGTTCAGCCACGATACCCGTTTTGATGCCTTTACGTGCCGCATAGATCGCCGCTGTACCTCCAGCAGGACCGCCACCAATCACCAACACATCAAATGCATCTTTGGCATTGATTGCGGCTGCATCTTTCTCAGCTGAATTGCTATCCAATTTCGCTAAGATTTCTTCCAAAGTCATACGACCTTGACCAATATGCTGATTGTCTTGGAACACCATTGGCACCGCCAAGATTTTGCGTTCTTCAACTTCGTCTTGGAAGAAAGCACCATCAATCATGGTTGCTGTAGTATTTGGATTGTTAATCGCAATCAAGTTTAAAGCTTGAACCACATCTGGACAGTTATGGCAGCTCAACGATACAAACACATCAAAGTTGGCAGTCAAGTTTAAGCCTTTGATCTGAGTGAGTACTTCATCAGAGACTTTAGGTGCATAACCCGATACTTGTAATAATGCCAAGATCAAAGAAGTAAACTCATGTCCCATCGGTAAGCCAGCAAAGAACACACGTGGTTGTTCACCTGCTTTGGCCACACCGAAACTAGGACGGCGAGCATTTGAACCGTCAAAACGCGCCGTTACTTGGTCAGAAAGTTCAGCAATTTCAGTCACGAGTTCTTTAATTTTTTCTGCTTTGTCGGAGTCATCTAAAGCGGCAACCAACTCGATTGGACTTTCTAAACGTTCTAAGTAAGCTTTTAATTGAGTTTTAATATTTTGATCTAACATGTATTTCTCCAAACGCTAAGACTTTTAAATCAGCTAAATTCATTCAATGAGGCTATAGTACGCAAAAGTAATGAATAGGTAAAACAGTATGTTTTTATGAGTTTGATCGGATAAACCGAACTTAAAATTAAGAGACATCCAATTTTTGACCAATCCGCACACGACGATTTTTCAAATGTTTGGCGAGCACATATAAAATTGTGCTTAAAGCAACAGCCAATACAATCAAGCCCCATAAAATGACATTCACAATCTGAGAAATACGTTCGGCTTGCTGTGCGCGCAGGTCTAAGGGCTGCGTGATTGAGGTAATACTCTTACCGTATAGTTGCTGCTGCATGACCCACAGCTGTTCAGGTTTAAAGTCATATGCTTTAAATTGAGTTGGATTGGTTTTCTCTGCACTAATTAATTGATTCACATAGACATTAGCGGTCTTTCGATCGACAGGTTGATGCAATAAGGCCACTTGCGCCAAGACATAAGCTTTTTCAGTCGAAGAAATATTGGCCTGCTGTAAATCTTGAGCAATCTGACTTTCAACAATATTGTTTTGATAGCTCATCCATTGTTGATAAGCCTGCTTAGTTTCATCTTTCCAGTCATACTGGATGTAGGTCAGACCTGACCAAAGCAAAATAAAAGAAATCACCCACGCCAGAATACGCTGTGTCCATGCTTGAAAACGTTGCTGAAAAAATTTAAATTTCTTGGCCCAACTAAGCAGTAAAAAAGCGCCAATAAATGAGACAAAAAGTTTGAGAAACAGCCAGCCGAACCATGATAATAAATTAAAAAGATAATCGACGGGTTGCTTAAAAGGAACAAGATCCTGTACATGATAAGGTAAATCTAAAGCCTGCACATGTACAGAAAGATCAAAGAAACGATAGATAAATTCTTTTTGCAAAAACAGACCAGCGATTGTAACAACAACGAATGTACTGGTCAGAAAAAACCAGATCATTAAATTGCGTTGACGTTTTTTTAAAACATCTAAACGCTGGTCAATCGGTTGTACACTAAAATCTTCTATGGGTGACAATGATCTTTCCTTCAAAAATTAGCAATATCAAGATTTAGGTGGTTGGCTATTTTCAAGCACCAGATGATTCAAATTTTCTTGCAAAGCACGCAAACGGGTTGTCGCTTCGGCACGCTTTTGCATCCCTTCTTTCTGAATCTGAATCACATCATTTACTGTTTTAATGAGGGTGTTTTGTACATGTTCAAGGGTTTCAACATCGATCACGGAACGCTGATTGGCTTTAGCCGTATCAACTGAGTTTTGATGCAATAACTCAGCATTACGACGTAATAATTCATTGGTAGTATCATCAATGGCCTTGGCAAGTTGGACGCTATTCTTTTGCTCTTGCAACGAAATTGCCAAACTAATTTGATTTTTCCAAGCTGGTAATGTGATGTTTTTAATCGCGTAAAATTTGTCTACCAACATCAAGTTATTCGACTGGATAATCCGAATCATCGGCAAAGTCTGCATCGCAGACTGCTGTAAAACATGAAGATCACTGACTCGTTTTTCAAGATTATTTGCCACATGATTGAGATCATAAATCTGCTGAGTGGTCTGTTGATCTTGTTCCTGACTTGTCAGAATCGTGATTTGCTGTTGAATATCCTGCTGCTTCAACTGACCCGCTGCAATATAAACACCTAGTTGCTTATATTCATCTTGAACCGCATCAAACATTTTATCCAATGTCCCAACACGTGCTTTCAAACCTGATTGTGAGCTTTCAATTTCTTTGACCAATACATCAATCTGCTCTTTGGTGGTATTAAAATGCTGATCAAAATTTTGTTTAGCATTCTTGAACTTACTCAATAAGCCACCAAAAAAACCTGAACTTTTAGATTTATTTAAAATACTTGAAGTATTTAACTGCTGAGCGACTTGCACCACTTCATTGAGTTTTTGTCCAGTTGCATCAAGGTCTTTGTTCTGTACCAGATTCAACAACTCATCGGTATAGGTTGAGGTTTTATTGGCAATATTTTTGCCATATTCTGCAACAGCAGTGGTACTGATATCGGCCAGTTCTTTATGCGCATCCATCACTTCAGCAAAATCTTGAGGTTGTAGGCCTAAGTCTTTTAAGTTCAACTGCTCAAAACGCTGCTCTGGCTTAATTTCAAGCTCATGAGATACCTTACTCAGTTCTGAATCTGACATCATATTTCCCTCTTATTTCTGTAATGATTTTTTCAAATTTTGGATTAAATCTTCGCGGCTTTTATCCAACTGTTCAATCGTCGCAGTCGAATTGGATTCCCGACTTTGCTTTAAATGATATTGCCATGCTGGAATTAAAACCTGTTGTGCCTCTTTAAAACGATCAAGCAAGCTAAAAGATAAATGCTGTGAAAGCTGCATCTGTTTGATTGCAATATCATTACTGGTCTGTAATGTTTGTAAAGTATTTACCTTTTTAGATAAGCGCTCCACAAAATGATCCAGCACTTGCTGCTTACTAAACTGAGGATACTCAATCAAGAATTGATCGGCTGCCTGAATATAAGCAGCCATCTGCTCTCTTAAACCCAATACCTGCTGTAAACGCGATTGTGATTTTTGGATTTCAATCTGCAAACGTTGACTCAAATAATTCGCTTCATTAATCAAACGATCTAAATCTTTAACATATTTCACTTGCCCAGCATCATATTCAATATCAATGCCCAACCATTTTTGCAGTGCATTAAAACGGCGTGTGCCTAAAAACTTTTTGGATAAAGACAACTGCTGAATAATCTGAGTGATCACTTCGCTAAGCTGCTGATTTAACTTAGGATCGACACCATTCAGCAAGACGCTTTGAGCTTGAACCAAATGATCTGCATAATGACTTAAACGATGCGGATCGTTCAATAAAGGTAATAAATCATTACGCTTGATCGCTAAAATATGTTCTTGATTTGATTCAATTTGCGATAAAGGTGTTAAGTCGAGCGGTAGCGTCATATCAATAGAAAATCGTGAGTACAAATAAATTTGAACAGCTTAGTTGTAGCATGTTCTTTGACTTTCTCATATCTAAATGTTGTTATGTTTTTTAAAATATAGTGTCGCCTTACTGACTAAAAACCCTCTAAATTACAATCAATAAAGAGGGTTCATCAATCAAATCATGTGTTACTCATCATTGAGCGCACATTCAAAGTTATTTGGATTTTGTTTGCAGCGAACTTTTTTCAAGAAGTTCATCATTTTTGGATCATAAATTCCTGCTTTAGTGAGTGAGATACGTGCTTCACGCATCATCTTCATATAGTTGACTTGTTCTTCAGGTGGGATAATCATCCAGTATTTGGTTGGAATTTCTTTTTCGTATTTTGAAATAATATTAAACGTTCGACCGAGTTGCCCCGCCACCCATTCACGCGATTTCTGCCCAAACCCGTCAGGAAATTTATCCTTTCGAATAATGAAATTTGCCGAAATTTGCGTCAGTGGAAATTTGACAATTCCGCCTTTATCACCGAGTCCCTTATAAAGCTCAAAAGGCTTATAAGCAACAATTGGCGCGGGAACAATATCAATTTGATGATTATTAAATTTTGCCCCTGCATTGGTCACATCGACTGAAACAGCTTGTGCACCTATTTGTGCAACCAATTTCGGTTGAGCTTCATCATAAGCAAATACACCAACTTTCTTACCTGCGGCCTTAGCCAAAGTATTTATATTACGATCAGCAACAAACAAATACGCAGGTCCAATCGTTCCAAGACCCGCAATTTCATAAGGGCCATTGATCATACTTTTTGCCGCTTGAGGCTTAGAGAGCAATTGATAAGCAAGAATTGCCGTTTTCAAATCAGTTAAAGCGCCAACTGCATCAAGTGAACCGACATATTTATTGAATTGTCGACCACGTAATCCACTGATAATTGCACCATCACATTGCCCTACTTTTAAATCTTCAGCTGCAACACGCTCATCGACATAGGCACGCAAATCAATCTCTGCGCCCCACTTTTTTGCTTCTAATGCATAATCTTTTGCCAGTGCAAATGCATCACCCGATTTACCAACTGGATCAAATACACAAACTGTTTGCTTCGCCTGCGTTGTTACAGCGAATCCGAATAATGCCAAAGCAATAAAACCGTTTTTAATTATCATCTCGTTCTTCCCAGATAAGATTTCTTTTATTTCTTTATCTCAACCTATTTGTGGATACTATCCTATGACGAGATTTTTATTTTTAACGGATTTACAGCCAATCATTCAGTTGCGCGAGTATTTTGAACGTTTCATCCGCCTAAGGTCGATGGTGAACTTTGTGGTAGTGCATAAGTTCCAATTACATGCGCAACTGGTTCTTCATCATCCAGAGAATATAGCCAAACTTCACCTGTGACCAAAGTTTTCCCGACTTTAATCAACTTACACACAGCCCGAATATCCCGATTACCATTGGGTTTACGAAAAAAATTAATGGTCATATTGGTGGTGACTGCCATTGCAACCAGCCCCAGATGCCCCAAGATGGCAATATAGAGTACATAGTCTGCAATCAACATCAGCGTTGGGCCAGAAACAGTTTGTCCTGGACGCAGGTCTCCTGCATCGACACGATAAAGTAGCTGTGCCCCCTTAGGAGGAATCTCCTCAATGGTACTTTTTTGTAACGCCTGCGGAAATTCTTGTGCTAAAAATCCAATAATTTCTTGTTTATCCATTGCCATACTCTTTTCCACCATTCCTGTTGTGTGAGCCCCGATTTAAAACAGAGCCCTAAAAAATCCAATATTTAATCCGCTTTAGCTGAAAGCTCATTCAGCACTTGCCAATAGCTTGGTGGTTCGGCAACATGACCGCGTTGTCTTAACATCTGGTGCATTTTTGGCAATTTAAAATAAGGTACAGCTGCCATCAAATGATGTTCTTTATGATAGTTGACATTGATTGGTGCAACCAAAGCACGAGCAATATAGCCTGCCTTAGTTGTACGCGTATTGGTTAAAGCACTATGACTGGTTTCCATTCCTGCATGCTCTGCCATTGAACGGACTCTGAGGAATAAAGGAAATGGGGTCAAATACGCCACAACCCATAATGCATAAAGTTTAGGATGCCCCGCTGCCCACAACGCTGAAAATAGAGCAGCGTTAGTTGCAATTGCACCACCACTATTTTTTAGGAATGCTTTAGGATAATCGCTCCAGTGTTTGCCTTCCTGAGAAATCCAGCGGCGGTCGTTTGATACCGTCCACTCCATTTTTTCAATATCCATCAACACTCGGCCGACCGCAAACTTAAACCCCGTCACGCCAGACAAATCACGCATAAATTTACGCATTAAGGATTTTTTCGTGGTTGGAAAACCTGTAACTAAGGATAAATCAGGATCATCGACCGTAGAGGTTTTACTATGATGACGCATATGATGGGCACGATATTTATGTAGATCATTCCAAATCGGACGCGCGCATAACCAATCCGTCAAGGTATCATTCAACCATTTGGTTTTAAATAAACTTTGATGGGAAGCGTCATGCATGATGATCGCGAGTGCCAACTGACGGCCAGCCAAAATGACCAAGGCTGCAACACACATGAGTAATTTACCCCAAGCAGGTAAATACTCCCAAGAGCTAGCTACAGCCGCAAAAGTTCCACCAATCACAGCCCATGTCGAAAACACAGCCCAACTGCCGTGCGCATCAGACTTGGCTGTTAACTCAGTAATTTCCTCTCGCGAGAATAAATCACTAATCGCTACACGTGTATTCATATCCCTATCCTGCATTTGTTTTATTTTTAAAACTACACAATTTATATTTTTATTCTAAATTAAGTAATATTTCTGTCAATAAATTAAAATTAAATTTTATGTAATATTTGTAATGAATATTTACTCAAGACTACTTTCATAAAACTTCTGCCATACGTTCAATCCTGTCTGATCCAACTGTTGTACGCTCTGCGCAAATTGCTCGCGAAGTTGCACATCAACAAAACCTTCTGGCAATAATGGATCATTCATCAATAAGGAAATGGTTTGTCGACCCAATAATAAAGACTCTCGCGCTGCGTCTTCCAAATTAAGCTGGTCGACAGTCGACAGCCATTTTTGAATCATTTGGCTATATTTTTCATAGTTAAGATTTAAGGTTTGAGTGGGCCAAAGTGCGGGGATGAGCGCCAAAGTATGTGCATCAAAATGGCCAATTTGACAGATCTTGGCACTATTTTCTAAGCCTGAAGCTTTTAACTCTGAAATAAGCTGGTCAAATGTAATGACCAAATTATCAGGACGTATATAAATGCCCTGCTCTAATTCTTTAAAGCCAAAATGCTTTAATGCTCTTTCACGACGATTTAATGCAGTACGATCAACCCGCCCAAGTTCACCTGTAAAAACAGCTAAATAGTGATGTGCCCATACTTTGGTTTGTTTAATACCATGCTTACGATTCAGCATGACATTTGCCCATTCGTGCGATTGAACTGTAAATTGATAGACGCCACGTTCAATGGCTTCAATCACACCATCACTGGATAACCGTGTCACAGCAACCCGAATACTATTTTCACTGATTTCAAAAAGCCGCGCTGCAATAATGATTTGTTTAATTGAAATCGCTCGACCTTGAAGTCCTAACAGCAAATCAATAATTAAGTCTCGAGCATTCATTTTCACTATTGTCATCGTGCTATCGAACCAGATCTGAAGGATTTAAAATAAAGAAAAGAAATTTTAACTGAGAATCTCCCTTTTCGCAGTTGCCAAAAGGGAGATGTTTTTATTTTTATAAAAAGACAAATAACAGAATAATACCAAGCACAATACGGTACCAAGCAAATACTCGTAAGGTATGGCGTTCCACAAATTTCACCAAGGCACTGACCACCAATAGTGCAGAAATAAATGCTGCGACAAAGCCAACAGCAATATTCAGCATATTGTCTTGCGTTAAGACATCCGCATTACGGGCCAAATCAAATACCGCCGCACCCAACATGGTTGGCATCGCCAAGAAGAACGAAAACTCGGTTGCTGCCTTACGAGACAATCCAGAGAACATACCACCAACGATGGTCGCACCTGAACGTGAAGTCCCTGGAATCATCGCAACACATTGCGCACACCCCACCAAGAATGCTTGTTTATAAGTGATCTTGGTCGCATCCGTTGTTTTATGATCAAAATTCTTTGATTCAACCCAGAAGATAATCAGACCACCCACAATTAAAGCAACAGCAACCACCAGCGGGCTAAACAAGACACTCTTAATGAAATCGACCGCAAAAATACCAATCACGACTGCTGGAATGAAAGCGAGTAAGACACTAAAGGCAAAGTGACGTGCTTCAGCATCTCCACTAAAGAAGCCTTTGACCAAGTCAAAAATCTTTTGACGATACAACCAGCACACAGCCAAAATCGCACCAAGCTGAATAACAACTTCAAAAACACGACCATCATCTGAATGAAAGTCGATCATATGACCAAATAAAATCAAATGACCTGTGCTTGAAATGGGCAAGAATTCGGTAAGACCCTCAATAAAACCTAAAAACAAGGCTTTTAAAATTTCAATATGTTCCATAACTTACTCAAAAGAACGTAATAGCAGAATAAAAATAAACGGCAAGCTTAACCTGAAATGTCATCATTTTATGTGATTGTCACGTAACCTTTTAGCAAAAAATATTCAGACAAATGCCTGAATTTCTGTTAAATAATCATTAAACTATTTTTCTTCTGCATCTGTTCGACCACTTCATGTGTATCAAAGCCTAAACGCCAATACAAAAGCCCTAAAACATCTAATTCATCTTGGGTAATAATCCGATCATTCCACAAACATCTTTCTGCAATCGACAAAATATTAAGGCGATCGCGTAATAACAAACCAGAGACATCATTCAAAATTTCCGCCAAGTCCAAAGGCTCATCTGAAATATCTGCATAAATTTGCATTTCATCTTCAGTTAAAAGCATCTGCAAGATACGTTCACGAACTTCGAGCTGGTTCGGACTATTAATTTGCTGTACATGCAGTAAGGCATCGATCAAATGTACAATCTGAGATTTGACATCTTCAAAAGCCGCAGGCAAATGTGCAGGCATTAAATTGAGTTCATGTTTCACCCGTTCCAACAACAATGCATCAAGCAAACCGACTTCACCATCTTCTTGAATGATACACGCCAACTTGGTTAAGAATTGGCGTGCAATACTGGTCGGCATATGCCCAATATTTTTGCAGGCATCATGGAAAATCTGCACATGAATACGACCATCCAAATTCAATAAAGCATCGACAATCGCATGGCTGACCGGTGCTTCTTGCGGAATAAATTCGCGATACTGACGAATCATCAAAATCGCAACCATGACCTCACGAGAACCCGTCGCTGTTTGCATTGCCCGTTGAATTAACTCAGGGCGTTTCTTATTCTTTCGAACTTCTGGATTAAGTGGTTTGATTGCATCATTCAGTGCAAAACTAATCGGTGATAAACGCAATAAAGGTAATGGCTGTGGCGAACTCCATGGCATGGTGAGCTCGGCACTTTCCTCTTCTAACGAGCGAAAGAGGCTAAATAACGGGCGATTACGAAGCTTGCGTAGATTTTCTAATTGCAGATCTTGCAACAAAGTTGGATTTAATTCGTAAATTCGTTCTTTAATACTGGGATGAATATTCATCCAGCTCTGCGGACTCAGCGAGTTAGCAAAGCACATATGCGAAATCGACTCAGAATAAGCACTATGGATCTGCGATCCTGAGTGATGCACATAAATCCGTAACAAGGTTTGCACATTGGCATTATTGTTCATCAAGCGCATGGTCTTGAGATCATTACGGAAGGTACGGCCACTTAAAGTCAAATATTTAATACAACGTGTAATTAAAATACCCAAACTACCGATTAACCAAATTACCCCACCAATCGCAACAAAGATGGTTTCAAATTTATTTCGATAAGTCGTTGCATAGGGATTATAACCCGCCTGAGCAAGCTTACTGCCCCACTGGCTAAAAGTAGTTAAACCACTATATAAAATTTTTAGCTTAGTATTTTCAACAGCTTCACCCGATAAAATCTGATTAAATTCATAACTGAGTAAGCCATAAAGTTCAAGTTCATCCAGGTTTTGTAATGCACCCCAAGTCAAAATAATCACAATATCCTGTGATCTAAACCCTGCAGTTAAAGCATTCACCCCAACTTCATCAGGGAGTACATAAACCGCGGGCGTATCAATATCAAAACTTTTAGCGACCTGTTCTACAACTTTTAAGGCAGTACTTTCTTCTGGCGTACTTTCATCGAAAACTAAGCGACGTGCTTTTAGCTGCTTTGCCAGCGAGTGACCGCCCTCACGTAATACATATAGCTCCGCCCCTACAGACCAAAACAAGACGAAAATAAGGACTACAATGAAATAAGGACTAAGTACATGCCACCAAATCGGTTGGGTATAATCAAAGAAATGAACGACCAAACCCAAAATTAAATTGAGAATAAAGACCGTTAATAACATTGCGATAAGACAGAAACTAACTGACCATGCAATATTTTTATTTTCAATTAAATAATGGCTCATTTCTTTCAATGTAAGTTTTCCTGATTACATTGTTTCAGTTAGGGTTTCCGTACCCACTATCATAAAATAAAAAAGCGGGAAATTCCCGCTTTTCTATAGATTAAGATGAGATTACTCTTCTTTGATCCCAGTTAAGTCAACTGATGCGGCATCGATATTCACATCGATATAACCATCTGATTTACTTTTCGCAGCATCACTACGTTTTTGCTCAAGTGCATCCAGATATGCCTTATCAATACCACCCGCGACATAGACACCATCAAACACCGAACAATCAAATTCAGTTAAATCTGGTACTTTGCTGGTACGAACTGCATTTTTCAAATCCTCCAAATCTTGGAAAATTAAACGATCTGCACCAATGTTTTCACGGATTTCTTCTACTGTACGACCTGACGCAATCAACTCCGCCTTGGCTGGCATATCAATACCATACACATTTGGATATTTCACCATTGGTGCGGCAGAAGCAAAGAAGACTTTCTTCGCACCTGAGTCACGCGCCATCTGAATGATTTCATTACAGGTGGTACCACGAACAATCGAGTCATCGACCAACAGTACATTCTTGTCTTTAAACTCAAGTTCTACAGGGTTCAATTTTTGACGAACTGATTTTTTACGTTGCTGCTGACCCGGCATAATGAAGGTACGTCCGATATAGCGGTTTTTCATAAAACCTTCACGGAATTTCACACCTAAAATATTTGCCAGCTCTAATGCAGAGGTACGACTGGTATCTGGAATTGGAATCACAACATCAATATCATGCTGCTCACCCCATTCTTTCAAGATTTTATACGCCAGTTTTTCACCCATTTTTAAACGGGCTTTATAGACTGAAATCCCATCAATAATGGCATCTGGACGAGCAAAATACACATATTCAAAAATACACGGACGATATTCAGGATTTGCAGCGCATTGTTTGGTAAACAACTGTCCTTCTGAATCGATAAAGATCGCTTCGCCTGGTGCGATATCACGTTCAACTTTAAAACCAAGTGCAGTAATCGCAACAGATTCAGATGCGATAATGTATTCAACACCTTGTTCAGTTTCACGAGAACCATAAATCAAAGGACGAATCCCGTTTGGATCACGGAAACCGACCAAGCCATGACCAGTGATCATCGCTACAACACCATAAGCCCCTTTACAACGCTCATGTACGCGAGATACGGTGTGGAAAATATCATCTGGGCTTGGATTTAAAGTTCTGATCTTTTGTAGCTCATGTGCAAAAACATTGAGTAAAACTTCAGAATCCGAATCAGTATTCATATGACGTAAATCTGTTTTGAACAGATCATCATGAATTTCTGCAGCGTTGGTCAAGTTCCCATTATGAGCAAGCGTAATGCCATAAGGTGAGTTCACATAAAATGGTTGTGCTTCAGCACTGCTTGATGAACCAGCAGTTGGGTAACGAACATGTCCGATCCCGTAGTTACCAAGCAATGCACGCATATGACGCGTATGGAATACATCACGTACCATACCGTTATCTTTGCGGAGGAATAAACGCCCTTGATGGCAGGTTACGATCCCTGCAGCATCTTGTCCTCGATGTTGCAGCATCGTTAAGGCATCAAATAACATTTGGTTCACTGGTGATTTACCGGCTATCCCAACAACTCCACACATAGCAACCTCGCGACAAGCTAGCGATTAATAAAAAGGATTTTTCGTCGAATGATCAGAACGCTCATCAACTGAAGCACGTTCTGACTGGTCCATTTCAGTCGAAGGGCGATGTAACAACGCGCCTTCCGATGTCATTTGATTTAAAGCTTGATTTGCTGCATCTTTGGACAATTCAGTTGCCAAAGGTGCATAAGGTAATAGAATTTGTACAAATTTAGACTGTTTCCAGTGCGGTGAACTCTCAACCCAAGGTCCTAAACCCTGCATTGCGATCAATACAATCAGTAATCCTTTGAGAGAACCAAATGCTCCACCTGCTAAACGATTTAATGGGCCCAATTTCAGACTTTTCAAGAGCCCATTCAGTAATGCGGACACAATCCATGTACACACCACAATGATCAACACAATAAAGGCAAATGCTGCGATTTTTTGCACAACAGGGTCTTGGCTTAGACTGCTCATTGCAGGTGCCAAAACCACAGCGTATTTTGCCCCAATGATCAATGCGAATATCCATCCGATCAAGTTCGCAAAGGCTTTGATAAATCCTTGACGCAAACCGTTCAGCCCTCCAATGAGCAAAATGACCAGAATGATGATATCAAGTGTGTTCATTTCACACAGTCATCGCATTAATACAATCTTTCACAAGTGTTGGGCCGGTATAAATCAACCCGCTATAAACCTGTACCAAGCTCGCTCCAGCTTGCTGTTTGGCAACCGCTTGTTCACCAGACAAAATACCACCGACACCAATCAATGGAATTTGACCCGCCAATACTTTGGCAAATTGAGCTAAACATTCGGTACTCTTTTCAAATACGGGTGCACCTGACAAACCACCTGCCTCGTTTCCATTTGGCAAGTTTTCAACACCTTCACGCCCTAGCGTGGTATTGGTTACGATTAGTCCATCAATTTTAAATTGCAATAATTGTGCTGCAATGAATTGAATATCTTCTGAAGTTAAATCTGGTGCCACTTTAAGAACGAGAGGAACATAATGATTATATTGATTTGCCAGTTCGAGTTGGCGATCTTTTAAAGTTTGTAACAACTCAGTGAGCGCATCACCACTTTGCAAACTACGTAAATTTTTTGTATTTGGCGATGAAATATTAACCGTAATATAAGAAGCGTAATTATAAACTTTTTCTAGGCAAATCAAATAGTCAGATACTGCATCTTCAACAGGTGTGTCCGCATTTTTACCGATATTGATCCCTAAAACACCTTTAAATTTTGACGCTTTTACATTTTCAATCAGTTTATCCACGCCATCATTATTAAAACCCATGCGGTTAATAATGGCTTTTGCTTGAGGGATACGAAATAAACGTGGTTGAGGATTACCTGCTTGTGGACGTGGAGTAATGGTTCCAATCTCGATAAAACCAAAACCTAATGCAGCTAAAGCATCAATATGCGCACCATTTTTATCTAAACCGGCCGCAAGACCAACAGGATTTGGAAATTCAATTCCCATACAGGTCACAGGTTTTGCCGCAACTTTCTGATGCATAAAGCCAATTTTATGGGCTTTATCGAGCATAGAGAGAGTCAGTTCATGTGCACGCTCTGGTGCTAAAGTAAACAACAAAGGGCGAGCCAATGAATATAACATACCAATCACAGTCTACTGATTTTCAAGTAGGCACATTATAGGCATAGGCGTATCAAAACGCCATGCCTGACATAGGGTTTTTAATTGCTTACTGTACTGTTGCAGTTAATTTAATCTGATTATTGTTAGAGACCATATCCATTTTTTGGATACTGATACCCATTTGAGACAACTGCATCAAAAAGTTAGCCAACACAGCATAATTCTGGTGTTCTGCAACAAGCTGAATCTGCTCACCATTTTGCTGTGAAGAAACAGCCAAACCTTGTTGTTGGGCCGTTCGTTGTATTTTATCTGCTGCAGTCAATCCCACATCATTTGCAGGCTTCATTGTCGCCGCATTACTCTGCATCCACACGGTTAGATCTTTTAATTCATTTAACCGTTTTTGTTGTTGGTCTGCCAATGCATGCGTTTTCCACAAAGCAAAACCAATCACGGTCACAATGACAAAAATGGTGGTAAAAATCACCATTACCCGTTCACGAACAGATAAGCCTTGTAGATATTCATTTAATGCTTCAATTTTCTGATCAAAGCTATTTTGTAATCGTGTTAATGCTTTCATTATTTTACTTTTACCACCCCAATTGCGCCAACCGTATCCGCCTGAACATTGCCTAATTCAGCTTGGAAACCTTGTTGGTTTAATTGTTGAGTTAATCCTTGTAAATCATCCGCAGATTTTGCTTTGAGTGACATAGCCAATACTGAAGCATCATAACTGACTTGCTGAGCAACAATCTGTTTTTGCATCAAGATTGGTCCAACACGGCTTAACAGCGAAAGTGCTTGCGTATCGCCAAGTTGGCTCATACGTAATTGGCTTTCAAACTGGCTTTTAATATTTTGTTCTGTGACACGACTATTTTCACCAAACCAAGATTTATACTGCTCAATCGCTTGGCTTGCGGTTTGATCCGCAACTTTTTTCAGTTTTGACCAACGTAAAGCATCATAACCCAATTGCACCACAATCACAGCCAAGAGGACTGCGGCTGCAGCTTTCCAATAACCAGACCAATGCACTTCTGCATTTTTTGATTTAGGTAGAACATTAAATGGATGCTGTTTAGGCCTTAACAATTGTTCAAATTGATAACTGAATTCGGTCCGCTGATCTTTACTCGATGCAGTCGCGAGGCTATCAAGTTGACTGGTATTCAGGTTGGCAAATTTATACTGTGTTTCTGCAGCCTGAAACTCTAGGAACAAACCTAAATCATCAACAGAGTTACCTGTCCATGCATTTTCTCTCACCAATAAGTGATCGTACAGGTTGAGCAACACCACTTGATTCGGTTCTGGTTCTGGTAAAATCAAAAAGTCTGGTAAAAATGCTGCTATCTGGATCGGCAAAAGACTCAGTGCATGTTGCCACGTTTCAATCGTAGATTGTGCAACACCCAAGATATTGAGTTGATCATTATGAAAATGATGTACAACCTTCATATGGTCAATCGGTAAGGTGACAAACTCTTCCAAGAGATATTTGATGCCCTCTTGCCCCAATTGTTTGTAATGCGCCTTGGTCATTGATTGTTGTAATAATTGCGCATTTCGGCTTGGAAAATAAACCACAGCCTCTTTTCCATGATGCTCTTGCAAGTCCTGAATCAACTGTTCAAGACTTTGTGCCTGCAACCAATTTTCCCCTGCCGACCAATACCATGTTCCATTGGTTTCGGGCATCCATATATACAGCATCGGTGTTCAGTACCCTTATCCTATTGCGGATATATAAAAATTATAATGTTGGTGTAAAACGATTCTTTTGTGTCGACAAACCATTCGCGATCACAGCTTGATCATAAATACGTGCTTCGGCCAATGCAAATGGATTAAAGCCTTCGTGTGTCAATTGTTCTTCAATATGTGCCACAACATTCATATGACACACCACTGCAATCGACTCATACGGTAATTTGGATAACCATTCAATCGCATCCTTGGCATCATCATCTGGCTTAATCTTATCGCAAATTAACACAGGAATGCCGTGAAAATGTGCCTTGATATGCGCCAAAGTTTCTTGAGCACGTAACAGTGGACTCACCACAAAAATCTCAGGTTGAATCACATCTTTTAAGAAATGTCCTGTTTGCTCAGCTTGTTGATGTCCACGTGGTGTAAGTGGACGCTGTATATCATTTCCATTGATGGCTGGAGATGCTTCACCGTGACGAACTAAAGTTAACTGCATAAAACGACCTTATTTTTTATAGCTGCATCATAACGCGAATAGATGACAGTTTTAATTAGGTCTGTTGATATTTCAAGCATGCATGAAATATCAACAGACCCCTAGACTTCATGATGAGGTAAAACAAATTCCACATCACTGCGATGACCATTTTTCATCAAAGACAACGCAATGGTCATTGGTGGCGCACCTTCAAAAATCACATCATACAGCGCATTGGTAATTGGCATATATACATCCAGCTCTTCCGCTTTAGTTCGCACTTGGACGATTGTATTAATCCCTTCCGCAGTTTGACCGAGCTCCTTAGTCGCTTGATCCAGTGTTTTCCCAGAACCTAATGCAAAACCAATTTGATAGTTACGACTTAATGGACTGTTACAGGTGGCAAATAAATCTCCAACACCAGACAATCCCAAAAAGGTTAATGGATTTGCACCCTGTTTCACTGCAAAACGGCTCATCTCTGCCAACGCACGAGTGAGGATCATACTTTTGGTATTTTCACCAATTTTATAAGCCCCACCCATACCCATGGCAACTGCATAAATATTTTTTAACGCACCACCCAATTCAACACCATGCACATCGTCGCTACCAAACACGCGGAATAAAGCACTATGTAAAGCATGTTGCACCGCATAACGAACTAGTTCTGACTCACTGGCGATAACCGTTCCTGAAGGCATACCCGCCATGATTTCTTTGGCAAGATTTGGACCAGATAAAACACCGTACGGCACTTCTGGCAGTTCTGTGCGAATAATATCGCTCATAAAACTAAAGGTTTTTGCTTCAATGCCTTTGGTCAATGAAACCACAGCCTGAGAAGTAATAAACGGCGCAATCTGTTTGAGTACATCACGGAATGAATGGCTTGGAATGGCAACCAAAATAATGTCACGATCACGTACAGCAAGCTCTAGGTCAGCCACTGCACGCAAAGCAGGTTCCAATGGATAATCAGGTAAATAGCGTTTATTGATATGTGTTTGATTAATTTCTTCCGCAACAGCGGCATCACGAATCCAAATCATGGTATCGCAACCATTTCTGGTCGCTAAATTTGCCATCGCTGTACCAAAACTACCACCGCCCAAGACCGTAATTCTTAATGCTGTTTTCTGATCTACGGCAACTGGCTCAACTAAATCACTAAAATTTAACTCTGTCATTTTTTATCCTGAAACGAATTTCTTTCTTTAATCATGCAAAACAAAGCTTAGGTTACTTGCCATACTTTTACAAAATCTTGACTATCTATTTCTGCTCTTGGCGCAATCGCTTTCGCTGCTGTTCCAATATAAATAATTCCAGAAATAAGATCCTGTTGTTTTAATCCCAATTGCTGTTTCAACCAATTCGATTCAACCACAGCCCCAGAACGCCACATGGTTGCAAAGCCTTGTGCTTGTAATGACAACAAGAAGTTTTGAATCGCAGCACCTGTACTTAAAATCTGTTCAAAGTGTGGAACTTTAGGATGATCTTGAATCGTGGTTAAGGCTAAAACCAACAGAGGCGCACGAAACGGATGCTGTTTCACTCGATCAAGTTGTGCAGGATCTGTCTCACCTAAATCTGCTAAAGCACTCGCTAATTGCTCACCAAAAGCCGCACGTAGTTCAGGAGTCACAATCACAAAACGAGTTGGTTTTAAACGATGATGATCAGGTGCAGTCAATGCAGCTTGCACTGCTTTTTCGAGTTGTTCTGTATTTGGTGCAGGCTCAATCAGTTGCCCAATAGATTGACGTTGATGAATATTTTGATGAATTGTCTCTATATTTGAGTCCGTCATTGAAATGAATCTAACTAACACAAGGATGGCGCTAGATTAGCATAATCTGAATGATTTCCACTATGCTTAATTCTTGCTTGTCACAGATGTCTATAATTGAATTTCGTTGGTAAATAACAAATATCATCATCGCTAAACTCATCATTCATTTGAGAAAATTTACAGAGTGTCTGCACAAACTGTACATAACCTGCAAAAGCACTCAGAAATTCTATGTTCCAATAATACAATTATGTAACGACTTGAGAACAAGTAATGAAAAAAACCTTAATCATGAGTTTAGTTGGTGGCTTGGCACTCGGATTGACAGCATGTGCATCTACACCAACCAACACGTTGGCAATTCAAAAAGAAAATAATCAGTACGAAGTCACAGGTATTGGTAAAACCAACCTGATTGCAAAAAACAATGCAGTAACTGCCGCTCAAAAAACCTGTACCCGTAACACAGCCCCAGTTGTTGTTGACGAAAAAACCGCGTACCAAGGCGTACTAAAAGGTGTGGTCGATGAACAAACAGGTAAAATGGTTGAAGCTGCAGCTGGTGTACTCGGCACACTTACGGGCAAGAATGCCTCTTTAGCTCGAGATGATGATTATCAAACCACGCTTACCTTCTACTGCAAAGCTAATTCATAAATACAAAAAAGCCGATGTAAAAACATCGGCTTTTATTTTCTAAATCACTTAGTGCGCTTCGCTCGCAGCGACTTCAGATGCTGCACCTTGTTCAGCAACATCAGTATTCTTTTCATCTAAATTCGGTTTATCAATCGCATCAATTGCAGCTTGTTGCTCTGGGGATGTCTGTGTTGATACAGCAGCAGCTGTTTGGTCTTGCTGTTCAGCATTTTTCGCTTCTTCTTTCTTTGCACATGCAGTCAGCATGATTGGAGCAATAATTAGAGCGGCAAGGGTTAATTTAAATTTCATCACGGCTTTCCACAGTTACTTGGTTAAGTTATGACAAGCATATTTCAGATATGTGACATTTTGATGACGACAACGTTGTGCAAAAGTAAAAAGAGCCGATTTAAATCGACTCTTTTAAAACTATCTCTTGATTAATCAATAAATTAAAAATTGATTAAGCACGCTCAAGTAAAACTGCAACAGCAGGTAAAGTTTTGCCTTCTACGAACTCTAAGAATGCACCGCCACCTGTTGAGATATAACCAATTTGATCAGCAACTTGATATTTATCAATCGCAGCAAGCGTATCACCACCACCTGCAATCGAGAAACCAGCAGATTCAGCAATCGCCAATGAAAGTGTTTTAGTTCCTTCACCGAATTGATCGACTTCGAAAACACCCACTGGGCCATTCCAAAGAATTGTTTTAGAAGATTTTAAGATGTCTGCAAATGCTTTAGCCGTTTCAGGACCCACATCCAAAATCATATCGGTATCAGTGACATCAGCCACGTTTTTCACAACAGCTTGTGCACTTGCCAATGAACCAAGGAAATCTTCAAAGTTGATTTGGCTTGCATCTGCAACCACAACATCTGTAGGTAATGGAACACTCACTTTTGCTGCAATTTGTTTTGCAGTTTCAACCAAATCCGCTTCGTAAAGTGATTTACCAACATTAAAACCAGCTGCAGCCAAGAAGGTATTGGCAATACCACCACCCACGATCAATTGATCACAGATGGTAGACAATGAAGTCAACACATCAAGTTTAGTTGATACTTTAGAGCCTGCAACAATCGCAACCATTGGTTTTTCTGGTGTTTGCATTGCACGGCCAAGCGCATCTAACTCAGCTGCCAATAAAGGACCCGCAGCTGCGATTGGCGCAAAACGTGCTGCACCTTCAGTTGATGCTTCTGCACGGTGCGCCGTACCGAATGCATCCATGACGAATACGTCGCATAATGCAGCGTATTTCTTCGCAAGTTCTTGGTTATTTTTCTTTTCGCCGTGGTTGAAACGAACGTTTTCAAGTAACACAACTTGACCCGCAGCCACTTCAACGCCATCTAAATAATCTGTGAATAATTTAACATCTTGACCCAACGCTTTGCTTAAGTAAGCAGCAACTGGTGCAAGTGATTGTTCTGGTTTTGGCTCACCTTCTACAGGACGACCAAGATGAGAAAATACCATCACTGCCGCGCCTTTTTCTAAAGCCGCTTTAATAGTTGGCAATGCAGCACGTAAACGTGCATCACTGGTAATTTCCCCATTTTTTACAGGAACGTTTAAGTCTTCACGAATAAGAACTCGTTTACCTGCTAAATCAAGATCAGTCATGCGCTGAAAATTCATGGATGGCTCTCTAGTTGATTTTAAAAACGGCGTAATTTTAAATGATTCTCTGAAATAAAGGTGAGTTTTTTTGCAGAAAAGCTGCCGAAAGCTTCAGTTTTGATTATGATAATCACCGTCACTAAATCTTTCTATTATTATGTCAATTCATCCAGATCCAAAAATTAATCGTTTAAACGTGCTTGGCGAACCTTTAGCCAGCTGTTGTTATGACCCGATCACTGGGTATTTTCGTAATGGCTTTTGCCACACGGCGGTCACCGATTTAGGTCAGCATACAATGTGTGCACAAATGACTTCTGAATTTCTAAATTTCTCGCAAAAAGTCGGCAATGATCTCATTACACCGTTACCCGAAGTCGGCTTCCCTGGTC
The DNA here is from genome assembly GCF_002292065.1 of Acinetobacter sp. UBA991. Classification (NCBI taxonomy): domain Bacteria; kingdom Pseudomonadati; phylum Pseudomonadota; class Gammaproteobacteria; order Moraxellales; family Moraxellaceae; genus Acinetobacter; species Acinetobacter sp. UBA991. The sequence goes on along the minus strand of NZ_DBBF01000042.1, from coordinate 81,087 downwards.
TTAAACCAGGTGACTTCTGGTGTATCTGTGTGACGCGTTGGGTCGAAGCTTATCAAGCAGGACAAGCACCACCGATTAAGTTGAATGCTTGCCATAATGCCGTACTGCATTATGTTCCCTTGAATATCCTTGTGGAATACGCGGTGTAATGAACCAACATGAATTGATTTTGGCGTCCAGCAGTCAAACCCGTAAAGATCTGATGGATCGTTTAAGGTTGAATTATCGCTGTATTTCCCCTGATGTTGATGAATCTGCATCAGGGGAAATACATGCCGATGATTTGGCTAAACGTCTTGCTTTTGAGAAAGCGGGGGTGATTGCTCAGCAACATCCTGATGCCATTGTGATTGGTTCAGATCAGGTGGCTTGGCGCGAACATGCTCCTTATGACTTTATAGGTAAACCCTTAAGCGTTGAAAATGCCATTCAACAATTGCAGGCAAACTCAGGTCAGACGGTCTTTTTCAGTACCGCGATCAGCGTCCAACATTTGCAATCTGGCTTTGAAACCACACTGGTCGAACATTACCAAGTTAAGTTTCGTCAGCTGACATTACCAGAAATTGAGCGTTATATTGAAATTGACCAGCCCTTGCATTGTGCGGGTAGTTTTAAATGTGAAAGCTTGGGGATTAGCTTATTTGAAAAAATGGTGGGCGATGATCAAACCACCTTGATGGGCTTACCCATGATTCAACTGTGTAAGATCTTGCGTCAGTTTGAAATAAGTATTCCTTAAAAAATGCCCTGACCTAAACTCAATTTAGATCAGGGTCAATCATTATTCCTCGACCACAGTGACTCTTTTTGGCAATGCGAACCAAATAAAAATCGACAAGATCAAGAACAACAAGGCAGCCACGTTCAACACGGAACGATGCGACTGGCTAAAGGCCTGCTTAGCAGCTGCAATGACATGTTCAGCAATCATTGGCTGTAATTGCTTAGCGGCTTGAACGGCCTCACCAATCGAACTACTCACCTGTTCAATGATGTTATGTGGTACATCGGCTGGAACCACAATCGAGTTGGCATAGAACCATGACAACATCAGACCGAAAAAGGCAATGCCTAGACCAGCTCCCAGCTCATATGCCATCCCTTCAATTGCCCCTGCTGCGGTCGCCTTACTTGGCGGTACTGAAGACATAATTGCAGAGGTTGACGCCAGTAAAGCAATTTCCACACTTAAACCTAATAACACCATCCATGCCCATGCGTGGATTTGTGCTTGCATCAAATTGGTATTGGCCAAGCCCCATAAACTTAAAGCACTCATCAACATACCCAGCGATGCAACTGAACGCAGACCGAAACGGTTGACCAGCATACTGGCAATTGGACCGCCTAAACTGATCGCAATCATAAACGGTAAAATAAATGCCCCAGCAGCCAACGGTGAGAGTTGGTAAACAAATTGCAATTCCTGAGAAATCAGCAACTCGAATCCAACCAAAGCCATCATTGATACAATTGCCATCACCACACCTGTCGCAATCACAGGATGTTTGAATAATTGAATATCAATCATTGGAGACGTTGATGTGAGTTGTGTACGAATAAAGCCTACCAACAAACTAAAACCAACTGCGAATATCAGAACTGACCAGATACTAAAGCCGTGCATGACAGTTTTAATCGCATAGATCATGCTCAGGATAGCAACCACCAATACAATGGCCTGTAATAAGTTAAGATTTTGCTTTGGTTGCCCTGCCTGCTTTGGAATCACAAAGACCGTTAAAGCAAGTACAGCAATCATAATCGGAACATTGATCAGGAACACTGAGCCCCAATGAAAATGCTCAAGCAAAAAACCACCAAGCAATGGGCCAAAGGCTGCACCACCACCACCGACAGTTGCCCAAACACCTAAAGCAAAGTTACGCTGTTTTTCATCAAGGAAAGTATTACGAACCGCAGATAAAGTGGCAGGCAAAATCATGGCTGCACCAACAGCCAATAAAGCACGAGAACTAATTAATGCATATGCAGTAGAAGAAAAGGCTGCGGCCAATGATGCTAGACCAAATAAGATACCACCAATAATCATCAGCTTTTTAAAGCCAATACGGTCTCCCAAGGCACCCATTGGCAGAATCAGACCTGCCATGACCAAGGAATAAATATCAATAATCCACAGCAATTCATTTGCGGATAATGAAAGTGACTCACTCAATGTCGGTGTTGCCACATGTAAAACGGTTGCATCAATTGATACAGGAAGATAAATCAGTACAACGATTGCAAGAATTAACCACTTGCGTGACATAAATGCCTCTAAATTGGACAATTGTTCAAGTTGGCGTTATTATAACCAAAATTGAACACTTGTCCAACTTTTAAAGTTGAGTTAATTTGTCTCTGATTTGTATGTACTCATAGGTGCTAAAAAAGAATGGCTTATTTAAACCGCGAACAACGTCGTGAAATGATTTTACAAGCTGCGATGCAGGTCGCATTAAACGAAGGTTTTTCTGCAATGACAGTTCGTCGTATCGCCACTGAAGCCCAAACATCTACAGGACAAGTACACCACCACTTTGCTTCCAGCTCACATTTAAAAGCAGAAGCCTTTATCAAATTGATGCAACAACTAGACGAAATTGAAAATCAAGTCAACACAGCCAACGCTTTACAGCGCCTTTCCCTGTTACTCGGTTGCGAAAATATTGAGCAAATCCAACCTTATTTAAGATTATGGAATGAAGCTGAAGTCCTTATTGATCAAGATGAAGAAATAAAACGGGCCTATAATATTGCCATGCAAGACTGGCATCGTTCAATTGTACGGATGATCAATGAAGGTCAAGCATTAGGTGAATTTCATTTTGAGACCAATAGCGATGACATCGCATGGCGACTAATTGCATTTGTCTGTGGCCTAGAAGGGATTTACAAACTGGGGTTGATTGGCTTAAATGAAAACGATTTTAAACGCCACACCGAAGCCATTATTCAAGCAGAATTATTTAAGAAATCAAAATGAGTAAACAATGAAACGAGCACTCTTACAAACGGCAAGACTCGATTTATTTGTATTTAAAATGGATGATCTTGTTGATATCTACCCTTGTGTGACAGCAACATTAACCCGTTATATGGCTTGGGAACCTGCTCAAAACTTCGCAGCTCAAGAAAAAATTGGGCAACAATGGCTGATCGCCGAAACAAACCATACCGATCGCCATTTTGTATTACGTCGTAAACAAGATCAGCTGTTTATTGGTCTCATCGGTGTGCATCGAATGCATACAGCAACACCTGAACTGGGATTATGGATTCGGGAAGATTGCCACAATCAAGGCTTTGCCAAAGAAGCAATTTTAGAAGTATTCCGTTGGGCCTCTACTCACATATCCGCCCAATATTTCCTATACCCTGTTGCAGTGGATAATCAACCAAGTCGTAAACTGGCTGAAATGTTAGGTGGAACTATTGCTGCATACAAGACTGAAAGCAAATATGATGCAGTGATTTACCACATTCCACCCTATCAAATTAAGGTAAATTAAAACCAGCCTTTTCGACCTGTTAATATTTCATCTGCACAGCGGAGCGCTTCTTGGCTCAAGCCCCATAGACGATAGTCCCCTGTTGCCGAGGTAATATTAAAATTATGGGTATAAGCAAAACTGAGTTCACGATCAAAATCACACCATGCTCCTGAGCCATTAAAGCCAACATGTCCAAAGCCATGCGGTGCTCGTTTACCCATCGTTAAAATACGGTGATAACCCAAACGCCAATGCATTGGAATCGGCATCACGCGATCACGTGCTTTGCTTTGTACCGTACTGAGTTGCTTAAACACTTCTGGGCGAATCAGTTGTTGCCCCTGCCATTGCCCTTGATTGGCTAGCATTGCATAGACTTTTGCCAAACTATCGGCAGTAAATACACCATTAGCCGCAGGAATAACAGCTTGCAAACCTTCATCACTATAGAAGCTAAAGTGACGCATGCCTTTTGGAATCATGGCATCTTGGAAATCTTGTGGATTTTGCCCAGAGAACTCCAATAAGCGTTCTGATAAGGATGCTTTACGTGGTTGACTGTTTTTATTTTGTTGCGGTTTAGCTTGAGATGCCGTTTTCGGTTTTTCCAATAAACGTGCAACACGATTTAATTCTGATGTTGGCGTCCCAAAATACGCACCATCCAGTTCAAGCGGTTGTACCAGATAACGTTGCATCAGCCAACTTAAGGGTTGCTTGGCTGCTTTCTCAAGCACACCACCCAAAATCCAGCCATAGGTCAAAGGCTGATAGGCAAAACTTTGTCCAGCAGCAAAACGTGGTATCGCCGCGGCAATCACATCCAGCATATGCGACCAATCCAGCATTTCCGTTGCTGTTTCAATGGTATTTCGAATGTCAAATAAACCGCTTTGATGTGATAAAACATGACGTAAAGTAATATTGGCTTTACCATTTTGAGCGAACTCAGGCCAATAATGTGCAATCGGTTGCTCATAATCCAGCACACCTTCACTCACTAAAATATGTGCAAGTGTCGCTAGAATGCCTTTCCCCGTTGAATAACACATGGCTAAAGTATTGGATTGCCAATCTTCTTCTTGAGATTTCTTACCCGTATAAATATCAACAACTTTTTGACCTTGGAAATAAACCACCAATGCAGCGCCACCTTGCTGGGTTCGTGTATCTTGTAGACGGCTAAATTGGCTCGCCAAATCAATAAAGCGTTCATCAACACTGCCGTGATAATGATGTGTATCGGCAAATAAAAGTTCTTTAATCAAAGCTCAAATCCTTATGATATTTATACTTGTTAGCAGATCCCTGTTGCGAACAACAGGGAGCATTTACACGACATGATCGTAATTAAAGTGCTTTCACTGTACCCGCAACATGTGGCTTTTTAGATTTCACATTACGAATCAAGAAATCTGTTTGTTTTGGCTCGGCTGCAGTTAAAAACTCCACCGTAGAAGGTAAGAACATTGGTAGTTTGAACCAAACATCTGCCTCATAAGCCGCAGGTAATTCGATACTTGCCAAAGCTTTAGCTTTACTCCACATCCCATGTGCAATCGCTTGTTTAAAGCCAAACGCTTTTGCAGTCACAGCATGGATATGAATCAAGTTAAAGTCACCCGAAATCACGGCATAACGACGGCCGGTATTTTCAGAAATATTCCATTCTGCTTGTGGTTGGTAAGCAGGTTCTTTCACTTCTTTGGCTTTTTCAACTGCTTTTTTCTCAGTTTTTTGGCGTGATAAATAAGTGGTTAAACTTTCCATCACCACTTCACCACCGACTTTCGCAGTCGTGATGAAATCAAACTGTAAACCTTTGTCATGCGGTTTTAGCTCACCAAACTTGCACGATAAAGTAATTTGCTCATTCACACCAATTTTGCGAGTTTGTTTGATCTGATTACGAATATGCACCAAACCCAAGATCGGGAATGGAAATGCTTCACTGGTCATCATGTGCATTTGCAGACTTTGCGACAAAACTGCCAAATAGATTGCTGGCACGAAACCATCATTTTTAAAACCACAAATCTCGTTATAGCTTTCTAAATGTTTGCTATCAATCTTAAGTGTATCCACCACATACTCAACTTGTGGCAGAACCTTTTCACCTTTTGGTTTTTTGAAAATGAGACCTTGAATGACTTTTGGATAAGCTAAATAAGGTTTTGGCAACTGACTAAAATGACGTGTATTCATAATAAACCTTTCAATATTTTTATAAAAAAGGGATGCACAAGCACCCCTCTTCAAAACCCTAATGCTTAGGCACCTAACAAGCTTTGACCGCAGACGCGAACAACGTTACCTGTTACACCTGTTGAACCAGTAGACGCATACCAAGCAATTGCTTCAGCCACATCTACAGGTAAGCCACCTTGGTTCATCGAGTTCATACGACGACCTGCTTCACGAATTGCGAACGGAATCGCGGCAGTCATTTGTGTTTCGATAAAACCTGGTGCAACCGCATTGATGGTAATACCATTCTTTAATGTCGGCGCAGTAAATTTAACCAAACCAATTACACCTGCTTTCGACACAGCATAGTTAGTTTGACCAAGGTTACCTGCGATACCACTAATTGATGATACACAAACGATACGACCATTTGCATTTAAACCATCATGAGATAGTAAGTAATCGTTAACACGCTCAATTGCAGACAAGTTAATATTGATTACAAGATCCCAAAGCTCAGGCTTCATATTTGCCAAAGTTTTGTCACGGGTAATTCCAGCGTTATGAACAATAACGTCTACGCCGCCTTGTTTTGCAGCAGCAGTTTTAATTTTCTCACCCGCATCAGCAGCAGTGATGTCGATTGCCAATACTGAACCACCTATTGAACCCGCAACACGCTCAAGATCAGCTTGTTGTTGTGGAACGTCTAAACAAATGACATGTGCACCATCACGCGCCAATACATGCGCAATCGCTTCACCAATACCACGGCTCGCACCAGTGACTAATGCTGTTTTACCCGCAAGTGGTTTCGCCCAATCTAAATCAACCACATCTGCTTTAGACACACGGATCACTTGACCAGATACATAAGCAGAACGTGGTGAAATCAAGAAACGTAAAGTTGATTCAAGGTTTGCTTCTGCGCCTTGGTCGACATAGACCACTTGTGCAGTAATACCCTTTTTGAATTCTTTACCAACAGATTTGATAAAACCTTCAAGCGCACGTTGTGCAATCGCTTGTTTTACTGTTTTTGCAGTCTCAGGTGTAGTACCAATCACGATCACACGACCTGAACTTGAGATTTGACGTGCGATTGGATTGAAGAAGTCGTATAACGCTTTTAATTGTTCTGAATCTTGAATGCCAGACGCATCAAATACAACCGCTTTAAATTTAGATTCTTTGTCATCTGCATTAAGAGGACGAAGATTTAAACCTACTTTTGCAGCAGTTTGTTGTAATTCGACATTATTGCCCACATAGCTATCTGCATGAATGTTGCTAAGAACTTGAGCAATCGCAGCAGAAACCGTGCTTGATGGTGCTGCGCCAAGCAATACTGCACCATTTACAACTGGTTGAGCACTTTCAAAACGATCTAGCGCAACTGGCGATGGTAAACCTAGATTTTTTACGACAAACTTACCTAGAGGTGATTGTGTAAATGCTTGGTACTGATCGGTCATGGTTATTATCTCTCATACAAATGAATTTGTTACAAACACATGAATCATGTTGGGATATGGCATGAAATCAATGTCTGATTGACTCATAACAAATCATACTTGAGTTCATGTCTAGATGTCTTGACCTGAATGTGGTCTCAAGCGTCATTCTAGTCAATACAGCAGTATTTGAAATATGGTATGTTTGTAGCAAGAATATCGCAATTATGCTTGGAAAAGCCTTATGAGCAAAACAACTCAAGAAAATCCAGCAGTCGAGACTTCCGCTCAAGAGACTGTGTCAAATACATCAAAAGCAGCTTCAACTTCGCGTAAAACTGCAAGCACAACTCCGAAAGCGACAACGACGACACCTAAAACAACGCGTGCTCGCTCTACAACACGTAGTGCGGGGACTACAAAAAGCACTGCTGCATCATCTACTACGACGAAAGCAGCTACAGCTAAAACAACCAAACCTTCTGTTCAACAGGATAAAACCATGAGCCAAAACACTGTGCGCCGTGTTGCCATTATCGGCGGTAACCGTATTCCTTTCGCTCGCTCTAACGGCGCTTATTTCACAGCTTCTAACATCGACATGTTTACAGCTGCGTTAAACGGTTTGGTTGAGCGCTTCAACCTACAAGGTCAACGCCTAGGTGAAGTGGTTGCTGGTGCAGTATTAAAGCACAGCCGTGATTTCAACATGACTCGTGAGTGTGTTTTAAATACTCAACTTGCACCAGAAACGCCTGCATATGACATTCAACAAGCATGTGGTACAGGTTTACAAGCAGCATTTCTTGTAGCAAACAAAATTGCTTTAGGTCAAATCGAAGTGGGTATCGCAGGTGGTGTGGATACCACTTCTGATGCACCAATCGCTTTCGGTGATGGCTTACGTAAAGCATTATTAGAGCTTAACATTGCTAAAACTGGTAAAGACCGTTTAAAAGCTCTAGCAAAAATTAATGTTAAAGATCTTATGGATGCACCTAAAAATGGTGAGCCACGTACGGGTTTATCTATGGGTGACCACCAAGCAATCACTGCACTTGAGTGGGGTATTCCACGTGAAGAACAAGACATTCTTGCTGCTTCTTCTCACCAAAAAATGGCAAAAGCATATGAAGAAGGTTTCTTCGATGACTTAATTACACCATTCTTGGGTTTAAATCGTGACAACAACTTACGTGCTGACTCGACTGCTGAGAAATTAGCAAAATTAAAACCAGTCTTTGGTAAAGGCGAAGCTGCAACCATGACAGCGGGTAACTCGACTCCACTGACTGATGGTGCTTCATGTGTACTTTTAGCGTCTGAAGAATGGGCGAAAGCAAATGGTCACGAAGTACTTGCTTACTTAACTTTCTCTGAAACTGCCGCAGTTGATTTCGTTGGTAAGAAAGAAGGTTTATTGATGGCGCCTGCTTATGCAGTTCCGCGTATGCTTGAGCGTGCTGGCCTTAAACTTCAAGATTTCGACTACTATGAAATCCACGAAGCATTTGCATCACAAGTTCTTTCTACCTTGAAAGCTTGGGAAGATGAAAAATTCTGTAAAGAGCGTTTAGGTTTAGATGCACCTTTAGGTTCAATTGATCGTAGCAAGCTCAACATCAAAGGTTCTTCTTTAGCTGCGGGTCACCCATTCGCTGCTACAGGTGGTCGTATCATCGCGACTGCTGCGAAAATCTTAAATGAAAAAGGTTCAGGTCGTATTCTTGTTTCGATCTGTGCTGCTGGTGGTCAAGGTGTAACGGCGATTATTGAAAAATAATCTCCGACCTGATCAAAAAAAGGGATTAAGTCTTTAGATTTATTCCCTTTTTTACATTTAAAACCACAAAAAAACCACCCATCTGAATTTAAACTTTCATTACTATCTCGCCCGCTTAAACTTCACATAATAGTCGTTTAACACTTTAATCGCTTGCTTCAACTCTTTTAAATTTTCTTCTGTATTTCCTAATCGCTCAACAAAGCGTTGTGAATGAATTTCCAAATCGATCTTTTCATTAATTTGCGGTGCAATCCGAAATAGCTTTTCTAAATCATCAAATCGATCTAATTTTCGATTAGAAAAATATTCCAAACGAATGCTCAAGCTATTTAACACCACACCATTTAGAATCGTGCCCTGCTCTGCATCAAATGCTAAAGCATGTTCTTTTAAAAATAACTGCTCAGGTGTCTCTTTAGAACTTTTGAATAGGCTGCTCAGCTGGCTTAACATCGATCAATCACTTCACTCTACTTTTCACTGGTATTAAACCGCTAAAACGACCAATCAAGCAACATTCACATCACAACCACCTATAAAAAAAGCATCTTCTACAAGATGCTTTCTCAACATTTATTTTCCATACTGCGTTTTTAAATATTCAACAATCTTGGCAGATTCAAACATTTTTACGCCAGTATTCGGATCAACCAAATACGGAACCTGAATATCTCTCCCCATCACTTCTACAACCTTTTCGCGTTTGCCATTAGGCAATGGAATATATTTTCCAGGTTTTAAACGCAAAGCTGCTGGTCCCATGTCCTGCCAACGTTCTTTTGAGACATTATGCAAAATATAAGGCAGTTCTAATTCAGTCAAAACTTCACGTACCAAACGAGTATAAGGACTGGCCTCGAAGCTCCACAGCTCCAATAATTCAGCTGGTGCTGGACGATCAACAATCTGCTGGTTAATCCATACACCACGCGCTGCATTAGCAACTGTTGCTAAAGTAGAGACATAAGGCAGTTTTGGGTAATGACTAAATTTCTTCGGTGTCTTCCCACTGTTCCCATAATGTTTAAACAAGTGATGAATAATTTGTTGTGACTCATATAATTGGTCACCTGTATTTTCATCAATCAAGAATGGAAATTGGCGTTTCCCACCTTTTGCTTTGACGATTTGGCGGTACTTTTGACCACCTTTAGGACATGGATAAATTTCTACATCCAAATTCAACAAGGTGATGACTTCGCGGACACGACGACAAAATGGAGAACCTTCGAATTCATAGAGCTTAAGTGCTTTTGCAGGTTGATTTGGAAATGGTGTACCAGAGACACCTCTCCCACCTTCAATCACACTTGCCACCACAGATTGTAAAACCTTGAATTGATGGTTCACCATTTTCAACATAACGCTATCCTTTTAGCAATCGACTAGTTTTTCTTTTGCAATCACAATACCGTTATTATCTGCATAGAGATAATCACCAGAATTGATCGTCACACTGCCAAAATACAATGTGATATCAACTTCACCTATGCCTTTACGATTACTTTTTTGCGGGATTGCAGCCAATGCATGTACGCCTAAATCCAATTCTGCAATCGCATCGACATCACGTACGCAACCATAGATCACCACGCCATTCCAGTGATGCTTTACCGCAGACTCCGCAATCAAATCTCCCATCAATGCACAACGCATTGAAGCACCACCATCAACAACCAAGACTTTGCCAGTACCATCAGTTGCCAAAAGTTCTTTCACACGGGAGTTATCTTCAAAACACTTTACAGTAACCACTTGCCCACCAAAGGTCTTACGCGCACCATAACTTTTAAAGAATTTACCATCGAGTGAGGGTATTACCACTTGTAGGTCTTTTTCAGGATTATCATCTAACAAATCACACGTTACGAAAGGGATCGTTGTCACTGAAATTCTCCATTATTTGCTTTGTTGTATGCTTAAATTGTCATAGAGTTTGAATGCAGCTGTCTGCGTTTGTGCCGCAAGCAACATAGTATGCGCCAATTGCTCAGCCATTACAGGTTTAAGTTTAAACGGTCTGGTCCATGTCTTTTCAACGAGCTTAAAAATCGTTTGAGCCATATCTTCCAAGACCCGCACTTCACTTCGTTTACCAATTAATAGTGACGGCTGGAAGATCGATAGCTTATAAATTGACAAGCTTTTGAGGTAGTTTTCCAACTCACCTTTTACTTTATTATAGAAAACTGGTGAATTAGCATTCGCTCCCAACGCACTGACCATTAATAAATGAATATTTTTATCCTGAACTAAATCAGCAAAATGGGCATTAATTTCATAGTCAATCGCGTAAAATGCTTCTTTCGATCCTGCTTGTTTTATGGTGCTTCCCAAGCAGCTGAATGCATGCGTATAAGCACTAACATCCTCATCATTGAGTAATAAGAAATCTTCTAAAACAAGCTGATTAACTTTACTGTAAGTTTTTAATGTATCTGATTTTTTTCTGACAACAACGGTAATCGCATTGAAGTCATCCGAATGTTGTAACTCATCAATGAGTGCTTGACCAACCAAACCTGTAGCACCAATGACGATTGCCTTTTTATCACCTATTTTCATTTTTATTTATTCCAATCAATATCTAAGGCTAATGTAACGTTTTCTTGCACAGTTTTCACCTGTTAAATGTACTTAAAAGTATCACAAGACTTGACTTCGCGGCTTAGTTTCCTCAAAATATGGCACTTGTTTACGGGCTGGTGAATGTTGCTAATGTTTTATTGGTTTTAACTTCAGCCCGCCCAGACCAACTTATTTTCAAGGAGTGCACGAGTGGCAAACTCTGCTCAAGCTAAAAAACGTGCTCGTCAAAACGTTAAAGCACGTAAACACAACGCAAGCTTACGTTCTATGGTTCGTACTTACATCAAACGTACTGTAAATGCGATCGCTGCTGGTGATTATGCTGTTGCTACAGAAGCTTATAAAACAGCTGTACCTGTAATCGACCGTATGGCTGATAAAGGCATCATCCACAAAAATAAAGCTGCTCGTCATAAGAGCCGCTTGAACGCTCAAGTTAAAGCATTAGCTAACTAATTTGATGCACATAAAAAAGCCCGAATTTTTCGGGCTTTTTTATTGCCATTAATTTTTCACATAAGGCTGTAAGCCCGTTCCCGCCTCTGTCACGATCTTGAGCAGCTTTTGGCATAATATATAACTCTCCTCCAACAAACCCAAATCGCTCGCTCGAGCATTGCTCTGCATCAACAAAGCCTTATGCTGTTGATAGCGTTCTTGCAAATACAACTGATCTTGGCTTAATGCAATCATCATCAACTCAAAGCGAAAATCCAAATCGATTTTAATATCTACTGGCATATCACCGTAAGCCCATGCCTGTAATACTTCTAACCGACCTTGCCCTAGATTTGAAAAAATAAAATTGATATAAGCATCTAAGTTAGTAAAGAAATCCTGAATATCTGTTTGTGTATCCCAGCGCCCCATCAACGCAAAACTCGGTTCTACATTATTTTTTTGCCCCGTATTTTTATGCACATCTATTGAACGTAGACGAAAAATCAGGCGTTCAGGCAACTGCTCTTGCAATTGATCAGGAATAAAACGATCCGTAAAATCCATCGCAAAAGACAGCATTGGACTGACTGTTAATTTCCTAAGCACCATTTTCAACTGATAGAAAATACCAAGCTGCTTTTGGGTCAGTAAAAAGCATCGATATCCTGCATCCAACGCCAATTCAGGCCGTCCAATATTGCCCCAATTTGAAATAAAATCATGTGCAACATTAAATACATCCAACTTTAAATGCTGGGCATAACTTTGCTGCTCAAACCATTGACTAATCAATTGTTCCGCTTCAGGCATGCTTTGTGGTATTTGAAAATGATTTAATTGCTTTTTAGGCTCAGAAATTGGTTCAGTCACTTTGATTTTTAAAGGTTCTAACAAATATGGCTGCAACATATTTGAAACCGCATTTTCAGGGGATTGTAACTCACCCACTCCCCACACATTATAATTTGACTCATAGAAGCCAATTCCTGTTTCATGCGCGGCCTCATAAAAGACCCGATAGACCGCATCATTTTGTGCTTCATTTGCTAGAACATCTACTTGCACACTGGCACATAACCCTTGAGCGAACTTAGTCTTAATCCCTTGCACCCATTGTTGCGTCTGTTCAGAAAAATAAGATTGGTATTGCGGATCACAAATCTTGTTGCTAAATAAGTTCAACCATGCTTGCAAAGTTCTACCATGACTAGAGATATGGCGATATTGTTGATGCAGTTCAAAAGCAACTTGATGTGAATCATCTTCCGAAGGGACTTTACCTGTAAAAACCTCAGGCTCCCATAAGTAAATCGTGTTTAATAACATCTTTTTATCCAATTATGCGTCAAGTTTCTCTTTTTATAAGCCTATCATGACGAAAATTTCTACATTTTAAAAGTGCACTTTTATTATTTTTTTCAACTTTCTAAGAAAATACTCTGCATAAAAAAATATGAAGTCCCGAAGGACTTCATATCATCAACTTATGACGTTGAGATAAAATACCCAAATCATTAAGGACTAGATTGTAAAAGCTTAGTCGCCAATACCAGATTCTTTGCAGACAAACCAGCAAGAACGAGGCTGTTATTTACGACTGGAATCGTCCATTTTTGATTGGCACCACTGGTACAACGATAGCGAATTAGACGTGCACGATTATTGGTTAAGTAGCCACCCTCCAAATCGAAGCACTGATTCGATTGCTTAATCGCCAGCGCAGTTGTATCAAGCTCCCACACTTGACTACTTGCACTGCTACAAGGTGTGAGATTGATAACATTACCAGCTGTAGTCGTTAAACACTGATCTATATATTGCTTATTATGGATTTTACCCAATGCATCATAAATCCATTTCTCAGAGTCATCACCGACACAGCCTGTTGATCCACTAATAAATGCATTTAAATCACCATTCGCCAACTTCTCAGCTTTTAAACAATTGGTTCTGTTTAATAAACTGGTGCTTGATGCAAAATTCAAATCACCTTTGAGTTCTAACTTTTCAACAAAAGCATGGAATGCAGTTAATGCATCGGAATTTAAATTGGTCAAATCCGAACGATATACATTGATCCAGCGATTGAGTCGATAAAGCTTAATTTGCTGCTGGGTATAACGTACCATCTCATTCTGAGCATCAGGTGATAGTTGATCTTTAAAGGTTCTATATGAATCAAATAGTAACTTTGCATCCGTCGAAAGATTTACAACTGGCTTGTTTTTATTCTCGACTAAGGCCTGCTCTAATTGAGGCAACTCAATCGCTCTAAGAGCTGAGTATTCTGCTTCTTTACCAATTTCAACTGCAGGTGCTAGAGCCACTGTACTCACAGGAATAGATGTACTTGAAAGTAGCACAGCTGCTTGATTGGCCTTTTTACAATACAAATTCACTTGCTGCGGTGCTTCACTTTGCGCAAGGTTGACATGGAATTTATTGGCGTTGCTATTCGAGTTCATTCGTTGTGGTGCTAAAGCAATATTTTGACTCGTACTGGCAAACTGCACATTCAGCCAACAACTTGCTGTTACTGAATTTGGATTGGCTTGTGGTAGATCAAATACATTACCCCAATTCCCTTTTGCAGCAGGATAAACCAAGCCAACCTGCGCCTCTGGATCATATCCCCCCAAAATCGTATAGACTGGCACACCAAACATTTTTGGTTTCAAGTAATTACCATCAGCACGGTTATACCAAACATTACTTGAGTTTGGTGTTTTAGGCTGAGCAACCTCCATCATCCGAGTTGTGGCATTCCATTTTTTATAACCCGTTGGAGAAGTTGCATCCCAAACATAACGATCAAATGCAGGCTGAATTTTTAAATAGGTACTATAGCCGGTGTAATGAGTATATTTAGAAATGCTACTTGCCGTCGCACCACCAGACATCGCATCCCAACCATAGGCATATTTATTCAGAAAATTCGGTACACCATTTGCACCATCACCTAAATTAGTGGTAGTCCAATTGAGATTACCGCGCATTTTATTTCTAAACGCAATATAGCCCCAGCCACTATCAGCATGATGCGCTGCCCAGAACATATTATCCCCGACAGAACCAGGATAATGCCCCAATCCATAATGATGACCAATTTCATGACTAAACTCATTACCTACAGAGTCAATCAAGGTCAGCATACCATTCCCGCCACTGAGGCCATGAGTTGCCTCACCGTTGCTGTATTTGCCGCGTGCATAATGGGCCACCACACTTTGCGTAATTTGTGGCTGTTCTTGGCTCGCCATTGAAGCACTGGTGACACCCCAATTGGCTAAATTAATCCCCACACCAAAAGTCGATTTAGCCGTGTTTTCACGCATATCACCACTATAAACATCACCCGTGGTTGCACTTGCCGAGTCGTAGATCACACCACTTGCGACCATGACTTTATTCAGCTTTAAATCCTCATATTTGGTCACAATCATACGTGCAGCAGGAATGGTCTGAAAATAATCTGTCCCCGCTTTGGCAGGTTCAAGCAACATATAGTGGCCTGTTGACTTCGGAGGGTCCGTTAATAAGCCCAAACGGATATTTTGCACTACCAATTCACCTGGTGCAGCCAAATCAATATTGTCGGAAGTTAAATCACCGCTACGATTATTCAGTGGATCAACCACGCGGAGATGTAAACCGGCACGAATTTCATTCCATTTTAAGGCAACCGTCCATGCTCTTTTAGAGTAACTCACAGGCGGACGCCCATCAGTATTGGATTGATCAGAAGCTGCAATTCTTGACGGCTCTTTCAATTTAACCGTTCTGAGTAGTTGATTGCCTTGATAAATTTCGACTTGTAGCTTCTGTAAATCACCCATTTCTGCCAATGGTGTCACCAACAACAAGGCATCTTTTTCTGTGGTTAGACGCGGCATTGAGTCTTTTTCATTATTCTTAGGATTGACCACATGACTTTGTGCAAATTGCAACATCGCAGCAAAACTGCCATTTAGATCATTACGCAGTAGACGTGGCAGTCCAAGCTTATCGTAATCATAAAAACCAAGCACCGATTCATCTATTATATTTTTACGAGGTTCTGGATACTTTTCTACCACAGGTGGAATGGACGGTGTTTCTGTATTTCCGCCTCCACCTTGGCTCGGTGTTTCTGGTGTCGTGTTATCCGAACCATTATTACCATTGTTCGGTGTTTCAGGTTTTGTATTTTCTGAACCATTATTGCCAGTATTAGGCAGTTCTGGTGTAACACCACCTGAACCAGTATTACCGCCATTTGGCGTTTCAGGTGTTGTCGTTCCTGAACTGTTATTACCATTATTCGGTGTTTCAGGTGTTGTCGTTCCCGAACCATTATTGCCAGTATTCGGAACTTCTGGTGTGACACCACCTGTACCAGTATTACCGCCATTTGGTAGTTCTGGCACAGTAGTTCCTGAGCCATTATTTGGTGTCTCAGGCGTCCCATCACCCGGTAACTCATTGGTTCCATCACCTGGCGTAGGATTGGTATTCCCTCCAGTACCATGATCATTTTTTGGCGGCTCGGTATTATTTGTTGCATTTGAATGATCTGCACCACCACCGCAAGCGACGAGCATGGCCGATAACAAACAAACCGTTAAATGTTTAAGTTGTAATTGCATCACACTTCCCCAAGAAAAACTTGATAAATTATCGTTAATGACAAATTAAGTTAATTAGTTAAAGTTAATATAAATCATGTATTTATATATACTATCAACTTAAATAGCAGGAAGGGAAATTAATTTATCGTAAAAACAAGAAATACTGGATTTATTACACTTTTAATCTAATTCAATTTTATTTACATTTCCAAATTGAACATAACCCCACCAACAGCACTACACTTCCCTCACTCAAACTACCTATTTCAGGCATATAGAATTCATTTAAATTTAAGTTTTGAGCAACAATCAATCTACAAAAACTGGAGAGCCAAATGAATAAGAATGGGAAGGTTATCATCGCAGTCGCACTTTTTTCATGCAGTAGTCTCAGTTTTGCTGCAAGCTGCACAAATACGATCGAGAACAATACGGTCAGTGCTCTCACTGTTCCCGCAGGTGCAAATTGCACACTCAACAATTCGTCAATTGAAGGCGATGTAAATATCGGGAAAGGTGGCAGTTTGATTTTAAATAGCTCGTCTATCCAAGGCAGCATTCAAGCTAACCAAGCAAAAGCAATCAAATTAATTAACTCAAGTGTCAGTGGTGATATACATATTGCACAAGCTGCGACAATATTAAGTTTAGATAAGTCAATAATTTCAGGGAATATTCACTGTTCAGCTTCAACCAAGTTGCAAGCAAACCTCAGCAATATCGAAGGACAAAAAATTGGAAAATGTGGTTAATCAGACTTTAATTCAATCATGTTGATATTTGAATCCAAATGATCGGTTTGGATTCACATCAACAGCAGTCTAATGCTCTTGATTAGTGAGTTATTATCCGATTTGATTTTAATATTTCAAAGCAACATTTTTATTATCAATTAGAACTAGCGATTCAAAAACTGCTTTATTTCTAACGCTTGCCGCTCACCACGCCAAATCCATTTTAATTGACTTTCCGCAAAGTCCTCACCCTCAAACCATACAAACAAACCCTCCATCATGTCTGGCCAATCCGTTTGTTCAATTTGATTTTTACCAGAAATCACCGCAACAATGGCAGCAAGAATCGTGTCATGACTTACAGCCAAGCTTAAACCATTCTGTTGTGTAGGATGGGTATGATAAAGCAATTCCAATACATCAAATACGCCTGTAATGGGATGTTTCATCCCAGGTAAAGCATTATTGACAAAACTATTAATAAAACCTAAAGCACCTTGTTTACGAAAATAAGGTGCAGCCTGCTGTATATCCAACACGAAGCTACCCGGTTCAACCAACAAACGCTGCTCAACAATTTCAATTTGATGGGTATTAACGACTTTACGTGTTTCATCAGCGCCTTCAATCATCAAAGCAGCAGTATCCACACAGCGCTGAATCGGGCTGGAAATACAATGTTGAATCGCCCGATCCGTATTTTGAATTAAATATTGCCCCCAAGCATAAGCCAAATCCCGACCTTGTTCAGTCAACTGTAGATCATAGCCTGCCAAACCTTGCCCATTCACCAATTCACGTAAAGAGTGGCGTGTAAACAAAGTCACAGGCGTTGAAGCATCTGGCAGTAAATCAATTGCTTCAAACATACTTTTAGGCAATAAATGCAGAGTCATATTCACATACAGGCTTTAATTTAACTCACTATAGCATGAGCCAGATAACACTCAATCTAAAATGCCAGAACGACTGAGCGCATCGTATGCAATATTTTTGCAATGCTGATCACGATAAGCGATAAAGCCACCATTCAACACAGTCTCGCGTTGATTATATAGAAATGGTTTTTGATCCAAGGTCATCAAGCCACCACCAATACTTTCTAACAAGGCTTGGCCTGAGCTGGTGTCCCATTCTGATGTTGGATGGAACCGAGGATAAATGTCAATTTCACCTTCAAGCATCATACAAAACTTATAAGCACTGCCTGCTTCACGACGCTCTACCTTACGATTTTGTAAGATTGGCTCGATAAAGTTTTTATATTTTGGATTTTTACTGTTATGGCTCAAACCGATTTGTAAAGGAGCCACCATATCATGCTCTTCAAGCTGATATTGGAACCACTCTTGTCGACTAAAACTATATTTATACGGTAATTGCGAGGTATGTCCGATGTACATCACCTGCTCGCATGGCACAGCAATAATCGCAAATATGGTCTGGTGACCGTCAATCAAACTCAGATTAATCGTGAACTCGTCACGCTCATGAATAAACTCTTTAGTCCCATCCAGAGGATCTAGCATCCAACAGCGCTGCCATGCCGCTCGAGCAGAGTAATCACTCTCTTCTGATAGCACAGGTAATTCAGGCGTCACTGTCGCTAAGTGCTTTAATAAAAAGTGATTTACCTTTAAATCAGCCTGCGTTACAGGCGAATCATCGCTTTTTTCCTGAATATTAAACTCGCAACCAGCACAATAACTTTGGTATTCTTCCAACAATATTTGACTTGCCTGCGCCATGATCGGAACAAGTTGTGAAATTAACTGATCTTGTGGAGCAAGCGTTTTAATAAACATAGACCAACCTTATGTCATATTCAGATTTACAGCAGCAACCAATCGCCATGTTTGACATGGATGGCACCTTACTCGATTTAGCCTTTGATGATTTTATTTGGAATCATTGTTTGCCTGAACGACACGCTCAAGTACATCAATGTACGCTGGAGCAAAGCCAACAAACACTGTTTCAATTCTACCAACAACACAAGCATACACTATCTTGGTATTCTTCGGCGTACTGGACGGCTAAAGTTGGAGTTGATGTATTACAACTGCAATACGAGCATCGCGAAAAAATTCGTGCTCGCGTCGGCTGCCATCAACTCCTGCAGCAACTCAATGCCCAAGGTTATCGCTGTTGGTTACTGACCAATGCAGATCGTGCAGGCTTACAACTCAAACTTGAAAATGTAGAACTAAGCCCCTACTTTGAACTTATGATCAGTAGCGAAGAACTCGGGCATGCCAAAGAAGAAGTTGCTTTTTGGCAAAAGCTACAACAATTGCACCCATTTGATCCCGCACAAGCAGTATTTATTGACGATACAGTTGCCGTGCTCAAAGGTGCAGAAGACTTTGGTATCTGCCAGTTATTCAGTATTCTACAGCCGTCTAGTAGCAAAGCTGCGAAAGCCGCAACTGAGCTGCCATACCCTGCACTTGATCATTTAACCGAACTTTTTGATTATCTTGAAACCAACCAACAGGTAACAGATGCCAAAACAGCATGAAGCAGAAAGCATGGATGCCATGCGCATTGATAAATGGCTTTGGGCGGCTCGTTTTTTTAAAACACGCTCAATTGCCAAAGCTGCGATTGAAGGTGGCAAAGTCCATCACAACAATGATCGCGTTAAAGTTTCTAGAGATGTGCGTGTTGGAATGGAACTCACCATTCAACAGGGTCTCGATAAAAAAACTGTGGTTGTGAAAGCACTTTCCGCCATCCGCGGTGGTGCACCAATGGCGCAACTGCTTTATGAAGAAACAGCAGAAAGTATTACCCGCAGAGAGTTGCATGCCTCACAACGAAAATTGCATAATCTAGCCCGACCTGATCATCGACCAAGTAAAAAAGATCGTCGTGATATCAATCGTTTTAAACAAGAAAATGTAGAATCCTGGTCTTATCATGATGAATAGATGGGATGAATATTTTCTATTTTTGGATGCGTCATCTCGTGTCGCATAGACACAGATCAGATGTAGAATAAACAACTAGAATCTGCCACTATACTCAAGTCCCAACAAGTTGAGATTCAATACATCCACTTGGGTTAGTCGTTAAGAAATAAAGTTTTGAGGTTTTGAGATGGATGATAATAAAAGTAAAGCGCTACAAGCTGCCTTAGGTCAGATTGAAAAGCAATTTGGTAAAAATACCGTGATGCGCTTAGGTGATAACACTGTATTAGCAGTTGAAGCTGTTTCTACGGGTTCTTTAACACTCGATATCGCATTAGGGATTGGCGGATTACCTAAGGGTCGTATTGTTGAAATTTACGGTCCTGAATCTTCAGGTAAAACCACCATGACATTGCAAGCAATTGCACAATGTCAAAAGAATGGCGGTACATGTGCATTTATCGATGCAGAACATGCCTTAGACCCTGAATATGCACGTAAACTCGGTGTAGATATTGATAACCTATTGGTTTCACAGCCCGACCACGGTGAACAGGCATTAGAAATTGCTGACATGTTGGTTCGTTCAGGTGCAATTGATCTCATCGTTGTCGACTCCGTTGCTGCATTAACGCCTAAAGCTGAAATTGAAGGCGAAATGGGTGATTCACACATGGGCTTACAAGCGCGTTTGATGAGTCAGGCACTGCGTAAAATCACAGGTAATGCAAAACGTTCGAACTGTATGGTGATCTTCATTAACCAAATCCGTATGAAGATTGGTGTCATGTTTGGTAGCCCAGAAACAACGACTGGTGGTAATGCGCTTAAATTCTACGCTTCAGTTCGTTTAGATATTCGTCGTATCGGTGCAGTAAAAGAAGGCGATGAAATTACAGGTAACGAAACACGCGTTAAAGTTGTTAAAAACAAGATGGCACCTCCGTTCAAAGAAGCGGTCTTCCAGATCATGTATGGTCGAGGTACCAACCAGTTGGGCGAACTCGTTGACTTAGCCGTTCAACAAGATATCGTTCAAAAAGCAGGTGCTTGGTATTCATACCAAGGTAACAAAATTGGGCAGGGTAAAAATAATGTGATTCGTCATTTTGAAGAGAATCCATTGATGGCTCAAGAAATTGAAAAAATCATTCGTGAACAGCTTCTCACCAAGAATAAAAACGAAGCAGCTCAAAATGAGATCGAAGAAGAACCAGATTTACTAGAAATCTAAACTGAAACGCCCTTCGGGGCGTTTTTTAATGAGGAAGGCATGTTTAATTCAGATCAAACCGAGAAACCTAAAACGCTCACTGGGCAACGATTACGCTCCTATGCTTTTGCCCTGCTCACGCGTCGTGATTATTCAAAAGCTGAATTAATCAGCAAACTAAATCTCTATGCAATCAATCCAGATGAAGTGGCCAACCTTGTCGAAGAATTAGCACAACAGAACTATCAAAGTGATCAACGTGTCGCTGAGCTGACGCTCGCCAGCCAAATTAGAAAAGGTAAAGGCTTACAACGAATCAAACAGGCATTAAAAGCAAAACAACTGGATGCAGAGCTGATTACTGAGGAACTTCAAGAAGTAGACTGGGTTGATCAAGCCTATCAGCTTAAGGTCAAAAAATTTGGAGAAGAAGTCGCAACTGACCCTAAAATCAAAGCGAAACAAGTTCGATTTTTGCAATATCGTGGTTTTGATATGGGGGTAATTATGAAAGCGATTGCTCGAACGAGCGAAGAGGAATAAATGGTGGCAGCCCTACCAGCATGACTTCGGCACATCATAGTTCTACTACCGTTGCTACCTTCCGGTCCTGGCGGGGTTCGTAGAGTACAATTGCGAAGCTACCAGCAGGGCTACCATTGCCTGACAAAGTATAGAGATTTTTATCCGAGTTGCAAGCCTTGTCTCTGTTTTTCAGCGAGTTTTCAACTCAACTGCCTAATTCCTCATCAATCTCTATATATTTGTTATCTATTTATTTTAATTGTGTTTAAACATTAAACAACAACCAACCAATTTCCTTCAAAAGTGCTTGAAGATTGTAAATGCTTATTGCATTTAAATGAGTTGCTGTTTTAATGGCTTAATCAAAAATCTATATCTGGTGTGTTGCAAGTAAAAGGTGAAGACTTGTTCGACCACAGCTTTATATTTCAACTTATGGATGAATTTTTATGCTAAAAAAGCATTCCGTACTTTTTATTGCCCTGCTCAGCAGTGCACATTTATATGCCAATGTTCCTATTGAATCGCGCTCTTTAAGCCAACAACAGGCCAATAATGTTGTTGCAGGTTCTCCAAGCTTGAACTGGGAAATCATGCAAAAGAACCAAAAACTTGAAGAAGAAATTCGTAAGTTACGTGGTCAACTTGAAGAACATGACAATGCGATAGAGCAATTAAAGAAAGAGCTCACCAATCGCTATACTGATCTTGATCAACGCTTAGAACTGCTTTCGCAAAAAATTGATCCACCAGAAGATAACCCTGAAGCTCAAGATGGAGCTACGGCAGGCGCGGCCACAGATACGGCTGCACCTGTTATTGCACCGACAGCACCCGCAGCACAGCAACAGACACCACCTGTGAAACCACAAGCACCAGCCGCCGAGCAACCACCACAGCCCAATACAGCAACAACCAGCAATACCACCAATCAAATCGAGTTAGAAAAAGCAGCCTATACTGTTGCACTTGATGCCTATAAACAAGGTGGTGCAAAAAAAGCCATTCAACCAATGCAAAACTTCATTAAAAACCATCCGAATGGTATTTATGTTGGTAATGCATATTTTTGGTTAGCTGAATTTTACTTAGCCGTTGAGCCTGTAGACTATAAGGCTGCCAAACAGAACTATAATATTGTAGCAACACGCTATCCAAATTCTGCTAAAGCGTCTCGTGCGGTTTATCAGTTATATAGTATTGCCAAAGAAGTAGACAAAAACACTGCTTTAGCAAATCAATATAAAAGCAAGCTGCTCAGCCAATACCCACAATCTGAAGAAGCTAAATTTATTCAGAAAAAATAGTTTATCGCCTCCAATAAAAAAGCCAGTTTGTTTAAACTGGCTTTTTTATGCTTAGAACAAACTTATTTGATCTTTGCTTGTGATTTCAAGTATTCAGTATAGTCTTCCAAGACCTGCTGACCACGGAACTGTTGATAAAGCTTATTCAACTCTTGTAACTGTTCTGCTGGTAAAGTGCTTGCTACGCTACTATTCACATTTGAAACAGCAACGATCACTAATTCATTTGGCAACTTGGCAGTCGTTGCAGACCATAAACCATCTTTGCTTGGTGCAGGAATGCTGAATGCTGCACGTTCAATAGGACGTTTTAAACCTTGTGAACGAGCGAATGTGCCTGCATTTTCAAAAGTGACTTGAGATTTAGCAACCACCTGAGCCGCTGGCTGAGTTTTAAAGTCAGCAAGGATTGCTGCAATTTTCGCTTGAGCAGCTTTGTATGCTTTTGCTTCAATGACTTTCGCTTTGACATCAGCAGTTGCCTCGTTTAAAGGTTTTACACCTGCTGCATGGTAATTACGTACTTTGATCCAAATCGTATCACCATTCGCCATTTGAATATTTGAAGATGCATTACGATCACCGTTTTTCACATCATCATTGAACAATTTTGCTTTAACACTCAAATCACTTAAATATGGATTATCGGTTGTTAAGGTCACAGCATTAGCAGATTCAATACGTGCACCTTTTACTTCTTGCGCAACAACATCAAGTGAATCACCACCAACAACCATTTCGTTTAAATTATTCACTGTATCACTGAATAAATTCGCAGCTTTCGATTTTTCAACCTCAGCCGTTAAACGTGCTTTTTCAGCCTCAAAGGAAGGAATATTGGCAACTGGTGCATTGGCTTCAATGATGTGATAACCATATTGTGTTTTAACAGGTTTAGAAATCTGGCCATTTTTCAATGCAGTAACCGCATTATCAAAGTCAGCTGAGAATACCCCAGGTGCATAAGCTTCAACTAAACCGCCATTCGCTTTAGAGCTTGGGTCTTCAGAGTACTGAGCCGCTGCTTGAGCAAATGACTCACCTGCTTGAATTTTAGCGTAAACTTCATTGGCAAGTTTCTGAGCAGCCGCGTCATCACGCGCATCTGTGGTAATTAAGATATGCTTAACTTCACGCTTTACATCTTTTTGTTGCTTGTCCACAAATGCAGTATAAGCTTGCTGTAAATCAGCTTCAGTTACCGCAAGGTTTGCTTTCGGCAATAATGCTGGTGTAAGCACAACATAATCAACATCAACACTGGCAACTTGCTTAAACTCGTTTTTATGCTTGTTGTAATAGTCAGCAATTTCTTGATTCGATACTGTCACACCTTTTTTATAATCATCTAACTTAATACTTGCCAAATGCAAAGTACGTTGTTCCGTTTGCAAATTAGCTAACTGCTGTACATCAGACTTGCTCACCAATGCATAATCCATCAATGATGTTGAAATCATTTTAAGAGCATGGTCTTGACGCAAGCTAGCAATCAACGCCTGATTCGTCATTCCCACAGAACGTAAATAGTTTTCATATAATTTTTGTGAAAACTGTCCATTTTCTTGGAAGCTTGGCTGCTGAGCTAACATTTGCTCAAGCTGTACATCACTTAAAGTCATACCTAACTTTTCAGCTTGCTGTTGCAACAAACTGCGTGCAACAAGTGCATCCAATGCTTTTTCTTGAATGACAGGTAAATTTAAAAGAGACTCATCACCTTTGACCAATGACAAATACTGGTCTTTATAGTTCTTGGTTGCACTTTCTAATTCTTTATTAGAAATATCTTGACCGTTTACCGATTTCGCAACGTCTGCTTTATTGCTACCACTAAAATATCCTTCAATCCCTACAAGTGCTAAAGGGGTCAAAAACAAAACGAGCAGGACTTTACCCAACCAACCCTTAATGAGAGTACGAAACGATTCCATAAGAATTCCAATATTTTATTTCGGGGCAATTTTAACTGAAAAACAAAGACGAATGAATGCAGAATAAAGATCAAATTAACTTTTTCATTCAATAAATAAAAAACGCACCCTGAATGGTGCGTTTATTGATTTAAAAAGATTACGCAACCGAATCTTTTAAACCCTTACCAGCTTTGAAGCTAGGTACTTTACTTGCTTTGATTTGAAGTTCTTCACCAGTCTTAGGGTTACGACCAGTACGAGCAGCACGTTCTTTCACGCTGAAAGTACCGAAACCAACTAAAGTAACCGTGTCACCTTTTTTAAGTGCTTCAGTGATTGATGCAATTGTCGCATCGAGTGCCTTACCAGCATCCGATTTAGACACTCCCCCTTTTTCAGCAATCGCATCAATTAATTCTGATTTATTCATGATAAAAAATATCCTCTTAATATCGTTTGTTAAGATCCAAGGCTATAGTTTAAAAGGCCATGACGCCTTTATAGCAATGCTTTGGGGGAGAACGCAATACTAGAAAGACCTTTTAATTAAAATAAATACTGAAAAACGACATAAACGGACCAGTTACCTGCATTTTTTTTACTTTTTATTCAATTTAGCCTTCAATTGGTTATTTTCTTCAATCAATGCATCCACTTTGATATGCAACTGCACAAGAAGCTGTTCGATATGCTGAAGATCCTTCGGCGTCACCAAGCCAATACGATTCAAAGAGTGATTTACGCCCGTATCTAAAATCTTTTCAACTTTGTCTTTGGTATCTGTTACAGACTCTTTGGCTTTCTCTGTGACCTTGCCAACCGTATTGTCTGCGAAATCGACTGTTTTCGACTCAAGCTCTTCACCGACCTTGACCAGTGAGTCAAACAATTTATTTCCTTCTTCTTCAGCACGTGAAAAAGCACCCAAACCAGCAAGCCAAATTTGTTGTGTATATTTTTTGAAATCCAGTGCAGATTTTTTAGAACTCTTTGATTTTGGCTTAGTTTTTACTTCAGCTTCTTCGTTAGGATTTTCTATGTTTGAGTTATCCATTGACCATTACTCCTAAGCTCTTTACAAACAGTATGTCGTATTTAACCATAAAAATGTTTTTATAATATCAAAGTTAAGACTTGATCGTTTTAAAAAACTGTTCTACAAAGCAATAAAGTCATGTAAATTATTTTTAACAATTGAGTAAGGATACTCAAAGTTTACTGATTTTATTGTTTTAACGTTATTGGCAAGGAAAAAGAGATCTATGAGTGATACGCAACAAAGACATAAACACCCCCATTTGTTGCTAAACATTGTCATCATTGTTTTAGAAACTTTTTTCTCCTTCGTCCTTACGCATGATGCGGGATTGCGCTTGCAAGCAAAAAAGCTCATCGATAAAAAGATGACGATTCGCATCAATAGCTACATTCCGTTCTTTGACTTTTATATCCAATTTACCGAAAAAGGTCTGTTGTTCGATATGAAAGCACTGGATCGTAACATCGATTTAGAGATTAATAGCACACTCATCGATCTGATTAAGATTTTTGTGTTTAACAATCAGCGTAGCATTACCAATATGCGTATCCTTGGTGATGCCGTTCTCGCTGAAGAATTTTTAGATTTACTTCCACACCTTACGCTCTCGAGCATTCTGGCAAACTGGAAACAATGGTTAAATCTATTCAATGATGAAGCTGAAGCCGTTGCATCTCAGCAACGCATTGCCCCACTCTTAGATAAAATTGATCAGCAGCGCTCTGAAATCAACACTTTGTTGGTTGAAGTAAAACAATATCAAAACCGTATTCACCGCCTGCAAAAACGTCAGCGCTTGATTAATATCAGCTTTGCGGTATTGAGCTTTATTTTCATTGCCTTTTTTGTTTATAATACGTGGATACAATAATTCCAATATATTTTACTTTTCACACTGATAATGACAATTTAAAACTTGACTATTTTAGTCGGAATTCATAAAATTTACCTATCTAGTCTAACCATGTGTACCGAATCATGCGTCTTACAACTCGCGGTCGTTACGCAGTGACTGCTCTACTTGATTTAGCTTTGCAGCCAACTGAACAAACGATCACGCTTGCGGAAATAGCAGCACGCCAATCCATTTCAGTCGCTTATTTAGAACAGTTATTCGCAAAACTTAAACGTCATGGGTTAGTTTCAAGCGTTCGTGGTGCAAATGGTGGCTATCACCTTGCGCGCACTGCAAGTGAAATCACCGTGCTAGAAATTATCGAAGCTGTAAATGAAACTGTTGATGCAACCCGTTGTGACCACAAAGGCAACTGCCAGAATGGTGCAATGTGTTTAACGCACGACTTATGGCAAGAACTCTCCCACCATATTGCCGATTATCTCGCAAAAATCACGCTTGCTGATTTAATTGCGCGTGACAACGTTCAAACTGTTGCTCTACGCCAAAATTCACCAAGTTTAGATTCAGCCCTTCTATCGGTTACAGGTATTTGACATGAAACGTCCAATTTATCTTGATTACGCAGCAACCACTCCTGTACTGCCTGAAGTTGCAGAACGTATGGTGGAGTGTTTAACGTTCGAAGGGACTTTTGGTAACCCTGCGTCACGTTCACATGCTTATGGTTGGCAAGCCGAAGAAAAAGCTGAGTATGCGCGTGAGCAAGTTGCAAATTTAATCAAAGCAGACCCTCGTGAAATCGTTTGGACTTCAGGTGCGACTGAATCTGACAACCTTGCATTAAAAGGGATTGCTCAATTCTACGGCTCAAAAGGCAAACACATCATTACAAGTAAAATCGAACACAAAGCTGTGTTAGATCCTTGCCGTGAGCTTGAAGAACAAGGTTTCGAAATTACATATTTAGAACCAGAACCACGTACAGGTTTAATTACACCTGAAATGGTTAAAGCAGCTTTACGCCCTGATACCATTCTTGTATCACTCATGATGGTGAACAATGAAATCGGTACCGTAACAGACGTTGCTGCAATTGGTGAATTAACTCGTGCCAATAAAACATTCTTCCATGTCGATGCCGCTCAAGCAGCTGGTAAAGTTGAAATTGATCTTTCAACCATGAAAGTCGACTTGATGAGTTTCTCTGGTCACAAAATTTATGGCCCTAAAGGTATTGGTGCACTTTTTGTTCGCCGTAGCCCACGTGTTCGCTTAAAAGCACAAATGCACGGTGGTGGTCATGAGCGTGGTATGCGTTCTGGTACTTTAGCGACACACCAAATTGTTGGTATGGGTGAGGCTTTTGAAATTGCTGGCAAAACGATGCAAGCAGAGCAAGAGCGTATCCGTAAATTACGCGACAAGCTTTGGAATGGTTTACAAGACCTTGAACAAGTGTTCTTGAATGGCCACCCAACACAAAACGTTGCAAACTATCTAAATGTCAGCTTCAACTTTGTTGAAGGTGAATCACTGATGATGGCACTGAAAGATGTTGCTGTTTCAAGCGGTTCAGCATGTACATCTGCAACTTTAGAGCCTTCATACGTTTTACGTGCTTTAGGTTTATCTGATGAGTTAGCACACAGTTCAATCCGTTTCAGTTTTGGTAAATACACAACTGAAGCAGATATTGATCACGTGTTAACAATTACCAAAGCTGCAGTTGAGAAGTTGCGTGAACTTTCTCCGCTTTGGGATATGTACAAAGAAGGTATCGACCTTTCAACAGTTGAATGGGCTGAACACTAATTCATTGAACCCTCAATTGAAAAACGTGTTTTTACCCTCATATTAATATTAGGCTGACCCCGAGGTTTGGAGAAGCAACATGGCTTATAGCGAAAAAGTAATTGATCATTACGAAAACCCTCGTAATGTTGGCGTTTTAGACAAAAATGCAGAAAACGTAGGTACAGGTATGGTCGGTGCACCAGCGTGTGGCGACGTAATGCGTTTACAAATTCAAGTCGATGACAATGGCGTAATTGAAGAAGCTCGCTTCAAAACTTACGGCTGTGGTTCTGCAATTGCATCAAGTTCTCTTGTAACCGAGTGGTTAAAAGGTAAAACGCTTGATGAAGCTCAATCAATCAAGAATATTGATATTGCGACTGAGCTTGCACTTCCACCAGTAAAAGTACACTGCTCTGTATTGGCTGAAGATGCAATTAAAGCTGCGATTGAAGACTATCGTGGCAAGAAAGCGAAAGCTTAATTGATGAACGAAATAACATTGGAGTTTTCATGATCCATTTAACTGAAAATGCTGCGAGTCACATCAGCAATTACCTGCAAAATCGTGGTAAGGGCGAAGGCATTCGTATTGGCGTGAAAACTTCGGGTTGTTCTGGGTTGGCTTATGTACTTGAGTTTGTCGATGATGTCGACACGCATGACCAAGTATTTGAACAACTTGGTGTTAAAGTATTTGTTGACCCGAAAAGCTTGGTTTATCTCAATGGTTTAGAGATGGACTATGTCAAAAATGGTCTAAATGAAGGCTTTGAATTTAACAACCCAAATCAAAAAGGTGAATGTGGTTGCGGTGAATCATTTACTGTTTAACTGGCAACACCCCTCTTTCTTTTCGTCAAAACAGTGTGTTCCGCACTGTTTTAACGTATTTATCAATAGCGGAATTCATCTCCCATGAATCATTTTGAGTTGTTCCAATTACCCGAAGCACTCGATATAGATTTAGCAGCTTTAAAAAAACAGTTTTTAAGTTTGCAACAGCAATATCACCCAGATAAAGCCACTGACAAAGATCTGGCATTGATCAAGTCGAGCGAAATCAATCAGGCATTTAAAGTACTTTCACAAGTTGATAGTCGTGCTGCGTATCTGCTTGCCTTAAAAAAACAAGATCATCATCTGGATCAATCCATTAGTGATTTTGAATTTTTGCAATCTGCACTCGAAATGCGTGAACAATTAGATGAAGCAACATCTACAGAGCAATTAAATACACTAAAAGTTGAAATTCAACAGTGGATCGATGGTTTAGTTCGCGAATTTAAAATTGATTTTGCTGACGAAGACTGGGCAGAAGCACGTGATACTGTTCGTAAATTACGTTTTTTCCAACGTGTTATGAATGATATTGATAAAGCTGAAGATCGCATGTTGGACGAAGAAGAGAGCTTCGACCTCGATGATGATTTTTAATCCGCTGTTACCGATTATTTTCAAGGGATACCGCACGCATGGCGCTTTTGCAAATTGCTGAACCAGGTCAAGCTACTGCCCCGCATCAACATCGTATTGCGATCGGCATTGACTTAGGGACAACCCACTCTTTAGTGGCGACAGTGCTATCGGGAAAACCGAAAGTTCTACAAGATGACAAAGACCGAGTATTACTGCCGTCTATTGTTCACTATGCAAAGGATGCAACCACGTTTGGCTATGAAGCTAAACCTTTTATGCTGACTGATCCTAAAAATACAGTTGTTTCAGTAAAACGCTTTATGGGTCGCTCGCAAGCAGATATCAAATTCCAGCATCCCTACACACTCGTAGGTGCAGAAAATGAAATGCCGGCATTTGAAACCGCTGCTGGTCGTAAAACACCAGTCGAAATTTCTGCTGAAATTTTAAAACAGTTAAAAGATCGTGCTGAAGCAAGCCTGAGTAATCCGGTAAATGGTGCGGTGATTACCGTTCCTGCTTATTTTGATGAAGCACAACGTCAAGCCACACGTGATGCTGCTCAACTCGCAGGCTTAAATGTTTTACGTTTATTAAATGAACCTACAGCAGCCGCTGTTGCGTATGGATTAGATCAAGACACCAATCTCAGTACTGACCGTAACTACGTCATTTACGATCTAGGTGGTGGTACTTTTGACGTATCGATTTTACGTTTTTCGCAAGGCGTATTTGAAGTTCTTGCAACAGGTGGACACACGGCCCTTGGTGGTGATGATCTTGATCGCTTAATCGTAAAATGGGCGAAAAAACAGCTCAATATCGATACTTTAAGTGATGAAGAATACGCTGTTTTCATCATGGCCGCACGTCAAGCCAAAGAACATTTAACAGACCATGATTCTGCTGAATTAAAACTATTGGATGATCGTCTGACTTTAGATCGTTCAACTTTCGAATCTATTATTCAAGTTGCACTCGATAAAACCATGAGTGTCTGCAAACGGGTATTACGCGATGCCAAACTTGAACTCGATGACATTGAACATGTGGTTCTTGTGGGCGGCTCTACCCGCTCTTATGCAGTACAAAAAGCGGTACGTGAATTATTCAAGCGTGAACCTCTTTGCACTATCAACCCAGATGAAGTGGTTGCGATTGGCGCATCAATTACTGCCAATCAGCTCATTGGTAATAGCCAAGATGGCTCATTATTACTTGATGTGACCCCACTCTCTCTTGGCCTAGAAACCATGGGTGGACTGGTTGAACGTTTGATTTCACGAAACACTGCGATTCCTGTTGCACGCCGTCAAGAATTTACCACTTATCAAGATGGCCAAACCGCGATGTTGATTCATGTGGTGCAAGGTGAACGTGATCTGGTTGAGCATTGCCGTTCATTGGGACGCTTTGTATTACATGGCATCCCACCAATGACTGCTGGTCAAGCGCGTATTGAAGTAACGTTCCAAGTCGATGCCGATGGCTTACTCACAGTATCTGCGAAAGAAACAACGTCTGGTGTTCAAGCACAAATCGATATCAAACCATCTTATGGTCTATCTTCGGCAGACACTGAGCGCTTACTGGTTGAAGGTTTCCAATATGCAGAGGAAGATAAACATCTTCGTCACTTGCAAGAAACCAAAGTTGAAGCACAACGTGAGTTGGAGGCTTTAGAGCAAGCGTTAAAAGCAGATACTGATTTGCTCTCTCAGCAACAGGCTCGTGACTTAATTCTTGCTGCTGAAGCGTTAAGAGCCCGTCTTAAAACAGATGAGCTGGCAGCGATTGAACATGCCGTTCAACAACTTAAAATTCATAGCGATGCCTTTGCCGCGCTTCGTATGAACCGACATATTGACCATGCCTTAAAAGGTACGAAACTTGAAGATTGGTCAAACTCAAACTAAAGGTATAGGTGATCAATATGCCACGTATTAAAGTTCTTCCTCATGCACAAATTTGCCCTGAAGGTGCAGAATTTGAAGTCGAACATAACGCCAA
Organism: Acinetobacter sp. UBA991; assembly: GCF_002292065.1. Taxonomy (NCBI): domain Bacteria; kingdom Pseudomonadati; phylum Pseudomonadota; class Gammaproteobacteria; order Moraxellales; family Moraxellaceae; genus Acinetobacter; species Acinetobacter sp. UBA991. Next base: position 48,792 of record NZ_DBBF01000042.1, on the reverse strand, counting down.
TTTATGCCAAAGCTTATTAAAAAATGGCATTAAAATTGAACATGCTTGTGACATGTCTGCAGCCTGCACCACGTGTCACGTGGTTGTACGTAAAGGTTTTGACAGCCTTGAAGAGATGAATGATGTAGAAGCCGACTTACTTGACCGTGCATGGGGCCTAGAACCAGATTCTCGCCTGTCTTGCCAAGTAGAGATCGTTGATGAAGATTTAGAAATCGAGATTCCTAAATACACCATCAACCATGCTTCGGAAAATCATTAAAGATATCTAAATCGATTAATTTCCAAAGTTCAAATAAAAACTCTTCGTTCACGAGGAGTTTTTTATTTATTAAGAAAAATAAATAAACACAGCAAAATCACGGCTAAAAAGGGCAAGAAAAACCAACTAAGTTTAGTTTTTGATGAACTTGTAACAGCAGATTCTCGCGGTATTTGTTCTTCAAAAATTTGAGGTAATTTAGGTTGAAGTAGAATTTCTTCTAAATATACTTTATTCGTAATCTTATTAAGTACCTCCTTCTCCACATCATATAAACCACCACCATTTTCTCGCGCAGCCAGTTCCAGCCACTTATCTTTAAAGAAGTTATTTGGCCAAAAATAAGATGGTAAAGGCATAATATAATTAGGGTTTTGCTCTGACACAATGATTGGAAAAACCTTCATTGCAAGAAGCCCACCTGGTAAATGTCGATACTCAAACCACATGGAAGACATCTTTAAGGGTAAAGTCGCTAAACTTTGTGGAAAAGGATAATTAAATACTCGTGTAAATTCATTGGTCAAATGCGCTGCATAATTCTGTTGATCCAAGACATTTGGAGTAGTTCCCTTTAGGGAAAACAATTGCTCTGCCGCTTCCACAAGTTGAACAGGCTGCATTTTCCCCGATGGATCAAATACAACCTCTCCAGCACACGATATCCACTCAGGTTCAAATAAATTCCTATTCGCTTGTACCAATGATGCCCAGACAATTTTACCCGTCGTATATAACATAGGCATTGCTTTGATTTGAGCATAAAGCGGATCATCATACATCCACATAGAAGGTGCTACCTGTAAATATGGTCTTAATGGTTTTGGTAATTTTAAGATTAAATCCTTAATATCCAAATTATCCAGCATCGCCGTATTTAGGTTTTCTATCACTTGCTGCATTTTTTATTTATTCTCTTTATTAGAATTAAGATATCAACAAAACTTCGGTGCAATTGTTTCCCAAAACCATACAACGATTGTTTCACTAGAAATAACAGCTTGAATTAAAAAAATTATACTGAAGATTATCTGACTTCATCATCCAAAGTCAGTTTTGGGATGCCCTGTGCATTGGTAATTTTTTGCTGGGTCTTGATCCGCTGAACCATATTTTCCAAGATCTCGACCAGCTCTGGATATTCATAGTTCTGTACTTCTTCCAGATTCAGAACCAAATGGAAGCCTTTATAATCGAAATCGAACCATTTTTGCGTATCTGATTTTTTGCCTGTGAATTTCTCCATCACCTGCCATGTTTTAACAGGACCTTGAATGCCTTTTAGATAAATTGGCACCTTAGGCACACACAAAAACTCATTTTTAATCAGTTGATGGGTATCATCTGCAATCAGAATTTCATCAACTTCAGCCGCAGACTGCAAACGTGCTGCCAAGTTTACGTCACGACCAACAATGGTATAGGCCATACGATGAGAAGCACCATAGTTCCCGACGTGACAATAACCTGTACTAATGCCCATACGGATATGCAAAGCGGGATAACCCATTTTCTTCCAGCGTTCACGTAATAATTTCATTTGTTGTCGCATCGCAATCGCCATTTCTACGCAAGATTTTGCATCTTGCTCAACGCCTTGCGAATTTGGATCACCAAAGAAAATAAGAATCGCATCACCCATAAACTTGTCGACTGTCGCCTCATACTGTTTTGCAATTTCAGTCATATGACTCAAATAATCATTCAGTAGGAAAGCTAAATCGTCTGGGATTAAGGTTTCAGAAAGTTCAGTAAAACCTTGAATATCCGAGAAGAAAATGGTTAGTTTTTTACGCTTATATTCAATTTTTGCCTCTGCCTCACCACGCATGATTGACTGCCATAACTGCAATGGCGCATAACGGCTAAGCTGATTGGCAAATGCAATATAGCGCGTCATTTGATTATGATAATGCTGGCGTTGTTGCCCCAGAATATTCAAGCGACGGTGCTGATAATAGTTACCAATCACGATAAACATCATCAAACCAAGCAAACTAACGACTGTTAATTCAGGATTGGTTGGTTCGAAATATTCTTCCGCGCCAAAAATCACAAAAGTACTGAAATAGAAAACAATGACGCCAATCAAACCGATTAAACAAGAGACTGGCAGAGAAATTTTATTGTTCAATCCGACATACAGCAATCCAAATAGGATCGTAAAGGTGGGAACTAAACTGAGATGCAATGCGGCAAGAACCAGCGCAATGATCACAGCCTCATTGCCGAAAAGAACATTTTTTTCTATTTTTTTATCAAATTTATATTGCAGCCATTTTTCTAAACGGGGACAAAACAGAAAATAAATGAGTAATAAAGGAAGAAGGTAGAGTTGATAGCTAGCACTAGTTGAGGTAAATGTATAAATTACCAGAATTAGTGACAGAATCGAATATCCCATCAAACGATGAAAATAAGCAAACTGTCTAGGTTCTTTATCAATCAACCTATCTAGTGGCACTCTATCCTCCTTTTTTTATTATAGAATACTGTATTTATTCTATTTTCTGGATCAGTCCATACGCCAATCAAATGGCATATCACCCTGTCCACGCAATGCCAGCATTAACGTTTGACGCATGTGCGCAAGTACTTCATTGCTATAAGGCACCGCTGGTGTTCCCCACACTGGCTTAGGCCATGCAACATCATTTTGATAACGTACTACATGATGAAAATGAAGCTGAGGAACAACGTTTCCTAAAGCTGCTACATTCATCTTGTCTGCACGGAATACACGTGACAATTGGCTTGATAACCAGCTCGATTCACGTAAAAACTGTTCTTGGTCTGCTTGGCTTAATTCATATAATTCTGTGACACCTGGAACACGCGGAATCAGGATCAACCAAGGAAATTGCATATCATTCATTAAACGACATGTTGAAAGCGGGAAGTCGCCTACAAAAAATGTATCTTGAGCAAGTTGTGGATGCAAACTAAACATATCTTTATAAATGATGCAGAATAATGATGATCAATACTATCACATCAGTTTTGATGTGAATATTATTAGTAACCCGTTTGATTACAAATAACAATGATTTTCCTCATTTATTGCATGAACATCTGATCAAAAACAGGAATGCATTTGCTAAAAAACAGAACTTGCTCAATTAACCATCAAATCAAGTGCTTAAAAGCCTCAATTTAACTCACTCAATAACTTATTCAACAAGTCCACAATAAACTGAATCCGTTTATCGTACTCTGCTAATTGCACCATAACTTTCAAGCGTTGACCACCTTCCATTCGGTAATAGGTCGGATTTTTCTGCATTAGTTGAATGATACTGATCGCCTGTACAGGGGTATCAGGTGCAAACTCGATGTATCCCCCATTAGTATTGATGTCAATTTTGGTAATACCTAACTGCTCTGCACGCAAGCGCAGCTGATGCACACTAAACAATTGCTTCACAGGTTGTGGTGGAATACCAAAACGATCAATCAACTCCATACGAATATTGTCGAGTTTCTCTTGGCTATCGGTATTACTGATACGCTTATAGAACAACAAACGTTGATGGACATCACCTAGATAGTCATCTGGGATCAAGGCTGGCATATGCAAGTTAATTTCGGCTGTTAATGACAACGGCGCATCAAAATTAGGTGTTTTACCTTTTTGAATGGCTTTGGTCGCTTTTTCGAGCATTTCCATATACAGGCTATAACCAATCGCCTGCATTGAGCCGCTTTGCTGCTCACCAAGTAATTCACCCGCGCCTCGAATCTCCAAGTCTTCAGTTGCCAGCATAAAACCAGCACCCAAAGTTGAAGCACGTTGAATGGCATCTAAACGTTTTTCAGCATCACCTTTCAGGTGCTTGATCGATGGAACCAATAAATAGGCATAGGCTTGGTGATGCGAACGTCCGACACGACCACGCAATTGATGTAATTGCGCAAGTCCTAATTTATCGGCACGCTCAATGATGATGGTATTGGCATTTGGGACATCAATACCTGTTTCGATGATGGTTGAGCACACCAACACGTTATATTCTTTGTGATAGAACTGCTGCATCACCTGCTCAAGTTCACGTTCACGCATTTGCCCATGTGCCACAGCCACCCGTGCTTCAGGGACTAAATTACGAATTGTTTCAGCGGCACGTTCAATGGTATCCACCTCATTATGCAATAGGTAAACCTGACCACCACGTAACAACTCACGCAGAATCGCTTCTTTGACTGAATCATCAGTATGTTCTTGTACAAAGGTTTTAACGGCTAAACGACGTGCTGGTGGTGTTGCAATGATCGACAGATCACGCATACCAGAGAATGCCATATTTAAAGTACGTGGAATTGGCGTCGCCGTTAGAGTCAACATATCCACATCAGCACGTAAGGCTTTAATCCGTTCTTTATCACGGACACCAAAACGGTGTTCCTCATCGACAATCATAAGTCCAAGATTCTTGAACTGGATATTTTCTTGCAGAATTTTATGCGTGCCGACCACGATGTCGACTTTACCTTCGGCAAGATCTTCAATGATTTTTAGGTGGGTTTTATTGCTGCCAAAACGCGACAATACTTCAATACGTACCGCTGTATCGGCAAAACGATCTTTAAAGGATTCATAGTGTTGCTGTGCTAACAAAGTCGTCGGTACCAGAACTGCAACTTGCTTATTATTTTGTACCGCAACAAATGCTGCACGCATTGCCACTTCGGTTTTACCAAAGCCCACATCACCACAAACCAAACGATCCATCGGTTTGGCCAGCTGCATATCATGGATGGTTGCTTCAATTGCGTTAGCTTGGTCTAAAGTTTCTTCATAGGCAAAGCCACTGGAGAATTGCATATATCCCGTATGATCCAGCTCAAAAGCAAAACCAGGTTTGGATTGACGACGGGCCTGAATATGTAATAGCTCTGCGGCAACATCATGGATTTGTTCCAAAGCTTTGCGCTTCGCTTTGCTCCAAGTATCCGTACCCAATTTATGCAGTGGGGCTAAATCAGGATCACCCCCACTATAGCGGCTAATCAGATGTAAATTGGTTACCGGCACATAGACTTTCGCACCATCTGCATAATCAAGCTGCAAGAATTCATGATCCTGCTCATCGATTTCTAGCGTAATTAAACCTGCATAACGCCCTACACCATGATCGATATGCACCACAGGTGCACCAATACTCAGCTCGGTTAAACTACGAATCAAGAACTCTTCAGATACTTCTTGCTGACGCTTACGACGGCGCTGCACCACACGGTGTTCATAAAGTTGATTTTCCGAAATCACCGACAGCTGATTACTCAGCAACAGCCCTCGATCTAGTGGCGCACTGGTAATCGCAACCTGCAACTTATCTTTTTGGAACTGAGCAAAACTGTCTACGTTTTGAATTTCACCCAATACACCACGCAACGCATCTTTTAAGGTCTCACGGCGACCAGCACTCTCAGCGACCAATAAAACAGGATGCTTGGCTTGGTCGATATAATGTTTTACTGCCTCAAACGGTTGTTCTTTTTTCGGATCAACTGCTAGTTTAGGTGGTTGTTCAGCCGCGACATTGAGTACACCCGCCTTGGTCTCGAAAGCTTCTGCTGAAGCCAAAATTCGAGGGAATTGATTTAATGCCTGTAAAACATGGTTAGGCATTAAAAATAATTCTTCTGGCGGTAGGATTGGTTGATCAATGTTATGACGTCGATCTTCATAACGACGCATCACTTCTTTCCAGAAGTTCATTAAATCATCTTCAATTTCACTATTTGTAATGACAACGCAATTATCTGGTAAGTATGTCGTCAACATACTCTGCGCTTCCATCAGCTTCTTATCAAAAAATAATGGCAAATAAAACTCTAAACCGGGCGTTGCAATTCCCTCTAATACATCCTGATAAATCGGATTTTTCTTTGGATTTGCAGTTGGGAAGCTTTCTGCATAGCGATCTCTAAAGGTAGAGCGCCCTTCTTTGAGTGGAAACTCTTTTGCAGGCAACACCGTAAAGTTCTTTAAGGATTCCGTCGTTCTTTGAGTTTCTGGATCAAAGAACTTTAGACTTTCAATTTCATCATCAAATAAATCAATTCGAATCGGTTCATCTTGTCCAGATGCAAAAATATCCATGATGCTACCGCGAACTGCAAATTCACCATGATCATAAACCGTGTCAACTAAACGATAGCCTGCTTGAACCAATTGTTTCTTTTGTGCTTCGAGGTCTAACTTCTGCCCGACTTTGATATCAAAGTGCTCACCCACGACCCACGAATAAGGGGCAACACGTTGCGCCAAGGTGCTGGCAGAAACCAGTAAAATACCCTTTTGTGGCATATTCGATAAAATTGCTAAACGTTCAGAAACAATATCTTGGTGCGGAGACAAGCGGTCATAAGGCAAAATTTCCCAATCAGGGAAAATAACAGGCGTTATGCCATAAAACTCAAGCTCACTTTCAAGCTGGGCAAGATGTTGATTATTCCTTGCAATAATCACATAAAGATTCGAATTTTGAGTGGCAATTTCTTTAAATAATAATGCAGCTGATGATCCAAGTAAGGAACCGACCCAGCGTTTTTCACCCGCTTTGAATTGTTGTAAGTTTAATTGAGAGATTTCTTGTTGAAACATAGAGAAAATCATGCAATCTAAAAAGATAAGTTCCCTATTTTAGCATGATGTTTTTTGAGGAGTGTGAGTTTTTCTACGACTGATTTGAGCTTCCGCTTCTTATAAATTACCGTCTAATTATTTCCTCAGGCGTGATATAAATTTCAGCATCGTCACCTTGTACTGTTGCATGAAGTTTGTTTGCAATCTCAATCATTTTCCTAATCGCTTCAGGACTTGGATTTTTAATCGATAAACTACAAGAATCATGACTATATATTAGTGGAATTTCTTGCTTATCAATAAGAATTAGAAAGTCTTGTGCTGAATTCTGGAGATCACTTTTTACTGATGGATCTAGCATCATATAAGCGTGCCATTCTGCAGGAGTAATACATTCCCCCTCATTAAAATAAAATTCTTTTTTTGTGATATGTAAATCATAGCCCGCATAGCTGACTTGGCAAACAATGAATAGAATGAGTAAAATTAATTTAAACATCTTTTTATTTATCTCATCTTTTAAAATTACTTAGGCTATTTTCCTATTTAAATAAAAGAAAGCCCTGATAGAGCTTTCCTCGTTAAAACCTTATTCTAAACATCAATTTTAAAACCTAAATTAACATCACAAGCTGCCTGACCACCACGAACACCAAAATTTTCTGAAGGCAGTTCACGAAGCATAATTTTTACATGATCTTTAGGAATGCCTATCGGCTCAAGATTATGCACAATCAATTTATACAGCTGACGCTTGGCATCTAAAGAGCGCCCAAGAAATGCATCAATACTAATCAAGGTATAACATTCGGGTTTTGCCTTTTCAGGCGGGCATTGAAAGCGATGTGCTTCATGCACAATTAAACGTACATTCCGATCACTGGCCATGATTTTAAAAGCATCTCTCAGTGCCGTATGCACTGCCTCCATGATCTCCAGTTCAACTGCGACTGGATATTGTTGCCTAACTTCAATAAGCACACTTGGCATGTTTTTATTCTCCTACGAACTAGCGTCATTAAATTTTGGTATTGTTTCTTATATTATTTAAAACTTGCTCTGACGATATTAAATAAACTTGAGCAATCTGACTTTATCAATACTGTAATCAAATCATGCTGAACTGCAGACAATAAAAAGCACTCTTCAGCCAATCCCGAAGAATGCTTTTCATCAAACAATTATGATGATGCAAGTTTTGCATTTGGGAAGAAACGATCTTCTACCACGTCATAACACCACTGGAAGATGAATGTATACACCAAGATACACATAGTCAAACCAAAATCGAGAATCAAGGCTTCAATAAAGCTCATCTTCATCAAGTACGCAATAATTGGAATAGTTGCAAGCATCAAGCCGCCTTCAAACCCAATCGCATGCATAATACGCACTGGAATGGTTCTTTCCCATTGATATTTATGTTCTACTTTCTCAAAGTAATGGTTAAAAATCATATTCCAGAATACGGAAATGACCGCCATGATCGTACCTAAAATACCAGTTACTTCTAGTGGCATACTAAAAATAAAACTTAAAGCAATCGCGATGATGACCAATAAAATCACTTCATAGCTAATTGCATGAATGAGTCTTCTTTTGGAAATCAACATTTCATAACACTCTCTTGTTTGGATAAGTGCCATTTTATTTTTATAATACTGATCAATCCAATTAGGTTCTTTCAGTTTTTTTGACAGATGAATATTAATCAAGAACAACTCATCATGTTTCAAACCGTCATTGAAACAGGTTCATTTTCGGCTGCGGCACGTAAATTAGGCAAAGTCCCTTCTGCTGTAAGTATGTCGATTGCCAATTTAGAAATTGATCTCAATCTCAATTTATTTGAACGGGTTGGACGTGAACCTATTCCGACAGCAGAAGCCACTGTGCTCTATGAGAAAACACAACAATTATTGATTGAAATGAATCAATGGAAGCAGCATGCGCATGCACTGAGTACAGGCTTGGAGTCAACCTTAAATATTGTAGTAGTTTCAGAACTGCTTTATACCAACTGGACCGACTATATCACCCTGCTAGAACAGCAATTCCCTAGTCTGGCGATTAATATCTTTTCAGCACCACAAGAAGATGCTTTACAGATGTTACTTGATCAATCTGCACAACTTGCATTGATGTTTGAGCGAGAACAACTGGATAGTCGTGAACAATTTGTAGAACTTAAACGGGAAGCGCTTGTGCCTGTGATTGCAAAAAATCATCCATTGGCGCTCCTCGACAAAGTTTCTTTTGAGCAAGCAGTACAAATACGTCAAATTGTAGTTGCAAGCCGAGATCATAGCATCAAGCCCGAATTGCTTTATTCAAAGGACTATTGGCGTACCGACAATCATCATTCAGCGTGTATGATGATTATTCGTAATTTAGGTTGGGGTGTGTTGCCCTTGCAAATGTTCAATGAAAATCCAGAACTCAAAAAGAAACTGAAGATTTTGGATATGTATGATTTCACCCCTAAATTTGAATACTATGTTGATCTGGTCTGGAGCCGTGAAAGTGAATTAGGGGTCGCTGCCAAATACTTAATCGATCATATCCGACAGCAACGTAAACACAATGAGGGATAAGCGGTCGCCAGATAAACAATTCTGCAAACAAATGCAGGGCTTTGCTTTCATGTAGATTGTGTTATAACAGAAGTTACCAATAATATTGTTTAAGTAAGAACGCGATATCAATGACTCAGACCGCATTACACCAATTAAAAAATTTAACCACCGTTGTTGCTGATAGTAGTGATCTAGAAGCGATTGAAAAATTTCGCCCACTCGATGCAACGACCAACCCATCACTCATTACCGCTGCGGCTGAACAACCAGAAAGCCGCGAGCTGATAGAAGATGCTTATACTCAAGCTAAGCAGGAAGGCTATCAACGTGATGAACTGATTGAACGTACCATTGATATTTTGACTGTGAAGTTTGGTGTCGAAATTTTAAAATTGATCGATGGTCGTGTTTCTACCGAAGTTGATGCTTCTCTTTCTTACAACACTGAAGCGACAATTGCCAAAGCACGTGAGTTATCTCAGCTCTATCGAGGATACGGCATTGAACAATCCCGTATCCTAATTAAGATCGCGTCAACATGGGAAGGTATTCAAGCTGCAAAAGTACTTGAAGCTGAAAGTATTCCATGTAATCTCACTTTGTTGTTTGGTTTACATCAAGCTCAGGCTTGTGCTGATGCGAAAGTCACGCTGATCTCACCTTTTGTAGGTCGTATTTTAGATTGGTATAAAAAAGCTGAAGGTGTTGAGCAATATCCGATTGCCAAAGATCCTGGCGTGCAGTCTGTGAAGAAAATTTATAATTACTACAAACAGCATGCCATTCCGACACAAGTAATGGGTGCAAGTTTCCGCAGTACTGCACAAGTGCTTGGTTTAGCAGGTTGTGACTTACTTACGATTGCCCCAAATCTTTTGGCTCAGTTAGAACAAGACCAACAGCTTGTTGAACCTCAACTGAGTGCTGAATTTGCGCAACAAGCAGAAAAAATTGAACGTGCAGCACAAAGCAAAGAGAGTTTTAAAGCTGAACTTGAGCAAGATTTGATGGCTTTCCAATTACTACAAGGGGGTATTGATGGCTTTATCAAGGCCCGTGATCAACTGAGTTTATTGTTACGTCAGTCTTTTGGTATTGATGCTGAAATCAAACCCTAATTAGTCGATTTTTCACCAATAAAAACCGATTTTTGTTATATTAGCGAAAATCGGTTTTTTAATGAGTTCATTGTGTTCGGTATAACAGATTTAACCACTTATATTATTGGTACAATCTTAATTGTGTTATTACCTGGCCCTAACTCTCTTTATGTCATGTCCGTAGCTTCTCGTTATGGCATTCGTACTGGTTACGCGGCAGCTTGTGGTGTATTTACAGGAGATTCCATTCTAATCCTGTGTACAGTATTAGGTGCAGCATCCTTACTCAAAGCCTTCCCGATCCTGTTTATTATTCTTAAATTAACAGGGGCTTGTTATCTCGCATACTTAGGTTTTAAATTATTACAAGGTGCTTATCAAACTTGGAATAAACCGCCTCATCATGCCGAGCTTGCTGATTTACCTAAACTTGATCAAGTTCATCCTTATCGAACAGCACTCAGTATCAGCTTACTGAATCCCAAAGCAATTCTATTTTTCCTGTCTTTCTTTGTACAGTTTGTAGAACCTGACTATGCCTATCCTGCATTAAGCTTTTTAGTTTTGGCATTGATTGTCCAAATTGTAAGTTTTAGCTATTTAACCGCCTTGATTTTCTCTGGAATTAAACTGGCCAGTTTTTTCAAACATAATTATAAATTGGCAGCCGCGGGTATTTGTTTGGTCGGCATCTTATTCTTTGGTTTCGGTTTAAGATTGGCAACTTCGACGCTCACCTAAGCATAAATTTGATTGAATGATCAATTTATTCAATCATTTTAGAACTACGATTTAAGACGCATTAACGATATACTTTTCAACAAATTTTAAACAAGTATAGATGCATAGATGCAACGTCTCCTCCAAGATTTTTCTATTCCAGCAGTTTTTGCTGGCTTTATTACGTTCTTAATCGGGATTAGTGTTTCCGCAATCCTCGTCATCCAAGGTGCACAGTCTTTAGGTGCTAATACCGCGCAAATCAGCTCTTGGTTTTGGGCATTGGGACTTGCGATTGGTCTCTCGGGCTTGATTCTATCTTGGAAATATAAATATCCAGTTGCTACCGCATGGTCAACTCCGGGAATTGCACTAATCATTGCATCAACTGGACATTATGATTTGTATGAAGCGATTGGTGCTTTCTTGGTCTGTGGTATTGCCATTGCAATTGTTGGTTTTTCAGGAATCTTCCAAAAACTATTGGCCCATATTCCACAAAGTCTGACCTGTGCCATGCTGGCAGGCATTTTATTAAAATTTGGTATTCAGATTTTTAGCAGCTTAGAAAGTCATCTTGGCTTTATTCTCAGTATGCTTGTGATCTATTTGGTTTCAAAACGCTTATTCCCACGTTATAGCATTGTACTGACGGTGATTTTAGGCGCAGCAATTTGCCCACTATTTATCGACTTTAAACTCCAGTCGATTACATGGTCACTGACCCAACCGGTATGGATGCAGCCCTCTTTTTCTTGGTCTGCGATCTTAGGCCTAGCTTTACCACTGTTTGTGATTAATATGACTTCACAGAACTTGCCAGGGATTGCCATGATTAAAAGCTATGGCTACCACCCGCATGTGAATCAATTGGTCGGTTGGACAGGTGTTGCACATACTGTTTTTGCGCCTTTCGGCTGTTTCTCAATAAACTTAGCGGCAATTAGTGCAGCGGTAAGTTTAGATGATCAAGTCCATCCCGACCCAAGCAAGCGTTATATTGCAGGCATTAGCTGTGGTCTGTTCTATATCTTAATGGGGCTCTTTGCAGCAACGCTCGTCAGCCTACTGATGTCATTCCCGCAAATCTTTATTGTGGCACTTGCAGGGATTGCCCTATTTGCGACGATCAGCCATAACATTGCAGTCGCTTTTTCAAATGTAGAAGAACGTGAAGCTGCACTACTCACCTTTTTATGTAGTGCCTCTGGTGTCCAATTCTGGGGCATTGGCTCAGCGTTTTGGGGGTTGTTATTGGGTATCTTCGTATTGCTGCTCTTTAGATTTAAAGCAAAAAATAAGCCTTAGTTGAACTAAGGCTTATTCAAAGCATGCACGGAAAGCATTGCGGATTACTTTTCCTCTAAATCCTTTTGTGCTTCTTCATCATTTAAAATACGTGCTGCTTTTTTAGGACGAATTAATGGCGCTGTTGGACGCGGATGCGAATGTGTATATTGTAAGCCTACACCAGCATAGACATCATCCGCAGCGATTTCTGTTTCAAAACGCTCATCATCACGATCACGAATTTCATCCGTAATGCGTTGTACTTCGTCTTCATCAACGCCTAATTCTTGCAAGATCACGCCGCCAAATTTGATCGCAGACTCGAAGGTTTCTCGAATCATATAATCCACTTTATGCTTCACTAAATAGAGTGAATGTTCACGGTCATAAGAACGAACTAGCAACTTGGCCAATGGAAATTCATGCGTAACCAATTCCACGATACGATTAGTCGTTTCTTTACTATCAACACAAACCACAATGGCTTGAGCGGTAGATGCACCCGAAGCATGCAGAATATCTAAACGACAGCCATCGCCATAATAGATTTTAAAACCAAACTTTTCCGCGTTTTGAATCATGTCGATGTCATTGTCAATAATGGTGACATCCACCCCTCTTGCCAATAGTAATTGACTGGTCACTTGACCAAAACGACCAAAGCCAATCATCAGTACACTGCCACTCAAGCCTTCAGCAATATTGACATTGTCTAAATTGATCTGATCTTTGGTTTCGGTAAAACGTTTAAACACAATGCCTAAAATCGGAGTCAATACCATTGATAACACCACAATCGCCGTCAGATTCGACTTGACTGAATTATCAATGACCTGGGCACTGACTGCCGCTGCAAACAGGACAAAAGCAAACTCACCACCTTGTGCCATTAGCAATGCACGGTCCAGTGCCTCGGTATGAGAGCTTTTGGTAACTCGTGCCACGATATAAATCATCAGAGCCTTGGCAAACATCATGGCTAAAACACCACTGATGATGAGCTTCCAGTTCTGCGCAACGACGGATAAATCCAGTGACATCCCGACACCGAGGAAGAACAAACCCAGTAACAGGCCACGGAAGGGCTCGATATCCGCTTCAATTTGATGTCTAAAGGTCGATTCAGACAACAATACCCCTGCCAAGAAAGCACCCATCGCCATCGATAAACCGCTGACTTGCATCAACAATGCTGCACCTAAAACAACCAGAAGTGCTGCCGCTGTCATCACCTCTCGGGCTTTTGCTGCGGCAAGCAATCTAAATAATGGATTCAGCAACCAATATCCTGCAGCAATGAGACCTGCAATCGCAATCAAACCAATTCCGATACTTTCCAAGCGTGTCGAAGTACTTTCCACTACATGATTTGGCGCCATAAAAGCAACAATTGCCAGTAACGGCACAATCAATAAATCTTCGAATAATAAAATTGCGACAATCTTTTGGCCTTGCGGCTGAGCAATATCACCGCGATCTCCCAACAGCTGCATCACAATGGCCGTGGAAGTCAGGACAAAACCAGCAGCACCGATAAAGGCAACTTGCCAAGTAAAACCAAACAGTAAACCGACGCCAGTCAATGCCAAAGCACAAGCAACAATTTGCAAGGTACCTAGCCCAAAGATTTCACGCCTTAAACTCCATAAATGTGAGGGCTGCATCTCCAGACCAATCACAAATAAGTACATCACAATCCCAAGTTCTGCAATGTGTAAGATCGAAGCCGAATCATGAAAAAATGCAAAACCAAATGGGCCAATAATCAGACCTGCAATTAAATAACCAAGGACGGAACCCAAGCCAATACGTTTAAAAATTGGAACGGCAATTACAGCAGCGGCAAGCAAGACCACTGGCGCAATTAAACTGATTGAATGTGCTTCTGAACTCATACTGTTCTCATTGTTATCAAGCTGGCGTCATTTTATGTGAAACAATAGACATTTTATATATCATTAATGAGACAATGTATCCCAATGTCATGATATAGAAACAATTTCTAATGGCTTAATTAATCGTATTTTTATCCCAAAATGCCTGTCGAATTTGCGGCATGGCATTCAGATGATTAGTAATATGCTGCGCTTCTTCTGCATCAATTGACGTAGCAATTAAAGTGACTTCAATTTCTACCTCTTTGTCACCAAATGGTGTTACTTCAATATCTTTGGCAGGATAATTATGGTGTTGCAAGGTTAAATTCAATTCATCCATCACCACCTTACTCTGACTACGGTCACAAATAATATAGATGACATGTAAAACCTCGGTATCGTCATCAATTGGACGACGATCAATGGCATGAACAATCGGTCTTAACAGCGTATTGGCTGCCAAGATAAAAGCCGTTGCCAGTATTGCTTCAATAATAAGATCTGAACCCGCAGAAGCGCCCACTGCGGCTGAGCACCAGAGAGTTGCCGCCGTGTTTAAACCATGAATATTGCCTTCTTGGCGCATAATCACACCCGCACCCAAGAAACCAATGCCTGAAACCACATAGGCAATCACGCGAACTGCACCTTCTGCACCCGTTAAATTGGTGGCAATATCGACAAAAATTGCAGCACCGACAGCCACCAAAACATTGGTTCTGAGACCTGCCGTACGTTGTCGGTACTGACGTTCAAAGCCAATTAATGCACCGAGAATAAAAGCAACGGACAGGCTGACCAACGTGTCCGCAATATTCGATAAATCAATATTTTGTAAAAATTTTAATTGCATCTTACACCTATGTTCTTATCAATGATTCAATGATGGATCAACTGAATTTAAACTGATTATGATGACGGCGTATAACTTAAACCGAGTCCAAACCAATGTTGTTTTAAACGATGTAGACGATCGCCGAAGGAAGCTTCTAAAGTAAGGACATTGGGAATCAAACTATATTGCAACGCTGTCTGGAAAAATGGCGCTTGGCGATCTTGATTATATGTTTCAACTGTTACACCGACATGCTCAGTTACCGTATAGGTTGAAGCAATTCCCCAGCGAACGAGGCGCTCATCGGTCTGTTGATAACCGAGATTGGTATCCAATGCTAAACGTTGATCTAAGAGTTGAAAACTGACAGGAACATTCAAAAACCAGTTTAAATCCCCATGATGAGCAACATCATCACGGGATAGCTGTAAACTACTAGCAACGCCCCAGTCATTCTCCATTGGCTTTAAAATGCTTTTCGCTTGAACCGAAAAGCCATGAATCTGATCTTGATCTTTACTTGAGTGATAGCCCAAAGATACTTCTAAATTTTGATTGAGATTACAGGCAGGTACAACTTGATAAGACCAAGTGCTGTCTTTGTTATAGCTATAAGTACTTTCTAGCTGACACTGCTGCGCTGCTGTAATAGAAACATCATCGGTGTTGATGAGTGGACCCGCCTTACTCTTTTGAGTCAGCAATAATCCACATAAAATAAATACGTTAAGAACAGCAAGCCATTGAATGGAAGCGTGAAAAAACATAGGCTTCTCCCCATTTTAGGTGAGAAACTAAACAGGATGCAGTCAATACAATAAATTTTGTGGATACAGCAAAATTTTATAGGAGGGTTTAGATAATTTTTAGCAAAGCTATCTCATTGCAAGATAGCTGACCTAAATAGCTCGCTTGCTCAGTATTCGCTTTGGCTTAATCCTTTATTAAACCCGAACCTCGAACAACTTCCCATTTAGGATCTCCGTGAATAAACTCAACGGCATTATAGGACATGCGAATTGATTCACAAGCCCTATCTTATGAATTTTTTATTACATGATAAAATTTCGCTCTAAATTAAAGCTCTCTTACCACTACAGTTTTTGCCATTTTGTCGTGCCAGCCTTGCTTTTTCGCATCAAATGCCACCCAGATTAAACCAATAAAAAAGACTAATGTTGCTGGGATATAGCCAATGTAGCGAATGATAGCCTGCCCAACAGTCACATTTTCACCCGTTTTTTCATCCAGCACTTTTAATCGAAGTAAACGCTTACCGGGTGTTCCTGCAAATTTAATCCAGCAGAAAATATAAAAGACTGCGGCGAGAATTTGCCAAATCCAATCTGCCGTAGACATAAATTGGAATGATGAAAAACCATCAGAAGCGACTGTGGTATTGCCACCACCAAAAATCATGGTTAATGGAATCATGGCAACCATCACAATGATTGAATCAATAATCGCGGCACCGAAACGTATCCAGAAGCCCGCGTATGCGTATTGCTGAGACATATATTCCCCTCACTTTTTTATTTCTATAAATGAATTTCAGTAAATAATAACCTGTTGTTCCAATGATTTATATTGTGTTTTGTTTTAATTCTCGCTCAAAGAAATCCACAGTCCGCTGCCATACCACTTGTGCTTCTGGCAAACCTCGACTCACGCTACGAAAGCCATGTGGCATATTATAAGTATAAGCTTCAACCCGATCACCCAATTGCTTGATCAATTTATTACGCTTGGTTGCTGGGCAAAATGGATCTACGGTAGACCAATGACCCTGTAGAATGCGAACCTCATCCAGAGACTCTTTGTTTGGAACGCCAGCACCTTGAATCCCCAGAGAATGATGATAAACCACAGGCGCTAACATATCTTCGCGCTTCGCCATCTGGATCACATAGCCGCCCGTTAAACACTGACCTAACATGCCTAAGCGTCCATTTGATCGAGGATCTGCCTTTAAGGCATCGAGCAAGACATGAATTTCTTGATTGACTTCACTATCCGCAGCATTGATACGGCCAGCCTTACTCACCATGGCACGAATACAATATTTGACTGCACCACCACTAAATAAATTAGGCACATAGACCAAATAACCTCGATCTGCCAAGTCTTGAGCATCATCACGGTAAACATCGAGAATGCCGAATAACTCATGCAGCAATAATATGGCTGGTGCTTTTTCCGAGCTTGATGCAGGTGCATACACTTCAACTTCAATTTGACGTGTCGGTAATGTGATTGTTTTTATTTCCATTGCAGTCATCCGTTACATTCGAATGATTTCCATACTATTTCTGACAATATAAATTGTCAAATAAAAAAGGATGTCTGACTACATCCTTTTTCTATCCATTCAATCAGTAAATTAAATACTGAGTAAACTATTCAATGTTTCTGCTACATTTTTCGATTTTACTTTAGGTTGCAATGCCTTAAGTGCTTGTTGCACCTGACTACGTTGCGGTTCAGCCAAGGTGTACCAGCGTGATAGGACTTGTAATAATCGAGAACCTAAAATTGGGTTTTTCTCATCCAAATAAGCGGCAAGCTCAATGAAATGATCGACACCAAAGCCCCACGTATTGACTGGATTTGCCGCTAGCCCACCACTTACGGCACGGATACGGTTCGGCGTTCCCAAATCATAATCTGCATGTTTGGTCAGATACTCAATTGTTTCCGCTGTGGCACATGGATTCGATGCTTGGATGCTAAACCACTGATCTAAAGACAAGGCTTCATCTTTAAAACGGTCATAGAAATCTGCGAGTGCAGCCTGTGCTTGCGGTGCATCATTCCAGACTAGAACTCGTAATGCCCCTAAACGTTCAGACATATTGCCTGTTTGTTGATATTGGGTATAAGCCAAATCAAACACAGACTCATCACCTTGACGAGCCAACATATTCAGGGTGATATTCTTTAATGAACGTACGCCCATTGCCAAAGAGAACTCTTTTTGCTGGTCTGGATCTAAGGCCAAATAAGTGTCTTTCCAGAATGAACCTAAATCACGTGCTAAACGGTCTAGCACAGCTTCACGCTTCTCACGAATCAATTCAGGCTCATAGTCTTGATCAATACGACTGCCTAAATAGTTTTCACTTGGTACATCAAATAAACGCGATGCCAATAACGGATCTTTATTCACTAGGTCTGGCAAGGTATTTTTAATTGCCTGAATATAGGTATCCACCTTATGGTCTTCTAAAAGAATACGTTCCAATAAGGTTTGTGTCGCTTGCCATTGGTTAAAGCCATTGGTTTCGTGCTGAATCAAGAAGGCAAGATCATCATTGGAATAATCAAAGACTAAATTCACAGGGGCAGAGAAATTACGTAATAACGAAGCTACAGGTTGCTCAGTCACCCCTGTAAATTCAATTGTTGATTCATCTTGATCAAATAAATACACGCCATCTTTGACATCATTCACAAACAGATCAGTGCTGTGCAAGGTATATTGTTCACCTGTATTAGCATTAAATAATGCCAGAGCCACAGGAATTGGCACTGCCTTGAGGTTTGGATATTTTGGATGTGCTTTCAAGCTTTGTTTGAAGCTTAAACGATAAGTCTGTGCAGCAGCATCATATTCACCTTTAGCTTCTAACTTCGGTGTCCCTGGTTGGTTATACCACGTGAGGAAGTTAGATAAATCCACACCAGAACCTGCACTCAATGCCGCAACCCAGTCTTCAACCGTAACCGCTTGCCCATCATGACGCAGGAAATATTCATCTGTGCCTTTACGGTATTTCTCTTTACCCAATAATGTTGCCATCATACGGTTAATTTCAGCACCCTTCTCATATACTGTCGCGGTATAGAAGTTGTTGATTTCGACAAAATGGTCTGGACGAGGCGGATGCGATAATGGACCAGCATCTTCTGGGAATTGATGCGATTTTAATACAGCTACATCATCAATTCGTTGTACGGCTGCTGATTGTAAATCCTCAGAGAAAGACTGATCACGGAAAACCGTTAAGCCTTCTTTTAAACACAATTGGAACCAGTCACGACAGGTAATTCGGTTGCCTGTCCAGTTATGGAAATATTCATGAGCAATGACTGACTGTACTCGCATAATCGCAGCATCAGTGGTGTATTCCTCATCGGCAAGCACACATGAGGTATTAAAGATATTTAAACCTTTATTTTCCATTGCACCCATGTTGAACTGACTGACGGCGACAATCATGTAATTATCGAGATCGTAAGGACGACCATAGTGCTCTTCGTCCCAACGCATCGAATGCTTTAATGCTTCCATGGCGATGTGACATTTCGGAATATCTTTCTCGATTGCATAAATTTCTAAAGCAACATCACGACCTTCAGACGTGGTGTAACGATCTTTCAATACCGCCAAATCACCAATCACACAAGCAAATAAATAGCTTGGTTTCTTGGTCGGATCTTGCCAGATCGCAAAATGACGACCTTCACCAGCCTCACCTGTTTCCAATAAGTTACCGTTGGCGAGCAACACAGGATATTTCTTGTCGGCTTCTACACGCGTAGTAAATTCTGCGAGAACATCTGGACGATCTGGATAGAAGGTAATTTTACGGAAACCTTCGGGCTCATTCTGAGTCACGAATAAATCGCCCGCCTTATATAAACCTTCAAGCTGCGTATTTGACTCAGGGTGAATCACCACTTGAATTTGCAAAATGACCTGATCTGGTGCATCTGTGATCAGCAATTGCTCATCGTCTAAATCATATTGCGCTGCACTCAGGATTTGCCCATTCAATTGAATAGACTTTAATTCAAGATCACGCCCCAAAAGCACCAAAGCACCAGTCGTTTGACGTTTCATCACTAAGGTTGAGTCAACAATCGTATGATCATCATAGACTTGAATATCTAGGTTAATGGATTCAACCAAGAAAGATGGTTTTTGATAATCTTTGAGGTAAATGGTTTGATCTGCTTGTACGGGAGGTTGTGCCGCAATATTCATCAGTATTCCTTATCTTTCATCATGTCGTTTAGATGGTCTTGTTGGCAAGACTTCTTGATTAAAGTCATTCGGTTGCACAAATCATGCCTTATTTCGCCTAAATTCTTGTGACAAATCACTTTTGTCACAAGCATCAGTGAAACTCTATCAGATCATACGCCAACTTATAAAACCTGTCTTTACAGCTCGGTATCAGTTTTAATAATTTTATTGGGTTTACTATTCAGGTTTTCAAATTTGATCTGCAAATTGCCCGATCATTTAGACAAAATTACAACATCGTTTTCCAATCTTAAATAAAAAATACAGAACCAATTGCGTTCTATCGCGCAACTTACATTTTTTTCCTGAGTTTTACATTTTGTGCACGGTTATTGCTTAACCCTATATGCCAATCTAGGTAAATACAATAAAACAAGTGAGGGTTATGACGATGGAATTAAAAGCACACCTATATCGTTTAGAAAATATCAAAGCAATCCATGATCTGGCTAAAGCTGGCGTCGATCATCATGTAATTTCCGTTTTTTTAACAGCAGAAGGAATTGAACTGACAACCTTAGAAGTGACTAATATCGTGAATACCTATGATGCACTTGGCAAAGAAAAACTGCCGAGTAAAAAAGTCCAAGCACTTATTGCAGCCAAAAAAATCGGTCAGGAGGACGAAAACTTACCATGCCCTGTTTAATCACTTACTTTAACCATAAAAAACCTCGAAGCGAATTCGAGGTTTTTTTATTTTCGATTAAGGTGTTGCATTATCAGTACGTAACCAAACGACAGTGCGACCCAGTGCTGAAACGCCCATATAGCCCCGCATACGTAAACGTTTGCCTTCTCCAGTCACGACACCTTTACCTTTATAGATACGGCCAGAAGTTGGTTCCAGAACACGACCATCAATATATGAATCCGGTTTATTCGGATCTTCTTTAAAGCCTGATAAAATTTCCAGCCCAAGGATCGGTTTATTGGTGTTCGGTGCTGCACATTTGGTGCAATTCGTCAGTGCAATACCATGAGAGTTTGGATAACGATAAACAATCTTTCCATGATAACGGCCGTCATTTCCTTTACGGATTTCTACGATTGAGAGTTGTTCACCAGTACGTTCTTCAATACTTTTCCAGTAGCCTTCGATAGAAGCTGCGAAAGTCGTTGCGCTTGCACAAGCAAGAGTGAGCCCCATGATTCCGTTCATGAGCATACGATTTAGCATATTAACCCCGTCATTAAAAAGTAACCTATTCATCTTTATAGGTTTAATGCACGAAAATTATCACACTTTTACCCAAGTTACACTGTACGCTAGCGTTCATTTGTATAAGAAGTAGCTGATCTAGCTGCTTCTTTTTAGTACGCCTTATACATTCTTTAGCTCAAATAAAAAAGCCCAAACGAGTCGTTTAGGCTTTCTAAAAAAACAACTATTATTTAAGGATTGGCGCTATCAGTACGAATCCAGACTTGGGTACGCCCTAAGGCCGAAATTCCCATATAACCACGCATACGCAGACGTTTTCCATCCGAACTGAGTTGTGCTTTTCCTTTATAGATATTACCTGTTTTAGGCTCGAGCACCCGACCATCAATATATTGATTTGGATTCTTCGGATCTTCTTTCAATCCCCACGCAATTTGTAGTCCTTGAATCGGTTTATTTTTAAAAGGTTCAGGACATTTCACACAATGCGTCAAGACATTCCCCCCGCCTGGAACAGGATAGCGATACACAATGGTTCCCGTATAGGTATTATCTGGTTTTTTCTTAATTTCTACGATTGACAGTTGCTCGCCTGTACGATCATCAATACTTTTCCAAAATCCTTCAGGAGTTGAAGCAAAGCTCGTTGTGGTGAATACAACAAAAGAGATGCCCATGATTCCTTTCATGAGTGAGTTTTTTTGCATAATTCGCTCCGTAATGCAAAATTGATCCGTCTATCACTTCATTTTTATGCGAATGTATAGAAACAGTCAACACAACCAAAGCATATTTAATTGCTTAAAATCAAACAAAATTTTAAGCAATTCACATAATTAAAAATAAATGATTAGGGATTGGCACTGTCCTTGCGAATCCACACCACAGTACGGCCCAAAGCAGAAATTCCGACATAACCACGCATATGCAAACGCTTTCCATCAGCCGTTAAACGTGCTTTACCTTTATAAACTTTACCGGTTTTACTTTCGACAATCCGCCCATTGATAAAGTTATCTGGTTTTTTCGGGTCCTCAATCAGCCCTGTTAACACTTCTAAGCCTAAACGCGGCTTCTCTGTATATGGCGGCGGGCAATTCACACAATGTGTGACCACGACGCCTTGTGCATTAGGGTAAATATAAACAATTTTGCCACGATAGGTATTGTCAGGGGCTTTTCTTATTTCAATGATGGTCAGTTGTTCTCCGGTTCGATCATCAATACTTCGCCAATACCCTTCGATTGAGTCTGCGTATGTGAAAATACTGCCCAAACACATCATTACGCCAATAACAGTTTGTATCCAAATCCGATTATTCATGCTTTCCCCTTTGCTTTTACTTTGTTCAATTCATATTGAGTTATGATTCTAATTGGCGCAGAAATTTACCATAATTTAAAAAAAGCAAAGTTGTAGGATTATCTTTTATATAAAATTCAGTCAATTAAGTCTCATTTTAGTCTTAATTTTTATCTGTATATAATCTTTGCATCACTCCTTGGATTCAGCATGTATAATTCTCTATTTAAAGGTTATAGGCTTAATATCAATGGATTTACAGATTCTACAAAAACAGTTAGATGAAAGTAGCCATTGCCCACTGTGCCACGCCTCTATGTTTTGGGTCGAAGCCGAACAATTCAGCCAAGAATTTCAGTTTCATGAATGCAGCCATTGCCAGCACCGTGTTTTTAGAAGTGATAGCAAGCTGAATTGTCACTGTGCTCAGTGTACGGCGCAACGGAAAAAACAGACCAAACAAACAATTTTACAAGAACAACGCAAATATAAAATCAAAGACGAAGTGATTTATAGTCTGAATCAACTTAGTTTTTTACATAAATTATTCTTATTGAGCCTTTTAGATAGCTATGCACGTGAGGATGTACAGCATGATGAACTGATTCATTGGCAGAATATTAAATATCGCGAATTTACTCCCAATTACTTATTTCAGAATCATTTAGTTCAAGAATTAATTAAATTAGGCGTGTTTAAGCCAAAAGATCCGAGCTTAGAAACTGAGCATTTCTATCTCAACATCCGACTAGATGGCTATTCCGACCCTAGCTTGTTTAGTGTAACTCAGCAATTACGCCACTGGTTCTATGAGAACTTGAGTCAAGGTATTCCATTTAAAAGCACCGATGAAGTCAAAGATGCATTGTATCTCGTGCTCTATCAAGAAATTGTGCAGTTTATGCAGTTCTATTGTCGGACTTGGGGCATTCAAATTGCAGGTAATCGACCATTTCAAGCCTTTTGCTACCGCTTAATGGAAGGTTTAGCTGTGGGACAGATTTTTTACCTAATCCAAACCGCTTTAGAATATTTACATAAACAAAATGCGTTGCAACCCAGAAATGATAAATTTATCAATACCAGTTTGCTCAAAAAGACTTTGGAACAATATCGTGAACGTGCTTTGACCGAGCGTTGGGAAACCACGACCTTACCAAGACCATACATGATTCCATTTAGTAAAATGAGTGAAGTCCTACTGTTTAAATTTTTGGGTTACGACGAGAGTATATTTATTCAGCCTGTCTGGAAGTCTTGGCGAAAAATAGAACCTCGCTTAAGTTTTTACTCGGTTAAACGTTGTATGTATTGCGGCTCAAATGACTTGATCGTGGATTATGATGCGACAGATTATGTGTCATTGATTTGTCGCCGATGTAAGCATCAAGACCATTATTTCACTCGTTAATAAAGACTTTATTCTGGATATCTCATGTCACAAAAACAACAACTCATTGATCAAGTTATCGATGCTTGGCGTGTATTACAGCAACAAACACCTTTAGTGCAATGTATGACCAATAGCGTTGCCAATAATTATGTGGCGAACATCTTGCTTGCAGCAGGTGCCTCACCTGCCATGATTGATAATCCTTTTGAAGCCGAAGATTTCACCAAAATCAGTGCTGCCTTAAGTATCAATGTCGGAACACCAACCACAGAACAAACCCAAGCGATGTTGATTTCAGCTCAAACTGCGCAACAACATCAAGTGCCGTGGGTACTTGATCCTGTCGGTTATGGGGCAGTGTTAAAGTGGCGTAGTGAAACAGTCGATCAACTGTTAAGGTTCCAGCCGAGTATCATTCGTGGCAATGCCTCTGAGATCAGTACCTTAGCAGGCAGCCAAACTCAGTCTAAAGGTGTAGACAGCACTTTAAATAGTCATGAGGTTTATGCACAGGCGAAAAGCCTCTTGCAACATACTGAATGTATTGCAATTTCAGGTGAATCAGACTTTATTATCTCGAAACAGCTCGATGCTGTGATTCAAGTCAATGGGGGCTGTTATTTACAACCTAAAATTACAGCAACAGGTTGTGCCCTAGGTGCCTTAACCGCAGCCTATCATGCGGTCAGTACCCCAAGCATTGCTGCACTCGCCTCACATATTCATTTTGCCATTGCGGGTAAGCTTGCCTATGACCATGCACAAACGGTAGGCAGTTTTAATGTGGCATTTTTGGATTATGTGCATATGCTAGATGACAATTTAATTCAGCAATATGTTGATATTGAAATCATTTAAGTTTTTTTATGCAGTAAAAATGCTGTACTTATGTTTCATAAAAAACATATCAAAAGATGTGTTTTTTATGATCAAGCTCAATTACAGCAATATGCTGATTTGCTTTGCTCATCTAAAAATTGATCACTTTCTCATAATGTGCTGGATTAAGTCGAATCATCAATCCTGCAACAATCACCACCATACATAAATGCCAGATCCATCCTGCAGCATAAGTCCCTGTCATGTCATGCAATACTGCAACCCACCAAGGTGCAATGGCAGCCAATAAGAATCCGCCACCTTGCATCAAGGCTGAAAGCTGTCCTGCATGTGTAGGATCAGGCAAATGGTCGAGTACCACGATCATCAACAAAGCAAAGCATCCGCCTAAGCCCGCTCCTATGGTGATTGCCCAAAGGCAAGGCAAAACATCTGCAAAAAAAGCCAAGCCTGAAAAGCCAATCAGTTGCAAGATTAAAGTTAACCCCACCCAAATTCGACGATCTCGCTGTTTTCGGGATAAATACGGTAATAGCAATGCTGCCCCTGCTTGACTCAGGGTTAGCACAGCCATCAGATTGCCACTGGCTGTTGCAGTCCAACCCTGTGCTTGAAAAGCAGGTGCAAGCCAAGCCACAATCGAGCTATAACCGCCATTGATTAAACCAAAACAGCAGATCAGCAACCATGTTCTTGGCTGATTGAGCAACCGCATCACCGAAGGCATTTTTTTATGCTGCTGTGCGGTCTGAGTTAAAACACACCTTGCAAAGATCAACGCCAGCAATGCAGGCAATACAAAAACAGCCAGCCCGATTTTCCAGTCACCACTGCTATTTGTCACTACGGGTGCAAGCAATGCCCCAAGCGCTCCACCACCCATTAACGTGGCTGAATAAAGCCCCATCATCGGACTCAGATGTTCATGAAACTCTCTTTTAATCAGACTCGGGAAAGCTGCTTGAATCATGGCAACGCCAAAGCCAATCACGGCAGCGGTAAAGATTAAAGCCCAGCCATGTACAGTAAAAAAACGTAAACCACAGCCCAAGCAGATCATCAGCAATGCGCCAACAATCGCACGACGTTCACCAAACAGGTTTTGCAGAGCTGGGCCAACAAAGGCGATTAGTCCCATCAATAACATCGGTACCAGGGTTAATAGCGCAATGCCTTGTAGGCTCAAACCTGTAGTGGCACGAATCTGATTGGCAACAGGCCCAACACTGGTCATAAATGGCCGAAGATTCAATCCAACCAAAGCAACGGTGATAATCAACAAAGATCGATGCTTGATCGCGCTCATGGTCTTAACCCGATATCAATCATGAGATAGATTTCCAATAGCCATATAAATCAGGCTTGGCTTCCATTCTTATAGGAACATAGCGGATCATCATAGACTGCTCAGCAAAGGGTTTTGCCAAATCCGCATAAATAGCCGCTGTCGATAAGCCATATGCCTCCGCATCATCATTGGAATGTGCATACGTTACACGGTTAATTCCCGCCATACGCATCGCTGCCATGCACATCGGGCAAGGTTGTCCGCTGGCAAATACAGCACAGCCCTCTAGGTTGGCTGTCCCCAATTGTTGGCTGGCGGCACGTATTGCCAACAGTTCTGCATGCGCGGTTGGATCATTGCTTTTCAGTATTTCATTTACACCTGACGCAATCACTTGGCCATCTTTCACCAAGACCGCGCCAAAGGGGCGTCCACCTTGCTCGCAGTTTTGATACGCCAGTTCAATCGCCTGACGCAAAAAATCATGATCCTGCTGCATTTTAATGCTCCAATAACGTTGCTTTTGCGCCTGCACGCAATAAAGCTTTTTCAATAGCGGTATAGCCACGTGCATGGGCATGCTCAAGCGGCGTAATTCCATCGCCATCAGCAATATTGACATTAGCTCCTGCTACGATGAGTAAATCGACAATCTGTTGATACGGTTGAGTACCATTACCTAAAATGATCGCTTCCAACAACGCTGTCCAGCCTAAGTTATTGATGTGATCGACATCCACACCTGCCTCAATCAGTGTCCGTACAGTATCGACATGACCTCGTTCAGCTGCAGGAATCAAGGCTGTGCCGCCATAGCGGTTGGTACTTTTCAAATCCGCACCGTGCTTTAAGGTCAGTTTTAATATTTTTAAATAGCCACGTGCGCCCGCATAAAGATAAGGACTGTCCTGAATACGATCTTTGGCATTGACATCGGCTCCAGCATCGATCAGGACTTGTGCAGCATCGACATTATTGGCACGTGTTGCAATCATTAAAGCGGTTGAGCCTGATGCATCACGTACATCAATCTGAATGGGTTGAGCGAGTAACTGCTGGATTTGTGCAACATTATTGCGTGCAGCCGCAGTATGTAAGACGTCGTCTGGCATAGCATCTCCTGAAGTTGCGTGGCTACATGCGGTCAAAGCCAGCGCACATACAGCCGACAGAAATGATTTGTGCATAAAGCCCTCCATGAATCAGCCCAAGTTAGTGAATCAAAAATAAGATCTATGCTTAGGATAATCAGCTTTATTACTATTTAAAAATTAAATTATTTAATCCAATGTATTAAGATTATGAATACAAAATTCAAAGCTCCATTTTCAACACTGGTCTTCCGAGTAACTCGCTATGTTTGATCCACGCTTGCTCCGCGCCTTTGTCAATATCTTTGAAGCTGGTAGCTTTACCTTAGCTGCCGAGCGCTTGCATATGACTCAATCCACGGTCAGCCAACAACTCGCCCGACTAGAGGAATCTGTGGGCAAGAGCTTGATTGATCGTAATAGTCGTCCCTTACAACTCACAAGCTCAGGTGAATATTTGATTAGCTATGCACGGCGAATTTTAGCCCTGCAACAAGAAGCCCAGATGATTTTGGGTGATCCATCAGGCACGATTCCCATTCGAATTGGTTTGCCTGAAGATATTATGAATAGCGATATGGCTTTGGCCTTAAGTGCCTTTAGCAAACAACACCGTACGGTACGGTTGGATGTGACCGCGGGGTTAAGTCGTGATCTCATGGAACGTTACCGCAATGGTCAACTTGATATAGTGATCGTCAAAGAAACAGCGGCCAGTTCAGATCATCATGCCAGCTTCCCCGAGGAAATGGCCTGGTTTGAAAGTATCGATCATGGTGGAGAATGGTCTGATCCCCTGCCATTGGTGACTTTCCCACAAGGTGGCCTCTATCGAGATGAGATGTTTGAAGCGATTGAACGTAACCGCCAACATGGCTATATCGCCTTTACCAGCAACAGTTTGGCCAGTGTATTGGTCGGGGTTGAAACAGGTCTCGGTTTATCACTATTGCCGGTCGCCACCACCACAGGTCATCGGGTACGGGAATATCTACTCTTGGGTAAGGCACAAGCCATGACCGTTTCCATCTATGCTTGGGATAAAGAAGGACTGGTCGCCAATCTATTGCAGCAGATGACCACGGTGCTGCAACATCGTTTTGAACAAAGTAAAGCCGAATGATTGAACGGCAATATCCGCTTTAACCCTCGAATTAAGCGTCTTTAAGTGCCAAGTCATATGCTGCATGTGCCAAAAATATATGGCATGGCACAAGAAGTTAAATTCCATCCTCTACTGTCAAGACTGTACCCATAACGCTGATTACTATCAATTGAAATCAACCTCTTTGATAAGTAGCTCAGCATGGTAAAACAGACAGAAAAACGATACAGCCAATATTGTCGTAATAATCTGATTTTTAATGTGATTGATTCGGGTCCAATCGATGGAAAGCCGGTTATTCTTTTGCATGGTTTTCCTGAAACCGCACACAGTTGGCAAGCCACCAGCGCGATTCTCAATCAGCAGAACTTTCGAACCTTTGCCATTGAACAACGTGGCTACAGCTTAGCAGCTTCTCCCCAAGGTCGTTTTCAGTATGCAATTACAGAGTTAGTTGCAGATGTAAAAAGCTTGATTGATCTGCTTGGACAACCTGTGTATGTGATTGGTCATGATTGGGGCTCCATTGTGGCCTGTGAATTGGCCCAGCAATACCCCAATCTAGTCAAGCATCTCACTTTGGTCTCGGTTCCACATACAGGTGCATTCCTGAAATCCATGCTCAGCAGTACGCAAATTTTCACCTCGTACTATATTGGTTTTTTCCAGCTGCCCTTGATTCCTGAATTGCTCTTTAAAAGAGCCAAATCACTCAGTCATATATTGCTAAAAAACTCAGGCATGAATGCTGAACAAATCAAGGACTTTCAACAACATTTCATTCAAGAAAATCGTATCGGCACCGCCATTAACTGGTATCGCAGTATGCCATTGGCTCCAATTCGCTCGACCTTTAAAAAAGTAAAAGTACCCACCCTGTTTATCTGGGGAAATCAGGATATTGCGATTGGCAAGAAAAGTGCCCAGCTCAACAAACAGTTTTTTACTGGCTCATATCAAGAGATTTATCTAGATGCCACACATTGGATTCCTGTCCAGAATGCCGAGCAACTGAGCCAGTCTTTTATCAATGCCGTGAATGGAGGAGAAGCAAATGCATCCTAAACAACGACTGGAAAATCATTATCTTGAGCAACGCCGTGTGCAATTTGATTTTAGCCATACGCCTGAACACTGGATTTATGACAACCCCTTTGCAACCCATTTAATCAATGCCGTGCATTTGATTTTACCTGTGGGTGAACTCTGGATGTGTCGCTCTTTTAATGAAGCACTGCCTTATGTCACGGACGAAAAGCTGCGCGCCGATGTAAAAGGATTTGTCCACCAAGAAGCCCATCATGCCTCTGCCCACAAAGTCGCACAAGACTATTTAAGACATTATGGCTATGAGATTGATGACTTTATTGCTAGCTTAGATACCATATCAAAGCAACTGAATGCAGCCCCTTTAGGCTTGGCATTACCACAAAATCTGGCTTATCGTTGGTTAACCATCCGCGTGGGTATCGCCGCAGCGGTTGAACATTTTACCACCATGTTAGGCACCTGGTGCCTCGATGACCAACCATGGCAAAATAAAACTGCTGATGAAATGATGTCTGATTTAATGACATGGCATTTGGCAGAAGAAGTTGAGCATCGAAGTGTGGCTTTTGATCTGTATATGCATTTATGCGGCGAGGAAAATAAAACCTTTGCCTACTTACAACGCCAAATGATTATGCTGGCGGTTGCGCCAGGATTTACCTTTGCCATCTATCAATGCTTTAAGAAACTGGCCCAACAAGATGCTCAAGCCAAACGTTATCAGAACTATGGCCTGCTCCGTTCTTTAGCTCAAACCGCAATCGAAAATGCCCGCAGCAAACAGGTGCCGAGCTTTTTCTCGATGATCTTTAGCTTAAGACATTGGCTGAAACCAGGCTATCATCCATTTTATGAAGGCGATACCTTTAAAGCATTGCAGGTCATCGATAACTCCCCCGCGGTTAAAGCCTTAACCCAACTTCGGGTTTGCTAAGCCACTCAATCATCCTTTCCTCTTTTAGGCACATGATGTGCCTTTTTTTGTGTTTCACTAAAGGTAGATATAAAAAAGCCTTATACAAATAAGGCTCCTTTGCTTTTAACGGTGGAAGCTATAACTATAGCTATCGAATTCCGCCATATCGTTTTTCATATATTGCATGGTCCATGGATAATTCGCCACATTCACTTGCTGCGCATCCAAATAATAACTTGCACATCCGCCTTGCTTAAACACCGAGGCATTCAACTTGTTTTGCAACTTTTGATTATATTGAGTATCGGCAAAAGTAGAAATTTCGAAGCTGCTTAAATGATGGTCCAATACAAAACGTATCGCTTTCACTGCATAATCAATCTGGTTTTCAACGGCGCTGATTAAGGAGTTATAGCTAATACTATTGGGGCCGAGCAACATAAAGGCATTGGGCAGGTCTTTCACCACACAGCCTTTATAGGCCTGTACTGTATTGATTTGCCAAACATCATCCAGCAACACACCCGTTTTGGTCATAATCCGTTTGGCAATGGGTGGTTTGGCCACCTCAAAACCTGTACTCCAAACAATAATGTCCAAAGGAATTTCTTGACCATCGACAAGGATACCTTTTGCAGTAACTTCCTTCACGCCCTGATCAATCAGTTCCACATTTTTGGCTGCCAATGCAGGATAATAAGTATTTGAAAATAAAATCCGTTTGCAGCCCAGCGTAAATTTGGGTCTGACTTTCTCTCGTAATGCTGGATCTTGAATCTGGTAATGCATCCAGTGAATCAAGCCCTTCCCTAAAGCCTCCAAGGTTTTTGGTTGATTAACACTGGAACTAAATACATCCATGGACACACTGGTCAATTTACGGATGGAATTTAGAGTAAATGGTACTTTTTGCTGTAGATTTTTGGAGCTGTTGTTAATAACCATATTGGGCTTTGGAATCACCCACGGTGCAGTGCGTTGAAACACATAAAGCTGCTTCACAATCGGTTGAATCGCAGGAATAATCTGTATCGCCGACGCCCCCGTTCCAATCACGGCGACGCGTTTATTGCTTAAATCCACTGCATGATTCCATTGCGCAGAATGGAAAACTTCCCCTTTAAAACGATTTAAACCTTTCACCGTCGGCATTGTCGGTTCACTCAACGGACCCACCGCAAAAAATACAAAGCGTGCCTGATAGATGCCTTGATTGGTCATAATTTGCCAACACTGCTGATCACTCGACCACGAGGCTTGCTGCAATTCGGTATTAAACAGAATATGCTGATCCATCTTAAAGCGGCTGGTGACGTCCTGAATATATTGCTGGATCTCTTTTTGTTTCGCGAAAATATGACTCCAGTTCGGATTCGGTGCGAATGAATAGGAATAAATTGAAGATGGCACATCACACTCACAGCCCGGATAGGTATTTTCCCGCCAGACCCCACCTACTTCATTTGATTTTTCCAGAATAATAAAGTTATTGATATTTTGCTGTTTCAGCTTAATTCCAGCGGCAATTCCAGAAAAACCAGCTCCGATTATCACCACATCAAATCGATGATTATTTACGACCACATCCTGCTTTAAATCTGACATTTTCCACTCCCAAATATAAAAATCCTGTCAGTTCAACCCATTCATAAATCGACAAATTTATGAACAGCGCTATCTGTGGAAAATAGTTTGATTGTGCAATAAAGACTTGACCGTCAATGCCAGATTAAAATAATCAAAGTCAAATGCATAAAGCATCAAAATAAATCAAATCAAATTGATGATTCATTCGACAGTTTGGGTACTAAATACTGCTATTCTGTCCTTTGATGATAAATAGGCTTGGATTTGAATCCGTTAAGATAAATACCGCAATCAGTGAGGATGATTGGCTGATTGATCGGGATAGAGTTAAAGGATGTGACTTCAAAACGAGCAGTGTAACTATGACTGAAATTCCAAGTATTCCATCGGTTCTGTTAGAGCTCATTGCAAAGTATTTACAACAAAACAATATTTCAAATTTGCAGTTAGATGAGCTCAGTAAACAGTATGCACATCAGGCCCGAATGCCATTGCACAAATGGTGGAGTCTGCTTGAACATATCTATCAGCAACATCCAACGCCTGTGTTAGGACATTATATTGGTGAACTCTCAGAACCGCATCATATCCATATATTAGGTTACTTAGCATTATCCAGTCCGAACCTGATCAGCTTTCTGAATTGTTTTAAGAATTTCCAACCACTGTTGCAAAACTCGGCTTCATTTTCGATTGTGCAAAAAGAAGATCGTTTTTGTATGTGCTGGACGCCTGTGGTACATAAAAACTCTCAACTTTCGAATGAAGTGCTGCTTTCAGGCGTATTGAATACTATCCGTAAGATCTTGCAGCGACCTGAGATTTGCCCTTTAGAAATCGAATTTTCTGCTTCTGCACCTATTGATATCGCACCCTATGCAGCAGTGTATGGCTGCCCCGTCAGTTTCGATTCAGATGTATTAAGATTATGGCTACCACTTGAAATCCTGCATCTGCCCATTCCAAGTCGTGATCCGTATCTTAAAAAACTGTTAGATCAGCAGGCAGAAGCACTACTCAAGAGCATTCCCAATCCTGATACTTTCTTAAAAGATTTACAGCTACTCATCGTTAGTATGCTGAAGATTGGTGAACCCTCTGCTGAGAATATTGCCAAACAGATGAATCTATCGCTAAGAAGCTTTTATCGCAAGCTGACTAGCTATAATTTGCAATATAGCGATCTGGTTAAAAGCATTCGTGTAGAACTGGCAAAAAGCTATTTGGTCAAATCAGAACTGTCTCTCACTGAAATTGCACTGCTACTCGGTTATGCCGAACAGAGTGCTTTTAGCCGTGCCTTTAAACAATGGGAACACCTGACTCCATCTGAATATCGAAAAAGCCATCTCAGCTAAAAACTTCTCAAAAGCAAAAAGAGTGAATCATGGGCATGACTCACTCCTTCTAAAAAAGTACCAATTGGAAATTTAGAAACTAAATCCAATATTTAAATTGATGCGGTATAACCACTGGTCGCTATACGGCGAAACCGTTGAGGTATAACCTGTGGCATTGGAAGCCCCACCAATAATATTGGAGTTTTTACCCCAGGTATAATCAGCCCACACCATAAACGGAGAAGCAATAAACATCATCCCTGTGGTATTCATTTGTGAAGCTGACCAATTATCGCGTTTCTTGTCCATATAACTATAGTCATTATAGAAACGGATGGCTTTGAGTTTGCCCATGTCCTGCACAGGCAAGGTATAAGCGAGGTTTAAACTGGCAACTGTGGCTTCTGACGCAATGAAATAAGCAGGGGTAAAGCCATTATTACCCATCAAGGTTACATCATTACTGACACCCTCAGGGTTTTTGGCATCATATTGATAATGAATTACAGAACTTTGTAAATTAAAGCGTTTGTAATTATTATCTGTGTGTAGGCCGACCGCATAATATTGACCATTTTTATCAGTGCTTTTATTGTGCAATTGTGCAATAGCGCCCGACACACCAAATTCTTGCTTACCAAAATCAGTTTCTAATTTACGGACGATGCGCGTGTTAAATTGATGGCGCTTTTCATTTTGATAGGCTTTTTGGGTTGGAAACGCATTATCGGCCAAATCATCATAGGTGGCACTTTCAGGTGAGTAACGCAGACTGGTCTCCAGCATTTGCGGATAATAGCCCAGTTTGATATCCCAATCCTTGTTATTAAAATTCCAGTTCAAACCCGGTGCAATGTTGTTGCCGTAGCCCAAGAAAAATGGAATATGATAGGTCCAGCCATTCTGTGGATAAGGATAAATTGCAAAAGGTTTATAGACAAAACCTGCTTCGATACTATTATTTTGATCAAGGTTATAGCCGACATAAGCTTTCTCAATCGAGCGTTTCTCTTGATCCTGAAACAGATAACTGGCATTAAAATAAGCGTCGTCAAATTTGCCTTTTAAATCCACCCGAAAAATATCAAAATACAGTTTTCCAAAACCGCCATTGGGTCCTTCCCAATTTTCATAACGTTGGTTGAGTCGCACCACGCCACCCAATTTTACCGAATCCGTTCCATCTTCACTTTTCCATTCTAGGGCTGAGCTTTGTGCAAAAACATGGGATGTGGTACCCAAATAAAATGCAGCAAATAGCATGGCTATAGAGGTCTTTTTCATCTCTTGATTCCTTGGTTTTTGTTCCAACGATCCTGTTGGCTAGCTTTTTTGTTTTACCTATGAAACATAGTTTTTATCGTTTTATGAGCAAAAAAATTTGCCCATAAAACGGTCTTCACATCAGCACGGACTGCCAAAGCTCAGTGAGATTAGTACAATTTTTTCTGTGGTGGACCCGCGAAGTTCAATGGCCCAATTGAATGCATATCCAGCTCAATCACGCTTGGCCCTTGGAATGCAACAGCTTCCTGAATCACGGTCTTGAATTCATCAGCACTGCCCACTTTCCAGCTCTTCACACCCATTGCTTCGCCTAAAACTTTATAGTCTGGGGTATGCAATTCATTGAAATACTGGCGACCACCGAAGTAATTCTTTTGGATACCACGCATCACGCCATAACCACCATCATTCATGATCATCAACACCATATTGGTATTTTCTTGCGCCATGGTTGCGATTTCGCCGATGCCTAACATCAAACCACCATCACCGACCAAGCCAATGACTTTTTTATCAGGGTTGGCAATGGAAGCACCAATCGCAGTCGCCAGCCCCAAACCAATTGCACCTGCTAAAGAGTGAATATTCTGGTTTGGTGCTTGTACTGGGAATAAACGGCTGCCCCAAGTGCTGCCTGACATGGTAATGTCGCGTACGAAAATACCGTCTTGTGGTAAAGCAGCACGTAAGTGATCACAGATTAAAGCGTACTGATCTAACTGCGTACGTAGCGCATCGATTGCCGCCTGTTTTGCCTTCACCATCGCGGCATCATAATCCGCATCGACTTTTGAAATACCTTGCAAGCTAGTCAATACACGTTGCAATACATCTTTAGCGTCACCACAGATGAAGTTACGCACTTTGTAATTACGCTGTTGTGCCACAGGATTGGCATCAATCTGGATAATATTGTCAGGGAATTGCACTGAATAGGTTTTGGTTTCATTACTACGTAAACGAGAACCCACCACTACCAATAGATCAGCGTCTTTAAGCAATTGCTCAACACCAGCCGAGTTATGGAATGCACCTAGGCTACGCGGATGATCATCCGCCAATACACCGCGCGCATGTGTTGATGACACCACAGGAATACCAAGATCAGCGATGGCTTTGACTTCCGCAACGCTATTCAACGTACCGCCACCGATCCAAAACACTGGACGTTTGGCTTTTTTCAGTTCTTCAACGATTAAATCGACTTCGACCTGTTCAGCCTGTGGTAATTCAAGGGCTTTTACTGGGCCCAAGTTCAGCGGCAAATCGATTTCTGCTGCTTGTACATCAATCGGTAACTCAACACTCACTGGCCCCATCGGTACCGTCGTAGCTACACGAATCGCTTCACGAATCACACCCACCGCATTGTCAGGACTAGTAATACGGAAAGCAGCTTTGCTTGATGCACGTAAGAAAGTCAGCTGATCTTTGGTTTCATGAATAAAACTGGCGTCACGATCCAAATATTCACGTTCGACTTGCCCAGTTAAGTGTAAAACAGGACTGCCTGCATTCATCGCTTCAATCAGTGAACCGACTGCATTACCTGCACCCGCGCCCGTACTGGTGAGCGCCACACCGAGTCCTTTAAAACGCGAGTGACCATCGGCCATCGTCACCGCACCTGCTTCACCGCGTGCCGCCACAAAACGGATTTTTTCACGGCGACCCACTGCATCAGCAATCGGTAAGTTATGGATCGAGAT
The DNA here is from genome assembly GCF_002292065.1 of Acinetobacter sp. UBA991. NCBI lineage: Bacteria > Pseudomonadati > Pseudomonadota > Gammaproteobacteria > Moraxellales > Moraxellaceae > Acinetobacter > Acinetobacter sp. UBA991. Next base: position 12,440 of record NZ_DBBF01000042.1, on the reverse strand, counting down.
CACGCCATAAATACTGTCTACTTGGTGTGCTTCTAAAACACGGGCGATGGCTTCGCCGACATTTACACGTTCTGTCATTTGTATATTCCTCAAAAACGGTTCATTCCATGAATGTATTAATTCGCCCAAGGATTTGGCTGCTCGCTTAATCCCATATAGATACTTTTTTGTTGCATATAAGACAAAATGCCTAAACGACCTTTTTCACGCCCAATGCCACTTTCTTTAAAGCCGCCAAATGGCGCAGAAATCGAGAATTTCTTATAGGTATTGATCCAGACCGTACCCACTTCTAAAGCACGCGCAATTTGCCATGCCTTACGATAGTTTTCCGTCCAGATGCCTGCAGCAAGTCCAAAACAACTGTCATTGGCTTGTGCAAGCAAATCTTGTTCATCGTCATATTTCATCACCACCAGTACAGGGCCAAAAATCTCTTCCTGACAGGTTTGTGCTGAATTGCTTAAGCCAGTGATAATGGTGGGTAAGTAATAGCTACCTTTAGCAAACTCACCTTCGGTCAAGGCATGACCACCCGCAAGGACTTGCCCACCTTCTTGTTTCGCGAGCTGTACATAGTCATCGACAGAAGCCAAATGCTTCGGGTTAATCAAAGACCCGAGATGTATGCCTGCTGTTTCAGGGTGTCCAACACGCAAGCCTTTGGTAATTTCAACCAGACGACTGAGGAATTGATCATAGATACTGCTGTGTACAAACAGACGCGAACCTGCAATACAGGCTTGTCCAGCCGAACTGAAAATACCGTAAGCCACACCTTTGGCTGCCAGTTCAATATCTGCATCTGGCAATACAATCGTTGGTGATTTTCCACCAAGCTCCAAAGAGGTCGTGATCAATTTATCGGCTGCTAAATGTGCCAAATGACGACCCGTAGTGGTTCCACCCGTAAATGAAATCTTACGCACCAAAGGATGCTTTACGATTGCATCACCAATCACCGAACCTCGTCCGACCAATACACTGAGTAAACCTTTCGGTAAACCCGCTTCTTCAAAGATTTTAGCGAGTTCCAATGCAATCAAAGAAGTCACTTCCGCAGGTTTTAGAATCACTGCATTACCGCCCGCAAGTGCAGGTGCCAATTTCTGTACTTCACTGGCAATCGGTGAGTTCCACGGGGTAATTGCAGCGACCACGCCCACTGGTTCATGCACGCTCATGGTCATGAAATCTGCGGCACGTTGCGTGGTCAGCTCATCATTCAAGGTTTCGCAGGCTGCTGCTACATAACGTGCTGTTGCTGCCGCACTCAGGGTCAAGGCACGGGTTTCAGCCAATGGCTTGCCATTATCACGAGTTTGCAACTTTGAAAGCTCATCTACACGCGCTTCAATAATGTCTGCCACTTTATATAAAATACGGGCACGTTCATGCGGCATGCTGTTGCGCCACTCAGCTTTACGCCAAGCCGCATCTGCCTTTTCGATGGCTTCATTGACATCTTCCAGACTCGCCGTTGAAATTTCAGCATTCACCGATTGATCTGCTGGAAATAAACTTTGAATCGTAGCGCCTTTACCTAATCGCCATTCACCAGCGATATAAATTTCCTTTACCATGATCAAATCCTTTTAAATCTGAATTGCTTCAACACTATTGCGGCAAGCGCGAATCACACTTAATGCAGCCAAGGTTGAGGTTTTTGGATTACCCGCCATTGACGTGCCATGTCTTGGGTAAAAATATAACTCGCCAAGCCAAACTCCGTATCATTGGCCATCGCAATCGCTTCAGCTTCATCATTGAAACGGAACAACGGTGCTAATGGACCAAAGGTTTCTTCTTTGGCAACTTTCATCTGCTGAGTAACATCTCTTAAGATGGTCGGTTCAAAGAAGGTTTTCCCCAAGGCATGCGCTTGGCCACCGACGACAATTGAAGCGCCGTGACTCACCGCATCGGCAATATGTGATTGCACTTTTTCAACTGCATCTTGATCAATCAGTGGACCTTGTGTCACTCCTTCTTCACGTCCATCCCCGACACGAAGTTGCTGTTCAACGGCGATTTTTAAGCGCTCACAAATCGCATCATAAATCCCGTCCTGAACATAGATACGGTTGGCACAGACACAGGTTTGTCCGCTGTTACGGAACTTGCTGACCATAATGCCCTGCACCGCGCGCTCAACATCTGCATCATCAAAAATAATCACAGGAGCATTGCCACCCAGCTCTAAAGAAAGCTTTTTGATGGTCGGTGCACATTGTTTCATCAAAATACGACCAACATCGGTTGAACCTGTAAAGCTGAGTTTACGTACCGTATCACTTGCACATAAAGTTTGCCCGACAGCCACCGCGTCACCACTGATCAAAATAAATAGATCAGCAGGTAAGCCTGCCTGCTCTGCCAGTACCGCCAAAGCATAGGCAGTTAACGGAGTCTGTTCCGCTGGTTTGACCAACATCGAACACCCCGCAGCCAAAGCAGGTGCAATTTTGCGAGTGATCATTGCGGCTGGGAAATTCCACGGCGTAATCGCTGCGGTCACTCCAATCGCTTGCTTAAGCACAATCAAACGCTGCTGTGATTGAACAGGTGTTAACACGGAACCATCGACACGACGCGCCTGTTCTGCAAACCAACGGATGAACGAGGCTGCATAACTAATTTCTCCGCGTGCTTCTGCCAGCGATTTTCCTTGCTCTGCGGTTAAGATTTGTGCCAAAGCTTCACGTTGTTGCAAAATCAACTGATACCACGCCAGCAGAATATCGGCACGTACCAAAGCCGTTTGCTGCTGCCATTGAGCCTGTGCTACGGCTGAACGCGCAATCGCGGCTTCAACCTCGGCTTGGTCAGATGCTTTGACCCAAGCCAAAGCTTGTCCTGTTGCTGCATCATCCACTACAAAATAATGTTCAGTTGGCGCCGCATCAAAACGAATATCTGGATGCTTTAATAGAGCCTGCAAGTTGAGATCAATCATGCTTCAGCTCCTGCGAGCTTTTGTAAAGCAGGTTGTTGCGCTGCAATTGCATCTTGAATAATCACCAGCGCTTGATTGAACTGAACCACAGGAATCGTCAATGGATATAAGAAACGAATCACATTGCCATGCTTGCCACAGGTTAAAAGTAATAAACCCTGCTCCATGGCATATTGCTGAATGGCTTTCGCCACTTCTGGTTTCGGTTGACCCGTGACATGATCACCAAATTCAACTGCCACCATCGAACCCAATGCACGAATATCAATAATATCATTTGAATATTTTTGTGCCACTTTGAGCATTTCTACTAATTCATCACCGAGTACATTGGCACGTTCACATAACTGTTCATCTTCAATCACATCGATCACGGCATTGGCTGCGGCAATGGCAAGTGGGTTACCCGCATAAGTACCGCCTAAACCGCCTGGGTTCGGTGCATCCATCACCTCAGCACGACCGACCACACCCGACAGAGGAAAACCACCACCCAAGCTTTTTGCCATGGTAATCAAATCTGCTTTGACTGGATAATGCTGCATCGCAAACAGTTGCCCAGTACGCGCAAAACCAGTTTGCACTTCATCAGCAATTAAAAGAATACCGTGTTCATCACAAATCTTGCGCAGTTGCTGCATAAACTCAACTGGTGCAACATTAAATCCGCCTTCACCTTGTACAGGCTCTAGCACAATTGCAGCCACATCATGTGCCGCAATATCTTCACTAAAAATTTCTTCCAGGCTAATCAAGGCATCATTCACAGAGATTCCTTTAGACGCCACTGGATAACGGGCATGGAATACGCCTGCGGTCATGACACCAAAGTCACGTTTATAAGGGGCTGTTTTGCCTGTCATCGCCATAGTCATAAAAGTACGACCGTGGAAACCACCACCAAAGGTGATAATGCCATGACGACCCGTTGCAGCACGCGCAATCTTCACTGCATTCTCAACAGCTTCAGCGCCTGTGGTAAAAAATGCTGTTTTGGCAGGGTCATCAATCGGCGCACGGGCATTAATCCGTTCAGCCAGAGACACATAACTTTCATACGGTACAATTTGATACGCCGTATGGGTAAATTTATTCAGTTGTTCAGCCACTGCTGCGATGACTTTTGGATGGCGATGCCCCGTATTTAAAACTGCAATTCCACCGGCAAAATCAATATATTCGTTTCCTTCCGTATCCCACAAAGTCGCATTGCTCGCACGTTCAGCATACCATTGGCACATCACGCCAACACCACGTGGCGTTGCTTGCTGTTTACGAGCATTTATTGCAATATGCTTTGCATCCATTTTGTTACCTCTATACGACAAAACAATAATCTTTTTGGGCATTTAAATTGCTTCATGACAATGTATTGCTGAAACAAGGCTAAAATGCGCTATGGGTACTTAATGTGTACCTTTTATAAGGAATAGACGAGAGCCACTTTTGGACTAAAGGAGAGAGCCAATTGCGTACCCTGTTAGGAGACTACCTGTTACAGCATTTACAACAGGCCAGTGAAGGGACTTTACCCGCTCGGGTTTTTCATTGTTTAAGAGATGCCATTTTGGAAGGCATTCTTGCACCCAATACTCGTCTTCCAGCATCACGTGATTTGGCCAATGAGCTGCACGTTTCACGTAATACCGTGCTCAATGCCTATGAGCAATTACGTGCTGAAGGTTATATTCAAGCGCATACCGGTCGAGGCACTTGGGTCTCAGAGACCCTACCTGAAAGTTATATTCAGGTCAGCACTACACCAAGCTATGCTGCTGCAAGTACAGAAGATACAACACGAACGCTTTCTCAGCGTGGGGCGAGTTTGCTGCAACATGCCGCTGCCTCCCCGTATCAGTGGGGTGCCTTTGTCCCCGGTGCGCCTGATGTCACCGAATTTCCACATGCCGAATTTAATCGGATCAAATCGCGTCTCAGTCGCCAGCCTGAAATTGCCAATTTGATCTACAGCAATGCTGGAGGATGTATGGAATTACGCCATGCATTGGCGGATTATTTGCGCATTGCCCGTTCAGTCAATTGTGAAACAGACCAGATTATTATTACCGAAGGCATCCATCAGGCGGTTGATCTGGTGTCACGCGCTTTATGTGATTTAAATGATCATGTCTGGATTGAAAATCCGGGCTATTGGGGTGCCAAGAATATTCTGCGTATCAATGGCCTCAATATTGTTCCGATGCCTGTCGATGCCGAAGGCATTATTCCAGAAGAACATCCGTCTACCCCGCCGCGCCTGATTTTCGTCACCCCGTCTCATCAATATCCTTTGGGTTCGCATCTCAGTTTACCTAGACGTAGAAAATTGCTGGATTTGGCTCAACAGCATGGTAGCTGGATTATTGAAGATGACTACGACAGTGAGTTCCGTTTTTCAGGTCAGCCTTATCCATCGTTACAGGGTTTGGAAGACAATCCGCCTGTGATTTATATTGGAACCTTTAGTAAAACTATTTACCCTGCCTTACGTATTGGCTATATGGTCGTTCCGAAACAACTAGTACAGCCCTTACGCACAATTTCGGCTGAACTGTATCGAGGCGGTCACTTACTCACTCAACGTGCCTTAGCCGAATTTATTCGTGAAGGACATTATGCAGCACATATCCGCCGGATGCGTCTGCTGTATAGCAAAAGACGGAAGTTTCTGATTGAACTGATTCACCGTTATCTGGGCGATGTGTTTGTACATGCGTTTAATCATGATGCTGGACTACATCTGGTACTCAAATTACCTGATCACGCCAATGATGTTGAAATATCTGCACTGGCACTGTCGCGCGGCGTCAATGTCCGCCCATTGTCACAATATTATTCAGGTGTTGATACCCCAATTCAATCGGGCCTATTGCTTGGATTTGCCTGTGTGCAAGAACAGGACATGACTTTTGCTTTTAGTATTTTACGTCAATGCTTGATTGAAAATGCTGTTGAGCTTTTTCCGCAAAACCGCGGATAAAACAGAAACCCGCTGAGTTGAGGTATTGTATTGGTTCAAAGCTCAATCAATAGGTTCCCAATCATCAACTCAGCCTAGAAACACAAATCTAAACTGACTTTGACCCGATCTAAAACGATTAAAGTCCGATAGGTTTTTACATCTTGATTATCGGCAAAATGCTTTCTGACTAAGGCCTCAAAATGAGATAGGTTATTGGAAAGCATAATCATGATAAAAGACACACCGCCATTGACGAAATAACATTGCTGGATTTCTTCAACTGCCGCAAAGTATTGCTTGGCCCGATCCATCACCACGGAACGATCTTCGCTTAAACGAACTTCAATGATTGATGTCACCTTCTCTCCAAATCGCTTTGGATTCAGTACCGCACAATTCTTTTCAATAATCGCTTCCTGTTCCATTCGAACAATACGCCGTTGTACCGATGCCTGAGATAGACCAATCTGTTCCGAAATCTGCCGATGTGAAGTTTTATTGTCCTGCTGCAATATTCTTAAAATTGCATAATCAAAATGATCGAGTGAAAGTTCTGCCATGAATTAATTCCTCATTTTTCTTCGATAATAGAGTGAATAACCCACAGATTTCAATCAATAAGCGCAATTTAATCATCCTTCAAGAACTAAAATCTCATGATCAAGCTCTAGGTCATCGACATGCGTGCGTCTGTTCAGAATAAACAAGAATTTGCTTTGGCTGCAGCATGCCTATCACTTGCCTCGGTACAAATTGGGGCTGCAATTGCCAAAACCCTATTTCCGATCTTTGGTGCTGAAGGAGTTGCCCTGATTCGTTTAAGTTTCTCGGCACTATTGTTATGGATGATGTTCAAACCTTGGCGCAGCTTGCATTCCCAGATGGATTGGAAAAACCTGATCATTTATGGGCTAATTCTGAGCCTCATGAATCTTTTGATCTATAAGGCATTTTCCCATTTGTCGATTGGTATTGCCATTTCAATTGAAGTCTTGGGCCCACTCACCGTTGCCATTGTCATGTCAAAACAGAAACAGGATTTACTCTGGGGTGCTTTGTCGTTTATTGGGCTGATGCTGTTACCTTTGGGTAGTAGCAATCAGAATTTCAGTTATATCGGCATGTTTTATGCGCTTGCCGCAGCATTCTGTTGGGGCATGTATATCATTTACGGCAGCAAAGTTGCCAAAGGCGGCAGCAATACGGTGGCGATAGGCATGTTGGTAGCCACTCTAATTGCGCTACCTTTTGGCATCTCTGATCTGAATCAACTGTTTCATTCTTATTGGATTTTGCTGCTCTGTGTTTTGGTATCGCTACTTTCCAGTACAATTCCGTTCTTACTGGATATTTTTGCAATGAAAAAGCTCGAACCGAAAGTATTTGGAATTTTACTGAGTGCCTCTCCTGCGGTCAGTGCCCTTGCTGGTTGGCTGATCTTAAAAGAACATCTCAACCCGTATCAAATCACGGGCATTGCCATCATCATGCTCTCGTGCGCGGGTTGCTCCTATTTCTCCTATAAAAACAATAAGGCCTAAACTTCAACGCTTAGGCCTTATCATGCTGTTCGATCAGTCTAGGTGCAACGCTACTGTTCGACTACTTTTCTTCTTTCGGGTCACGATCAGTCCACAAATCACGACAATGAAGGTTACGCTCAAAGATAAAGTCGTTTCATAGCTATATTGAGGTGACAGGAACATATAGCCTAGTACGCTCATAATCACCACAATCACAAACCAAGTCAGCCATGGAAATAACCACATTTTAAAAGGCACAGCAGCCCCAACTTTGTCTAATTGAGTTCGCAAACGGAGCTGTGATACGGCAATCACCAAGTAAACCACCAATGCAATCGAACCCGTGGTTGACAGTAGAAATCCAAATACTTGTCCAGGAAATAAATAATTCACTGCACAACAAATCAATCCAATCAATGTTGATGCAAATACCGCGATGGTTGGCACACCTGCTGCATTAATTTTCGTGACCATTTTTGGCGCTTCTTGACGAGCCCCTAAAGCAAATAACATGCGTGAAGAGGTATAGACAGCCGCATTCATACAGCTCGCCACGGCAATAAATACCACAGTGTCCATAATTAACTTGGTTTGAGGAATATTCAGACTAACCAAGACATACTGAAAAGTACCCAATTTTTGTAAATCAGGTGAACGCCAATCAACCAAGGCAACCGCGAGGAAAATCGAAACCACGAAGAATAAGATAATCCGATACAGCACTAAATTGGTCGCTCGTTTGATTTTCTCTTCAGGATTTTTAGACTCCGCCGCAGCAATCGAAAGAATTTCAATGCCAAAGAAGGAAAATGCCGAGATCAAAATCGCAGATAGCACACCGCCCATACCATGTGGCATAAAGCCGCCATTGGAAAAAAGATTGCCCACACCACTGACATCTTTGGCTAAAGGCCACAGTCCAAATACGGCAGATGCACCAATCACAATAAATACAAGGATCGCAATCACTTTAATCAGCGCAAACCAAAACTCAAACTCGCCAAAACTTTTGGTGCTAAAGAAGTTTGCCAAACTCAGCAGAATAATAAATGCAAAGGCGTAAATGGCACTGGATACCTGTGGAAACCAAGCATGCAAAATTTCGGCACCTGCAATGGCTTCAATTGGGATCACCAAAACCCAGAACCACCAATACAGCCAGCCCACACTAAAACCCGCCCAAGGGCCAATTGCTTTACGGGCATACGTTGAAAATGAACCTGTGTCAGGCTGTGCAACGGCCATTTCACCGAGCATACGCATGACTAAAAAAACCAGAATACTGGTAATAATATAAGCCAGTACAGCAGCGGGACCTGCTTTGGCAATTGCAGCGGATGAACCAACAAATAAACCTGCACCAATCACACCACCAATACTGATCATGGTGACATGGCGGTTCGAAAGTCCTTCACCTAATTTTGTTGTTTTTGCGCTATTCATATTTTATTCCTTAAAAATACGTCTTAAAAAACCGTTAATTACATGTTTAAATTCCTATAAAAATAAAAAGGGAAAACCAATGGTCTCCCCTTGAGCAAAAATTAATTTAAAGTTGGCATGGCAAATTGTTTCGCCTCACGAATCTGTGCAGATGGCCAACGTTGGGTGATGGTTTTACGGCGGGTATAGAAACGCACGCCATCTGGCCCATAGGCATATAAATCACCAAACAGTGAACGCTTCCAGCCGCCAAAACTGTGATAGGCAACAGGTACAGGTAATGGCACATTGATCCCGACCATACCGACTTGGATATTATTGCTAAAATAACGCGCCGCTTCGCCATCACGGGTGTAAATACAGGTGCCATTGCCATATTCATGGTCGTTGATCAACTGCATGGCTTCTTGCATGCTCTCGACACGAATCACCTGTAATACCGGCCCAAAAATTTCTTGTTGATAGCTAGTCATCTCTGCTGAAATTTGATCAATTAAGGTCGGCCCGACAAAGAATCCATGTTCATAACCGACGGGTTTGGCATCACGTCCATCCACTACAATTTTAGCACCTTGTTGCTCGGCACTTTGGATATAAGCTTGTACCTTCTGTTTATGTGCTTGCGAAATGAGCGGTCCAAAATCATTACTGGCATCGGCATAATGACCAAACTTCAATTGCTGCATTTCTTGCTTGAGCTTGGCAATCACCACATCGGCCACTTCATCGCCAATGGCCACCGCAACAGACAAGGCCATACAACGCTCACCCGATGAACCAAAGGCTGCACCTAATAAGGAGGTCACCACATTATCAATATCGGCATCGGGCATAATGATGGCATGGTTTTTTGCACCACCTAAGGCCTGACAGCGTTTTCCTGTCGAGGTGGCAGTCCGATAAATATATTCAGCGATTGGCGTTGACCCCACAAAACTGATGGCTTGGATTTTGGGATGATGCAGTAAAGCATCGACGGCTTCTTTGTCACCATTGACCACATTAAACACGCCATCTGGCAAGCCCGCCTGTTTAAGTAACTCAGCCAAATAGAGTGCGGCTGAAGGAGCCTTTTCCGAAGGCTTTAAAATAAAGCAATTGCCACAGACTATCGCCATCGGGAACATCCACAACGGCACCATTGCAGGGAAATTAAAAGGGGTAATCCCTGCAACCACACCTAAAGGTTGAAACTCACTCCAAGAATCAATATCTGGACCAACATTTTTAGAATACTCACCTTTTAAAAATTCAGGCGCGCCACAAGCATATTCCACATTTTCAATGCCACGCTGCAATTCACCTTTGGCATCATGGCAAATCTTGCCATGTTCTTGCCCGATCAATTCACACAGGGTTTCAGCATTTTCTTCAAGTAATTGTTTGAACTTAAACATCACCCGCGCCCGTTTGATCACGGGTGTATCGCGCCATGCAGGGAATGCCTGTTCTGCAACCTGCACCACCTGATTCACTAGCGCTGTATCCGCCAATCCCACTTCTTTGCTGATCTTACCGGTTGCCGGATTATAGACCGCTTGTTTTCGACTGGATTTGGTAACCAAACCACCTTGAATAAAATGCCCAATCAATTGAGGGGTTGATGCTTGAGCTGAATCCGTATTGCTGAACGCACTGGCATTAAAATGTTCTAAATTATTCATCTGTATTCCTTGTCTCTGTGTCTTATTTTCCGTTTGCTTTTGGCGGGTACTCAGCCAAGCTTTATTTCACTTGATAAAGGGTTTCACCCACAGCATTGATCAAGCGTGATAATTGCGCTTCAGTGCTGTTAAACATTGGGCCAAATTGAATGGTGTCTCCGCCAAAACGCACATAGAAACCGGCTTTCCACAACTTCATACCAATTTCAAATCCACGAATGGTGGCATCTCCTTCTCGCGGCGCAAGTTGTAACGCCCCAATCAAACCGCAATTGCGAATATCAATCACATTCGGTGCACCTTTTAATTCATGAATCAGTTTTTCAAAACTTGGGGCCAAAGCCGCAGATTGAGTGATCAAGTTCTGATTTTCCAGTACATCTAAAGTGGCTAAAGCTGCGGCACAGGCAACAGGGTGCCCTGAATAGGTATAGCCGTGAGTAAACTCAACCGCATTTTCAGGCAAGTCTTGTTGCATAAAAGCATCATAGATTTCGCGACTTGCGACAACACCACCTAATGGAATGGCACCATTGGTAATTTGTTTGGCAAAAGTCAGCAGATCAGGTGTTACATCGAAATATTCAGCCGCTGTCCATGTGCCCATGCGCCCAAAGCCCGTAATCACCTCATCAAAGATCAGCAGGATATTGTGTTGATCACAGATTTCTCGTAGGCGTTTTAAATAACCTGTTGGCGGCACAATACAACCTGCCGAACCCGAAACAGGTTCAACAATCACTGCGGCGATATTGGATGCATCATGTAGCTCAATTAGTTTGAGCATTTCATCAGCCAGCTCAATTCCACCCGTTTCGGCACAGCCTTTGCTAAAACTCAGATGCGCTTGCAAGGTATGCGGTAAATGATCTACATCCATCAATTGACCAAACATTTTACGATTGCCACCAATACCTCCCAAGCTTGTGCCTGCCACGTTGACCCCATGATAGCCACGTGCCCGCCCAATCAGTTTGGATTTGCTCGGTTGACCTTTAATACGCCAATAGGCTCTTGCCATTTTGATCGCGGTATCTGCTGACTCAGAACCCGAATCGGTAAAAAATACATGCTGTAGTTTTTCAGGCATGTGCTGCACAATTTTCTCAGCCAATTGAAAAGACAATGGATGTCCAAATTGGAAGGCAGGTGAATAATCCAGTTTTGCCAATTGGCGACTCACCGCTTGCTGGATTTCAGGCAAGCTATGCCCTGCACCGCAGGTCCACAAACCTGACAATGAGTCATAAATCTCACGTCCTGTGCTGTCAATCAAAGACGAACCTTTGGCAGCCACGATGATGCGTGGATCTTGATGAAAGTTACGATTGGCGGTAAACGGCATCCAATGCGCTTGATAATTTAACTTCATAGCAACGTCTGACGGACTAGCTTCCAATGCATCATCACGGTCATTTGTGGTGTCGATATCAAACATAATCACTCTTCTTGTTTTGGGTTTATGTTTGGAGTGTACAGCGCGTTATAGTTTTGATAAATTCAAATTGTCTTGAGTTTAGATATAAAAAAGCAAAACTAAATGAAGCCTAAAAAATTAAATCAAGTGACTGATTTTGATATAAAACTGCTCAAAATTTTTAAAACGGTGTGTGACTGTCACAGCTTTAGCGCTGCGGAAAGTCTACTTGGCATCAGTCGTTCTGCGATTAGTCTGCATATGAGTGATCTGGAAAATCGGCTCGGAATTCGGCTGTGTCAAAGAGGTCGAGCGGGCTTTGCCCTGACCGATGATGGTCGTGAAATTCTGGAATATATTGAAGTGTTGAATGCTTCGATTGAAGACTTTCGAGCCAAAATCAATCAAATGCATAATCAGCTCAAAGGTGAATTTAATATTGGGATTATTAATAATGGGGCTTAGGAAGTTAAAG
>NZ_DBBF01000026.1:0-20918 GCF_002292065.1 Acinetobacter sp. UBA991 | reverse complement strand
CTTTTAAATTAGAAACACCCCAATCTCGAGAGAGGTTGGGGTGTTTTTTATTGCGTGAAGGAAATAAGTAGAAGAAATCGGCTAAAATCGGTTAAATCACTCTCAAAATTAACAATATAATGAAAATTTCTTTGCTCGTAGATCACCCAGAAGCGATTGGAAAAATTGCAAAGTGGTACTATAACGAATGGGCTTATCTCTCTTTACAGATTACCGAAGAAATGATGCATCAAAAGGTGCTGGAAAAAGCAGCTAATCGTGATGTTATTCCTTTAGCAATCGTAGCTCATCATGAAAATGAATTGATCGGTGCCTTAGAACTGAAGCTACGAGAGAATAAAAACTATCCAGAATATGAGCATTGGATCGGTGGGATTTTTGTTGATCCTTTATGGCGAGGGCAAGGTGTTGCCAGCCAAATGATTACGATGGCACAAGAAAAAGCCAGAGAATTAGGCGTAACCATGCTGTATTTACAATGTGAAAGTCATAATATTTCACTATACCAAAGACATGGTTTTAAAGTGCTACATCAAGCCAATCACCATACGGTAGAAGCAACTATTATGAGATATCAACAATAAGAATTGCGAAGTTATGACTTTGTTTGGAGATACGATGGAACAAAAGTTATTTCAAGCTGCGAAAGTTTTTATGGAGAGCCGTTATCCTAAAGGCTGGGGTGGTGTTGCTGCACTCGCCACTGAGAGTGGCAAAATTTTGATTAGTGTTGATCCTGAAACACGAAATGATGCTTTATCACTTTGTATGGAAGTCGGGGGAGGCACATAAAATCAATGAAAAAATTACACATTCCCTCTGTATATGTAGAGCGTCGGAACATTCAAATATTCTAATTTTAACACCTTGTGGAATCTGCCAAGAGCGTCTTTCCTATTGGGGAGGAGATGTTCTCGTGGCAGTGAGTACAGCTGAGAACAAATTATTATTTAAATCCTTAAGAGAATTGATGCCCTACCATTGGTCGATGGTGAATGGAGTACAGCTTTGATGCGGTATAAGCAAAAGTTGTCCGTATTTAAAGAATTAGGATAGTAAGTATATGCTGAGTTATCGTCTTCTCTGCTCTGATAGTGAAACTGATATAGCCAGTATTCAAGCTGTATTTGAGGCTAGTCCAAATTATTTTAAACTTATTCAAGGATATAGTGCAGAGAAAAATGCTGCTCGAAACGATCTAAAAGCTGTACCGAGTGGACATCCATTTACTGCAAAGTTTTTTTACGCGATTTATCATAAAGAACAGATAATTGGTTGTATTGATCTTCTGCGAGGTTATCCCGAGTCATCAATAGTATTTATTGGACTGCTATTATTTATAGAGTCTCATCAATGTTTAGGCTATGGCCCGCAAGCAGTCCATTTTATTTCGGGTCTTGCGAATACTTGGGGATGTGATCGGTTGAGAATTGCAGTGGTTCAATCAAATGAACCTGCATTTGCATTTTGGTCAAAGGAAGGTTTTGTAGAACTTTATCGTAAAGAACTCAGTGAATATGTTGCTCCCGTCATTGTTATGGAGAAACTGCTAACTTTTAAATGAGAGGAACTAAATGAAACTCAACTCTTTTTCACCACTCCCTGAAGATGATGCAGAATTACATCTTCCTGAGCTGGTGTATTGGGCATCCCTTGGTGATTTGGAACAAGTAGAGCAACTATTGGCCGAGGGGATAGATCCAAACCAAACCGATGATGACGGTTATAGTGCATTACAGGCTGCTGCAGAGAACGATTATTTGGCGGTGGTGAAGCTACTCGTGAGTAAGGGTGCAAATGTGGCGTATAAAAGCGAATATACGGCCCTACAGCTTGCTGAAATGGCAGAGCATAGCGAAGTGGTTGCGTATCTTAAAAGTCTTTAAATCACCTATAAACATGATAGATAAAAAGAAGCCCCATCATCCTGACGGGGCTTCTTCATATTCAGTTTATGTCGTTGATATCCTATTAACGACCACGTCCTGTGCGTTTTATTATTCTCAATGAGACTTCCTGTCTCTCTATGATTTATATGATAGGCGAAGAGTTTGTATTGGGGTATTCGCCAATCACTGCGATTGTTGTAGGTTTTGGCTTACATTAAGGAGGAGAGCTTAGTGATTGGATATAAAAAACGGAATCTAAAGATTCCGTTTCTCACTTTATTACGATTTAGAAATGGATATCTAAGCCGATATAAGGACCTTTAAAGTTAAATTTAAGGTCATTTTTTTCGTAATCATCTAGTTTGACATCGAGGATACGATAGCCTGCTTTTAAGCCAACATCGACCAAGAGATTATCAATAAAGTTGTATTGTAGTTCGGCTTGGGCATCGGTGATTTTAGCGTCGTTAAAGTTGCTATATAGCAATTCAGCTTTAGCGCTTAAGCCTGTGAAAGGTAGTTTTACCCCAGCTGATCCATAAATGACAGGAACCGTTTTATCGATATCAGTTTTGCTTAGGCCTAGTGTTTTTACATCACCGTTCAGGTTAGTGGCACCTAGACCAACATCTGCATTTACGATGGTGTCTAAGATTTCATAATACAAAATGAAGTCGGTATGATCGATATTCAGATCATAAACAGGCTGACCTGCAACTTCATTTTCAGTTTGTGATTTTAAATTTACATAGCGAATTTTTGCATTTGGAATCAGTGGAATCGGGTGTTCAAATGCAAGCGAGACTTGTGCAGAACCTTTACGATCAAGGTCTTGATCTGGTGCAGAAGTTTGCGCAGCCATATTGGCTTCACCATTGTAATTCCAATAGCTAAGATCGCCTTTTACACCAATCATATCCGCTTGCGCCAGACCACAAAAGCTTGTCCCTAAAGCAAGCATTGATATTTTTAATATTTTCATTGCATTGTCCTAATCAGTATCAAAAACCGTAATGAATTGTTGTGAATTCATCAGCGAATGGGCGAATCATATAGTGATCTTGGAAAATATGCAGTAGTCTAATTTTAAATTTTTATAACGGGATCAAGAATAATGACAGATACAACAAGCGTGCGGGATTATCCACTGTATGTCGCGGGAAAAGCGGTAAGCACGGGGCAATGGCTTGAAGTACATGATAAGTATCGAAATACCGTCTATGCTCGTGTTGCTCTGGCCGATGCCAAAGTACTTGAAAAAGCCATTTCTGCTTCAGTAAAAGCAGAACAGGAAATGGCAGCATTAAAGCCCTTTCAAAAACAACAGATCTTATTGCATTGTGTAAAGCGCTTTAATGAACTGAGTGAAGAATTGACTGAAATCCTGATTGCCGAAGGCGGCAAGCCGCGAGGTGCAGCAAGTGCAGAAGTTGAACGTCTGATTAATACCTTCCAATTGGCAGCAGATGCAGTGACGCAGCTGGACGATGGCCGCATGTTGCCCTTGGCGGTGACACCTGCAGCAGCCCGTTTTCGAGGTATGGTTAAACATGTGCCAATTGGTGCGATTTCCTTAATCAGTCCGTTTAATTTCCCTCTGAATCTGGTGGCACATAAGATTGCGCCTGCGATTGCAGCAGGCTGTCCTTTT
This sequence comes from Acinetobacter sp. UBA991, assembly GCF_002292065.1. NCBI lineage: Bacteria > Pseudomonadati > Pseudomonadota > Gammaproteobacteria > Moraxellales > Moraxellaceae > Acinetobacter > Acinetobacter sp. UBA991. Next base: position 17,378 of record NZ_DBBF01000026.1, on the reverse strand, counting down.
GTTTTAAAACCTGCCAGTTTGACTCCAATCAGTGCATTAATGATCGCCAAGGTATTAGCTGAAACAGATCTACCGAAAGGTTCATGGTCGATCTTGCCGTGTGACCGTCAAGCAGCAGATATTTTGGTGACCGATGATCGCTTTAAATTACTCAGCTTTACAGGTTCAGATCAAGTCGGTTGGGATATGAAAGCACGTGCAGGTCGCAAGAAAGTCACCTTAGAACTAGGCGGTAATGCTGCGGTTCTGATCGATGCAGATACCGTGATTGATGAGGCACTTATAGATCGTTTGATTAGTGCCGCTTATGGGCATGCGGGGCAGGTCTGTATCAGTGTGCAGCGGATTTTAGTTCATGCTGATATTTATGCAGAATTGAAAAAGAAACTGGTCGCAAAATTGAAAAAAATCAAAGTGGATGATCCCGCTTTAACAACGACATTGGTTGGGCCAATGATTAAGGAAGCTGAGGCTGTTCGTCTAAAAAAATGGCTGGATAAAGCCGAGAAAAAAGGAGCAAAAATACTCACAGGAGGAAGTTTACAAGGCATGTTGTTTGAACCTGCTTTGCTGGAAAATGTAGATGCCAAGCTGGAAATCTATAAAGATGAAGCTTTTGGCCCTGTAGCGATCCTCGAAAAATTTAAGGATTTTGAGCAGGGTATTGCCACCATTAATCAAAGTCGTTTTGGTTTACAGGCGGGTGTATATACGCAGAATCTGAATAAGATGCTGTATGCATGGGATCATTTACATGTCGGAGGTGTGATTATTAACGATGTCCCAACTTTCCGTGTCGATAATATGCCTTATGGCGGCGTGAAGGATTCTGGCCTTGGTCGGGAAGGGATTCATTCTGCAATTCGGGATATGCAAGAGGAAAGGTTATTAGCCATCAAACAATAAAAAAGATTGTGGCCCAAGCGGAGTTTTAGCTTCGCTTGATTGTTTTATGTACTTGATTTTTATAAGTTGACTGCAAGGTCAAAATTACAGTCTGTTGAAAAATAATCAGTTGTTTAAAAAAGATGACTTTTTCTTTCAGAATTTACAGTAAAAAGAAATAAAAACAGGTATTGTTCGGCTATTAAAAGCAGAAAAACAAAGCCCAATCTTTAAGGAAGATGGTTTGGTTTTTGCTTTGTTTGTCCATGTAAACGGAGACCCACAAGGTTGAAATTTCATGCAAGCAAAACAAGATTTTTTATGGCACTTTTCATGTCTGTTGGATAATAAAAACCTAACACAGCATGGAATAGCCAGCAGGACAACTTAGGTGTTTTATGGCAGATTCTCGTGAAAACTGGACATCACGATCTGGTTTTATTATTGCAGCTGTTGGTTCAGCTGTAGGTTTAGGTAACATTTGGCGTTTCCCTTATGTTGCTTATGAAAATGGCGGCGGGGCGTTTCTTATCCCTTATTTACTGGCGTTGATTACCGCTGGTTTACCTCTTTTATTCTTGGATTATGCAACAGGTCATCGTGCGCGTAATTCACCACCAAAAGCATATCGTGCGCTATTTAAAGGCGGTGAGACACTCGGTTGGTGGCAAGTCTGTGTCTGTATCATCATTGGTTTGTACTATGCCAGCGTACTGACTTGGGCAGGTAGTTATGTCTACTTCTCAATTGGTCAGGCGTGGGGCAGTGACCCAGAAAGCTTCTTCTTCAATACGTATTTGCAGACCTCGAAAGCAACTGGCTTCGATCTACAATTTGTGAGTCATTTGTTCTGGCCAATCGTTGGTATTTGGGCACTGACTTTAATCATTTTGTATGGCGGTGTGAAGAAGGGTGTTGAATTATCCAATAAGATTTTCATGCCGTTGTTATTCGTCTTGTTTACGGTTCTTGTGATTCAGTCATTACGTTTACCTGGTGCGGTAGAAGGCTTAAATGCATTCTTTACTCCGAACTGGTCAGCGATGATGAATTATAAAGTTTGGTTAGCTGCCTATGGTCATACTTTCTTCTCGTTGTCTGTTGGCTTCGGGATCATGGTGACCTATGCCTCTTACTTAAAACCTAAAACTAACTTAACTGGTTCAGGCTTGATCGTTGGTTTTGCCAATGCATCAACAGAGATTTTGGCGGGTATTGGTATTTTTGCGGCATTGGGCTTTATGGCACATGCGGCAGGTAAAGAAGTACACGATGTTGTGAGTGGTGGTATTGGTCTAGCATTCATCGCATTCCCTAAAATCATTTCAAGTTTAGGGGCGGGTGCAGATTTATTTGGTTTCTTATTCTTCTCTTCGCTATTTGTTGCGGGTATCTCTTCCATGGTCAGTATTTTGGAAGTGCCAATCGCGGCAATGCAGGACAAGTTGAAATGGGGCCGTACCAAAGCTGTAACCATTATTGGTGGTGGTAGTGCACTTGTTTCAGTGATCTTATTCTCAAGTGTAAATGCGATTAAACTGGTGGATATCGTCGATCACTTCATCAATAACATCGGTATTATTGGTGGTGCATTGATCTCGATCATTAGTATTGCTTGGTTTAAACGTTCTGCCTTGCGTGAACTACGTGATCATGTGAATCGTATTTCGACGATTCAATTGGGCAAAGGTTGGGATTTCACTTTAACGGTGATCACATCGTTGATTTTATTAACCACCTTAAGCATGACCGTATTTAACTTGGTGAAAAACGGTTACGATAGTTATAGCATGAGCTTACAAGGCATTTTTGGATGGGGCAGCGTGATTTTCTGTGCTGTCGTTGCAATTGTACTCAGCCGAATCAAAGATCGCTAGGAGAACAAATATGAATACTTCAGCAATCGTAATGATGGTGATTTCAATGGTGTTTTTATGGGGTGGTTTAGCATTGTCTATTCTGCACTTATCCAAAAACCCAGAAGAACTCGATGAGGTTCTGGAAGAAGTCAAAGATCAGCATACGCTTTAAAAATAGATTTAAAAAAAGCAGGCTTTAAGCCTGCTTTTTTATTATGCCAATTTTTTAATCAGGCAATAATAGAAACCATCACCAGCGTGGGCAGAAGGGAACAGCTGACGACCATGGGTCTGTTCAATGCCCCAATCGGCTTCGATTTTGATTTCCTCTGCATCCGCATGTTCTGCAAAGAATGCCGCCATTTGCTGCTCATTTTCAGCTTTTAGAATCGAGCAGGTGATATATAGCAAAGTGCCGCCGACTTTAAGCTGTTGCCACATCTGCTGCAAAATCTGTTGTTGTAACGTAACCGTTTGTGCGATATCGGTTGATTGTCTGAGCAGGCGAATATCGGGGTGGCGACGAATCACACCTGTTGCAGAACAAGGCGCATCCAGCACGATACAATCGACGGGTTCAGGTGCCTGCCACGTGGTGGCATCAGCGGTAATAATCTCAACATTGTTCTGATCTAGGGCAAGACGTTCTAAATTTTCAGAAACACGTAGTAAACGTTTTGCATCATGATCAAGCGCAATCAGCTTTTTAGGATCAAAGCGCTCAAGGATGTGTGCAGTTTTACCCCCTGGTGCAGCACATGCATCGACAACAACTTTGTTATCTAAGTTCGGTAAAAGCGTCGCGCACAATTGTGCATGTTCATCTTGAACAGAAAAACCGCCTTCTTCAAAACCGGGTAAATGGGTAATATTGCCTGTTTGTTCCAACACAATACCCACATCTGAAAGCGTGCAAGGACGAGCATCAATCTGTTCTTCGTCCAAAATCTCTAAATATTCGTTACGACTGACTTGGCGTTCATTGACACGCAGTGTCAGTGGTGCGACTTGTTTTAAGGCTTGGCATAGCGGTTCTACTTGCTCAGGCCAATCCTTTTTGAGTCGTTTGAATAACCAGCTTGGTAAACCATGGGTATTATTCAACGCGGTTTGAAATTCATCTGTTTCACGTGAAACACGACGCAGAATCGCATTAACCAAACCACTCATTGGCTCGAAACCGAGTTGCTTAGCCGCATTTACAGTTTCTGAAATCGCAGCATGTACTGGAATACGCGTACATAAAATTTGATATAAACCCAGATATAAACAACTTTCTAGGGCTTCATTGTCTAATGGTTTTGTGAGCAAGGGTAAGGTAATGGCTTTTAACGAATACCATTGGCGCAAACAACCTAAAGTAAGCTCGTGATATAAACCACGGTCACGTTCAGAAACGATATTGATATGTTGATTCAAAACGGAAGACAAAGATTGCCCATTTTGAACCGCCAAAAGTGTTTTGACCACCTGCGCACGCAGATTCAAATTTTTTGCAGATGATTGATTCGATTGGCTCATGGGAGAATTTGTCCAAGATGTAATTTTTGGGTTTGGGCAATTTGAACTGGATTGAGGGCTTTAGCACCTGGCCATTGCAAACTGGTTAAGCACACTGCGCTATTGTCGCCACAAGCAACGTGAACACCTTGTTTATCAATGGCAAGGATTTCACCGACTTGTGCATCGGTTTTGCTGAGCTGTGAAAGTGTAGAACCCCAAACACGTAAGGCATTGTTTTCATCGAGCTGAATAAAAGCAACTGGCCAAGGGTTAAAGGCACGAATATTACGATCGATTTGAACTGCATTTACAGTCCAATCGATACGCGCTTCTGCTTTCACTAATTTGTGCGCATAAATGGTCAGTGCTTCATCTTGTACTTCACGTTTTTCAATAAAATCCTGCAAGCTTTGTTCTGATTCAAGCACGGTACAAATCGCTTCTGCACCTTGAACAGCCAATTTGTCATGTAAGCTGGCCGTGGTATCTTCCGCAGTAATTGGGCAATAGGTTTTATACATCATATCGCCAGTATCTAAACCTGCAGCCATTTGCATGATGGTAATCCCTGTTTCAGCATCCCCTGTGGCAATGGCACGTTGAATCGGGGCAGCACCACGCCAGCGTGGTAGCAATGAACCATGAATATTTAAACACCCGTATTTCGGTGTATCCAAAACGGCTTGCGGTAAAATCAAGCCATAGGCTGCAACCACCATCACGTCTGCGCCAAGTGCAGCAAGCTCTTGTCGAGCGGCCAAGCCTTCTTCCGTAGATGCTTTAAAATTCAAAGGTTGATAAACAGCTAAACCGTGCTCAAGTGCCAATTGTTTAACAGGCGATGGCGTTAATTTTTGCCCACGTCCTGATTTACGGTCAGGTTGGGTATAAACCGCAATGATCTGGTGGGATGTTTTTAATAATGCCGCCAATGCGGTTGCCGCAAATTCAGGCGTACCAGCAAAAATGATTTTCACAAATGGAATCCAAATAAAACTTATCTCAAATTATAAGCGAAAAAGCCACGAGCCCCTAATTCACTGCTTGAATTGCTTTTGTGCAAAAAAAGATAGGCCTGTTGGTCATCTGTTAAACGATAACTTGTAGTATGATGCAAAGAGCTCAGTATCATTTCGCCAGAGAGAAAGTCTTATTTTTCTCGAGCACACACTTGTTGGGAATACAAAATGCCTGATTATCGTTCGAAAACATCAACACATGGAAGAAATATGGCGGGCGCGCGTGGTTTATGGCGTGCGACCGGTATGAAAGATGAAGATTTTGGCAAGCCAATTATTGCGGTGGTCAACTCATTTACCCAGTTTGTTCCCGGTCACGTGCATCTTAAAGATTTAGGTCAACTTGTTGCGAGAGAAATTGAAGCTTCTGGTGGTGTGGCAAAAGAATTTAATACCATTGCCGTCGATGACGGGATTGCCATGGGCCATGACGGGATGCTGTATTCACTGCCATCGCGTGATTTGATTGCCGATTCTGTGGAATACATGGTCAATGCCCATTGTGCCGATGCTATGGTGTGTATCTCGAACTGTGACAAGATCACACCGGGAATGCTAATGGCTGCGATGCGCTTGAATATCCCAGTGGTATTCGTGTCTGGTGGTCCAATGGAAGCGGGTAAAGTTAAATTCCGTGGTGATGAAAAGGCGATTGACCTGGTTGATGCCATGGTGGTTGCAGCAGACGAAAGCTACACCGATGAAGAAGTTGCTGCGTTTGAACGCTCAGCATGTCCAACCTGTGGTTCATGTTCAGGGATGTTCACGGCTAACTCAATGAACTGCTTAACCGAAGCTTTAGGTTTATCTTTACCAGGTAATGGTTCTATCGTGGCGACGCATGCCAACCGTGAAAAATTGTTCTTAAGAGCAGGTCGTTTAGTGGTCGAACTGGCGAAACGTTATTATGAACAAAATGATGACAGTATTTTGCCACGCTCAATCGCAACCAAAGCTGCATTTGAAAATGCCATGACGCTTGATATCGCGATGGGTGGTTCAACCAATACCGTATTGCATTTACTTGCTGCCGCACATGAAGCTGAAGTTGATTTCACGATGGATGATATCGACCGCCTGTCTCGTCAAGTACCAGTATTGTCAAAAGTTGCCCCAGCAAAACAAGACGTGCATATGGAAGATGTGCACCGTGCGGGTGGCATCATGGCGATCTTGGGCGAGCTGGATCGTGCCAACTTACTCAATACCTCATGCCCAACCGTGCACGAACCTACGCTGAAAGATGCCTTGGACAAGTGGGATATTATCCGTACCGAAGATGCTGATGTTTACGAATTCTATCGTTCATCTCCGGGTGGTATTCCAACGCAAGTGGCATTCTCGCAGAACCGTTATTACTCAACTTTAGATGGTGACCGCGAGAAAGGCGTGATTCGTAATGCTGAACATGCGTTCTCTAAAGATGGCGGTTTGGCAGTCCTTTACGGCAACATCGCTCTAGATGGCTGTATCGTCAAAACTGCGGGTGTGGATGAGTCAATTCTTAAATTTACAGGTACAGCACGCGTTTTTGAAAGCCAAGATGCAGCGGTTGAAGCGATTTTGGATCATAAAATCGTTGCGGGCGATATCGTAGTGATTCGCTACGAAGGACCACGTGGTGGACCAGGGATGCAAGAAATGTTGTATCCAACCAGTTACTTGAAGTCGAAAGGTTTAGGTAAAGACTGTGCCTTGATTACCGATGGTCGTTTCTCGGGCGGTTCGTCAGGTTTGTCGATTGGTCACGTTTCTCCAGAAGCAGCAGAAGGTGGTGCGATTGGTTTGGTTGAAGATGGCGATACCATTGAAATTGATATTCCAAACCGTACCATTCATTTGAATGTTGATGATGCGACTATGGCGCATCGTCGCACTGTTCAGGAAGCAAAAGGTTGGCATCCAGCAGAAGAGCGTAAACGTAAAGTGTCTAAATCATTGAAGATTTACGCAATGCATTCGACCAGTGCAGCCAAAGGCGCAGTACGAGTTTTGTAATCCCATTCAGTCCCTCTTTCAATTAAGAGGGACTTTTTTGTTATTTTATAAGATACTGAACAGACTTATTGACTCACTTGTTCCAATCCAAGCTTGAGTATATCGATTCATATTTCACTTTATGACCATTAGAGGCGATCGACATGTCTTTGTTACGTCGTTGGTTTGATCCCATCCGATCGAGTTGGTTCTATCAGAAACCTTCACGTCAGGCGGTATTACCCACGGAACAGGGTTTAAGCATTTACCTGCGTCTAGACGATGTTTATAGCTATCTTGCGGTACAACAACTGGATCAGCTCAATGAAATCCTGAGTGATGAGTTGAAACCTCTAAAAGTGATTATTTCAAGGCAGGACGCAGAGCCTCCGAATGGAATGTCCAAGCAGGAATGGCTCAGTTACTGCTTAAATGATGCCAAGATTCTGGCCAAGCAACACCGTTTTGGCTTTGATGACACCCCAGAAATTCCTAGCGCAGAAGCATTACAACAAGCTGAAACCATTCTTCGAAACACCCCCTTACGTGAACAGAACTTCTTACATTTACTGGAAGATGTGTTCCATATGCTGTGGCAACAACAATACGGCAAATTACGTACCCTGTATGCCATGGCCAGTCGGCATCAGAGCCCTCAAGATTATCCTGAACGCATTTTTAAAGATGTGCCCGTTGCTGCCAGTTATTTCGAATTTGGTGAGCGGAAATATCAAGCGGTCGATGATTTATTACGTTTAACCCGCCGTCTAAAACAGCAAAAACTGCTGACTGGAAATCCAATTTTCCTGATTAATCATATCGAATGGCGCGAGCATTTGATTAATGATGGTGAGGCGCTCAATGAAGTGCAGGCCATGCATCCCGAGCTAGATTTATATATCGCGCTTGAAGATCCAATGAGCTGGTTATTATTGGCCTATATCAAAGAAGAACTGGCCAATTATTATAATATCCAGTTGAAGGTTTATCCCTTGAGTTATCACGGGCGAGACTGGTTTGACTGGAGCTTGGCGACTCGTGTTTCCAAGCGTACCCAAGTGGCATTTACGCCGTTCTGCCGTCCGACCAAGGATGCGACGTATGAGATGGCACGACTGTTTTATAGTGTGCCTGAAGAACAGCAAGTCGATTGCATCCACCAGATTTTTGAAGGGGTGTGGACACGGGGTAAAGACTTGTCATTTAAAGCCCATTTTCAGCGCATGCAAAAGCGTTTAGAGATCGAGCACATCACTGAACAGGATGTCGAAGCTTTACTGAAGCAGAACGATGAACTGTGTCAGCAAAAGCATCAGCCTGATTTTCCAGTCCTAGAATTGCGTATTGACGGGCAAAGTTATGTGTTTAACAGCCTGTATCGGGTCTGGATGATTGAAAGCATCATCAGCAATGTGTTGGAAGACAAATATAGAACCGCCTCAAGCTCTGCCTGAGGCCCGCTCCCAAAAATAAGAATAGGGCAAACTTGGCTTTTTTTCGTAGCATAACTCCGATGCAATATCGGAGATTCGGGCGTGACTTTTTTAGCAATTATTGTGATGGTATTTGTCTTTGCGGGCATGATTAAAGGCATGATCGGCTTAGGCTTACCTGCGGTCTCCATGGGACTGCTCACGATTGCCATGAGTCCATTTCAGGCTGCATCCCTGCTGATCGTTCCGTCCATGATCACCAATATCTGGCAGCTGTTTGCTGAGGGGCGGGTCTGGACTTTTGTACGCCGCTTCTGGTCTTTGCTGCTTGGAATTATGGTTGGATCGGTCTGGAGTTTTTTACCCACTTTAAGCCAAAGCCATGGACAAAGTAGTGAAATTCTACTGGGTACGATGCTGATACTGTACGGGCTTTATGGTTTATGCGTTAAGAATCTGCCTCACTTGGGCAAATATGAGCGTTGGCTCTCACCTGTGGTTGGTTATATCGGCGGGGCGGTGACCGTAGCAACAGGGGTGATCATTATTCCCGTAGTACCTTATTTACAGTCTTTGCATTTAAAACGGGATGAGCTGGTTCAGGCATTGGGCTTGACCTTTACCGTGTCCACCATTTGCCTCGCCGTATTTTTACAGCATAACCCGATGGCAGGCATCGCTCTGGATTATCGCCTATCCATCGTAGCTTTGATTGCGGCTTTAATGGGTATGTGGTTGGGTAAAAAAATCCGCTATCAATTGAATGAGCAGCGCTTCCGCCGCCTATTTTTTATGGGCTTGGTCGCATTAGGTGCGTATATGCTATCGCATTAATTTGGGGCTGAACTAAGGTCGATGTTGCAATAAAAAATCCGCAAACTGTTGATAAGTCTCGGGCAGTTGACTGAAATCCTGTGTTGCCAACAGCAGTTTCCGATTAGCCCATGCACCCAGCAGCTGTACCGTGTGGAAATGATAGTCTGGCTCTAAACGCTGTGCAGCACGGGCAGGCATAATCGCGATGCCAACACCTTTTGCCACCACTTCAGCAATTGCAGCGAAATTGGGCAAACGCAAACGGTATTGGATATTAAAGCCCAGTAACTTGGCTTGGGTTTCGATGGATTGCTGCAAAGAGTGATGCGGCATCAACCCAATAAAACCATAGCTTAGGGCCTCGACCAAATTCAATTGTGTGTGTTGAGCAAGAGCATGTGAGGCTGGGCAAATTAGCACCAAGGGATCACTGGCAAATTCTTGGGTCTGCAAAGGGCGAATATCAAAGAAACTGGAAACCAAGCCGAGCGTGGCGATGCCTTTGCTGAGAGCCGCAATAATCTCTGAACTTTCAGCTTCATGCAGATCGATATTGATGTCAGGATGGCACATCAGATATTGCGGTAACAGCGGTGGCAGATATTCACTTTGTGCGGAGGAGTTGCACCACAGGGTTATGGATTCGGGTTGTTGCTGCCGAAAGCGTTGCATCTCTTGTTCAAGTTGGTCTTTTTGTCGGAGCAAACGTCGCGCATGTTCGGCTAAGGCATGGCCTGCACTGGTGAGCTCAACGCCCGTGGAGTGTCGAATGAATAAAGGCGTATCGAAATATTGTTCAAGTTTTTTGATGCGCTCACTGGCCGCTTGCAAGGAAATTGCAGAACGTTCCGCCCCTTTGGTCAGACTGCCTGTAGTGACGATATGTAGAAATAGCCGTAAATCAAAAAAATCAAAACGCATGATGACAACGCATTGAAATGCAAAAAATCATCATACTAAACATCACTTAAATAAAGATAGTGGACTTAAGTGCAGCAAAAACTGTTTTTGGTGAGGAGCGAAACGTTTAAGCCTGATCCAAAGGATGATCTTTAAACAACTCTACCATCCATTCAATAAATACCCGTTGTCGAGGTGAAACCCGTGTTTTTGAGGGGTAAAGCAAAGAAACGGGTAAAGAAGGAACAGCATATTGGGTTAACACAGGGCACAGCTGACCATTTTCGATTTGCTTTAAATGACCATAACGTGGCACCTGAATAATACCAAAGCCTTGTTCTGCCGCAGCAGAGTAGGTCTGTGCCCCATTGACCTGAATTAAGGAGGTGAGGTCATAAAACTCAAGCTGATGATTGATGATGAATTCTAAGGGAAGCGCTTTTTGTCGTGCGCTGGAGTAAAACCCCACCATAAAATGCTGTTTTAAATCACTCAGTGCGTTCGGTGTGCCGTATTTGTTGAGGTATTCAGGACTCGCGAGGGTGACTTGCGGGATCAGCCCCAAAGGTCTGACCACCAGTTCACTATTATTTAAATGACCAATCCGAATCACACAGTCGATGCCTTCTTTAATCAGATCAACATAGCGATCACTTTCAGTCAATTGTAATTGAATTTGTGGATATTCTCCGAGAAACTGATGTAGTTTGGGCAGAATAAAATGCGCAGCAAAGATACCGTGAACCTCGACCTTTAAGCTACCTTGCGGTTTGGCATGTAAAAAATCATGATCTGATTCATCAATATAAGCCAGAATATATTTACAGCGTTGATAGTACAGATGGCCTTCGTCGGTCGGATTCACTTGTCGTGTGGTCCGAAACAGTAAGCGGGTATTCAACTGCATTTCCAACTGTTTAATCGCATCTGTCAGGGTCGAGCGCGGTAAGTTCAGGATCTGTGCTGCTTTGGTAAAACTTCGCTGTTCAACCACATGTACGAATGCCGACATTGCATTTAACTTGTCCATAGGCTTGATTCTTTTGTTCGGTCTATCCGTATAAAGAAGCCGAAATTTGATGGATTATCTTGTTCTCACTGAACAGTATCATAGATCGTATTCCGTGATAAGTTGAGTTGGACGAGGTTAAAAATGAATACACCAGCAAATGATAAAAAAGTGATTTTGATTACAGGTGCATCCCGAGGTATTGGTGCTTTTACCGCGGCCTTATTGGCACAGCAAGGCCATCAAATCGTGATTAATTATGCGCGCAATGATTTAGAAGCAAATCAGCTGGTCGAAAAAATTAAAGCTGCGGGTGGGACCGCAAGCGCATTTAAAGCAGATATCAGCCAGTCGCATCAGGTTGAGCAGCTATTTGAATATGTCATCCAACACTACGGGCGAGTGGATATTCTGATTAATAATGCGGGCATCATGTGCTTTAAAAAAATTGAAGCTTTAGATGACGAAACCATTGAAAAGGTTTTAGCAATTAATTTAAAAGGCAGCTTATATAGCATGCGAGAGGCGGCGAAACGACTTGAACAGGGTGGGAAAATTATCAATCTTTCCAGTAGCGTGATTGGTATGAAGCTGGAAGGGTATGGCATTTATACCGCATCTAAAGCAGCCATCGAAGCTTTGACCGCAATCCTTGCCAAGGAGTTAAGAGGCAAAAATATTACCGTCAATGCAATTGCACCTGGGCCAACAGCGACGGAGCTATTTTTTGAGGGCAAGAGTGAGGCATTGATTGCACAGTTGGCCAAAGCAGCCCCGTTAGAGCGTTTAGGCACAGTGGAAGATATTGCTGCGGTGCTTGATTTTGCCGTGAGTGATGCCAGTAACTGGATCAATGCACAGGTGATTAGAGCCAATGGTGGCATTATCTAGTCGTGGCATCTTTCCCAAAATAAAAAAGGCAGCTTACGCTGCCTTCAAGGTTTTAGTTTTTATCTTTTAAACTGAATAACAGGTTCAGGAAAATCGCAGCAAAAGTTGCGGTTCCAATACCACCTAAATTAAAGCTACCAAATAACAATTCAAAGTTGCCTGCACCTAAAATAATGGTGACAGAGGCAATGATCAGGTTTTTATTGTTTGAGAAATCGACTTTGTTTTCGATCCAGATTTTTGCACCGGCAATGGTAATCAAGCCAAACACCACAATCGAAGCACCTGTCAGAACTGCGGTTGGAATGGTACTGATCACTGCACCAAACTTAGGTGAAAGCCCCAAGAAAATAGCAAACACACCTGCGATCACAAACACAATCGTTGAATACACGCGGGTCACTGCCATCACACCAATGTTTTCCCCATAAGTGGTCATACCCGGTGCACCGACACTGCCCGATAAAGTGGTGGCTAAACCATCGGCAACAAAGGCTTTGCCCAATTGCGGAGTCAGGTTTTCGCCGGTCATTGCACCTACCGCTTTGATATGACCTAAGTTCTCTGCCACTAAGATGAGGGCGACAGGGGCAATAATCAGAATTGCATTTAAATCAAAAGTTGGATGTGAAAAGCTTGGGATACCAAACCATGGCGCTGCTGCGATTTGGGAGAAATCAATCGGTTTGCCATAGCCTAAAACATTGGTGGCAATGGCATAAAGCGCATAGGCAATCAGTAGGCCAACGAGTAACAATAAACGCTGTAATAGCCCTTTGGTAAAGACCGCAATGATGCCCATACTCAATACAGTGATGAGCGCCATCCACATCTCAAACGGTTGACCGGCAACCCCTTTGATGGTGACAGGTGCAAGGTTGAGACCAATGATCATCACGATCGCGCCAGTCACGACGGGTGGCATCAGTTTTTCAATCCAGCGTGTACCTGTCAGCATCACAGCAAAACCGATCAAGGCATAAAAAATACCACAGGCGACGATCCCGCCAAGTGCAACCGAAAGGTTTGGATTGGCCCCAGAGCCCGTGATATGTCCTGTTGCCGCCGCAACTACACCGATAAAGGCAAAACTTGAACCTAAATAGCTTGGTACGCGTCCACCAGTGATCAGGAAGAAAATAATGGTACAAATCCCTGACATTAAGATGGCAAGGTTTGGGCTAAAGCCCATTAATAAGGGTGCAAGAACCGTTGCACCAAACATTGCAAATGCGTGTTGAACCCCGAGCACCGCACTTTGTAAGGGCGGTAAATATTCATTTGTCGCAACAGGGCGATGATCGATCTTCCCCTGATACGGCTGCCATTTTGGAAACCAACTTGACATAAATTAGACTCATTATGTGATATCAGCGCGTATGATACCCTGTCTTAAAACGAGCTTTCACCTATAAGCCATTGAGAATATTGCCAGAACAGGCATTGTGGGTTGTATTTTTACCTTTTGGTAAAATTTGTTTCAAAATAAGCTAGCGGTTTTATTATTTATTTTTTTGCTGATGCTTTGAAAATTTAACTCTTTTATTTTCAAAATATTTTTTGAATTTTTTCTGTTTTTAAAATTTAGATGGCATATTTTGCCAGTCTTGCCATCAATAGGCAGAGTTCCTATTGATGGCAAAGTCGAGTTTAGTGCTTAACCTGTATTACGCAGACCTGCGGCAATCCCCGCAATACTGACCATCAAGGCATGATCGACAGGGCTGTGTTCGGTTTGGTGTTCCGACAGATATAGACGACGACGTTTCATCAACTCCGCTTGTAATAAATGCAGTGGCAATAAATACGGCTTACGCACCTGCATGGATTGATCTAAAACCTCATTATTACTGAGCAGTTTAGATTCACCCTTTAAGCTCAGCAGGGTATCCACCGCATTTTGCAGACGCTGGCGTAATTCCACCCCAAGCACCTTTAAGTCCTGATCTTGGGTCAGATGTGACTCATAGTACAGGGCAATATCGGCATCAGATTTAGACAATACCATTTCCAACATATCAATCAGGGTCTGGAAATAAGGCCATTGTTCCAGCATCTCATTCAAGGTGTTTTTATGCTGTTCATGCACCTGATTAATCGCCGTGCCTGTACCCAACCAAGCAGGCAGCATCAAACGGATCTGCGTCCATGCAAACACCCATGGAATGGCACGCAGTGATTCAATACCACCACTGACTTTACGTTTGGCTGGGCGTGAACCCAATGGCAGCATTTGCAGTTCCAGTTCTGGCGTAACCGTCCGTAGATAGCTGACAAAGTTTGGATTTTCACGCACGGTTTGACGATAGACCTTGACCGATAAATCAGTCATTTGATTCATCAAGTCACGCCACTGTTTTTTCGGTTCTGGTGGTGGGAGCAAAGTCGCTTCTAAAGTTGCAGCGGTATAGATTTCCAGATTTTGCAGCGCAATACCTTCTAGACCGAATTTGAAGCGAATCATCTCACCTTGTTCAGTGACTCGAATTGCACCTGAAATCGAACCAGGAGGCTGCGAGAACAGGGCCTGTTGTGTTGGTGCACCACCGCGGCTGATTGAGCCACCACGACCATGGAACAAGGTCAATTGCACGCCATGTTGTTTGGCAATTGCAGTCAATTCTTCTTGGGCGCGGTATTGCGCCCAGTTGGCGGACATAAAGCCTGCATCTTTGGCTGAATCTGAATAGCCAATCATCACCTCATGTTTGCCTTGAATATGCTGTTTATACCAATGCATATTGAACAAGGTGGTCATGGTTTTGGCTGCGCCATCCAGATCTTTCAAGGTTTCAAACAGCGGCACCACGCGTAACGGATGCTGAATCCCAGCTTCCTTTTGCAGCAATAAAACCGCGAGCACATCACTTGGGTATTCTGCCATCGAAATAATATAGGCACCCAAGCTCTCGGTTGGCTGTTCTGCCAAGGTACGCATGGTGGCAAATACTTCCAGTACGTCAGGATGCTGAATCAGACTGCCTTCAGGTTCATTGAAGAACTTCGGTAATAATGGACGTTTGCTTTGCAGTTCTTGAATCAGGAAATTTTGACGAGCCTGTTCAGTCCATGATTCAAAATTGCCTAGGCCTAGATATTCGGTAATCGCAGAAATGGCTTGGCGATGGCGGCCTGATTCTTGACGAATATCCAGTTTGAGCAGTTCAATACCGAAACAGTTGACCCGATAAATGAAATCCAGCAATTGTCCATTGGCGATTTCGGCTAAGTTACTGTCGATTAATGAACGATAACAGAGGAGCAGTGGCGCTAACAGTTCATCTTTATCTTTGATGATATTGCTGTCATCGGCTTCAGCACCTTGTAAGCGTTGCCCCAACCAATAACGGGTGGCTTTTAAACGTTCACGGGTGTCTCGTAGATATTCACGATACGGTTCAGGGTGTTCATAGCCCAATGCTTGAGTCAGTTCCTCAGAGCAGCTTTGAATCGACAGTTCCCAACGCAGATTTTCAATATCACGCAAATATAAATCAGCAGCTTGCCAACGTGATAGCCACAACACTTCTTGGGTGACTTGATGGGTGACATTCGGATTGCCATCGCGGTCACCACCCATCCATGAAGCAAAACGGATCGGTGCAATGCTCAAAGGTAAATCATGCTCACAATGCTGCTGCGTGAGTTCATTCAGTTCACGTACGAATTTCGGTACTGCATTCCAGAGCGACTGCTCGATGGTGGCAAAACCCCATTTGGCTTCGTCGACAGGAGTTGGGCGATGCTGACGAATCTCATCGGTTTGCCATGCTGAGCTGACCAATTGTTTCAGTGTAGCGATGGTCTGTTGGCGTTCTCTGGGTGTCAGTTTTTGTTGATCTAACTGTGAAAGACAGTCGGTAATATCATCATATTTTTGAATCAGGGTGCGACGGCTGACCTCTGTTGGGTGTGCAGTCAGTACCAGTTCAATTTTTAAATCACAGATCTGTTGGAATAATTGCTGTGCATTGATTTGTTGGGTTTTGAATTTTTCGAATAAATGTGGCAGCGGGTTTGGGCTTGGGGCTTGTTCATCAAACTCGGCCTGACGACGGCTGCGCACCACATGATATTGTTCAGCAATATTGGCGAAATTGAGAAAATGTGAGAATGCGCGGGTCAGCGGCAAAATCTCTTCATCTTTTAAACCGAGAAACAATTGTTCGAGCTGTTTTTCTGCTTCGATCTGGCCGTCACGTGCACCTTTGGCTAATGCGCGAATTTGCTCAATCTGATTAAACAAATCTTGCCCAGCATGTTGCTTTAAGGTCTCTCCGAGTAAATTGCCCAGTAAGCGGACATCTTCACGTAATGGAGCAGTGATTTGCTGAATCATTCTAATTCTCCTGTTGTTCTCATTCGACTATAGCGCGATTGAGAGACATTCCAAGAGCAGAACGTAAAAAAATGTGAATTTTCTCTAATTTATTGGTTGATATTTAAGCATAAAAATTTCGATGGCCTGTTCAATCATCTGATTGATTTCAGTTGCGCTTGGTACAGGGGCTAAACCCAGCAACACTTGCTGATGACGGATACCCAACATCAGCGAGATGATCAGCTCAGTTTGCTTAAGCGGTTCATCTGCGCGAATAAATTTAAAGGCGATGGCCTGTTCAAAGAAATCACACCAGACATTGCACATGCGGGTATGTGATGCATCAAAAAATTGCTTGGTTAAGGGACTTTGTTCTGCGGCTAATTCAAATAGCAGACAATCTAATTTCAGTGCTTCAGGCAGATAAATGATACTTAATGCACGCAGACACATGAGCACCAATGCCTGTTTAAAATCTGCATCTGCGGTCAGTTCAATCTGTTTGGTTCGAATTGATTCTTCACAGCTTTCTTCAATCGCACAGATAAACAGATTGCCCTTATCTTGGAAGTGGTTATACACCGTGAGTTTGGTCACACCCGCTTCTTTGGCAATCTGATTCATATTGGTGGCGTGATAGCCCATTTTTAAAAATATAGATTTTGCAGCCTGTAAAATCTTGGCTCTTTTTTCTAAATCTTTAGGGCGACCACTGTTGATTTGCACGTTACCGTTCTCTTTTAATTAAGGGGCTTAGGAAGTTAA
>NZ_DBBF01000029.1:0-18012 GCF_002292065.1 Acinetobacter sp. UBA991 | reverse complement strand
TAGGAAGAGCAGGAACTTTACTCAGGGAATTTCTTGAATCACGTCAAGTTGTCGTGACCAAGAGAAAGAGATTGAAAGTGTCATCAATATATCACTCTCCCGTGAATATCGATGGTGAACGCCAATCTAGTATCTATCAAAAGTAGATACGTAAGTGTAGGAGGTCTCTATGGAGATTTCAATGTGGATGTTTCTAGTAATTGCAATCGTTATGGCGATTGTTGTAGGAAGAGCTGGAACGTTACTCAAGGATTATTTTCAACAAAACTAAAATATAAAGAGTTTCACGATTTTACCAGTTAATAAGTAGCATGTGCTGAACCGTCGCAATGCTACTTTTTTTTGCCTGAAATTTCTGTTCAGCCGCTTAAGTGTCAATTCATTCCTCTGTGATTTGTGTCAAAATGTCTAGGTTAAAATTAGAGCAATTACTCTTTAATTCAGGTTATGCATCTGATAATGTACAGCTAAAAGGAAAAAACAAATTATTAGAGGGACAGGAAGTATGTCTAAACTCCAAAAAATTGGACAAGGTGTGGCGGTTGCTGTATTGACAACATCAATGCTATCAGGATGTTCATATGTGATTAAAACGGGTGCGAATGTTGCACTTGGTTTTGGTGAAAACCATATTGTTCCACCAATTTTAGCAATGGATGATGCTGAAATGGTGTGTAACTCAGGGAATGCTTTAACCCCTGCCGTGATGTCAACCAAAGATATGGGTGCTGATCCAACTCGCATGGCGGTATTGTTATATACCGCAGCGGGCGTTTGTGCTGAGAACCAAGCCTTAGAAGCAGAGTTGCGTTACCTGCGTGCGTCTAAAGCAGGTCAGGTTTCAGAAGCACAAGATGCGCGTATTGAACAGAAACGTTGGGCGGGAATTGCGGCCGAACGTCAATATGCGGGCTATCAGCTTTTTGCGAATCGTTGGGAAACTAAATACAAATATAAGTTAGGCGATTCATGCCCAACCATGCGTAATGACCTCGATCAAACTGTTTATTTACTCGGTATGGTGAGTGGTCTGCAAGCCATGACCAACGATATCAACTCTGGTGGTGCGATTAATGTCCCTAAGGATATCGCAGGTATTGTTGAGCGTGGTATGGCCTGTTTAGACAATGAAAAATTCTGGGGTGCACCAATGGCAACCCGTGCAGTCATCTGGACCTTATTACCAGGTGCTGGTGACGGTAAGCCTGAACCGTATGCCACCATGAAGCAGTCTATGGCCATTGGTGAGAAGAAAGGTGTTCGTTTAGCACATGCTTTATATGCCGTTGCCGCACAGGCCAGTGGTGATGATGCCAAGCTACGCGATGCTTTCCGTTCATATGCTGCGGCAACAGGTGAAGATAAACCAGCAAATCCACAGTTCCGATTGATTGATAAAATGGCTGGTTTGATGGTTCGTGGTATCGCAGATCGTTATTGGACTGAAAATACAGGTGTAAGAGCCAGTGACGAAGGCTTAACTTCATTCTGGGATGACAAACAAGAAAGCTCAGCTGAGTTGGATTCGTTGTTTGACGGTGGTGAAGCAGCACCTGCGCAGGATCAAGCTGCACCAGCATCAGACCAGGCGGCACCAGCACAAGAAACTCCAGCGGAGTAACCTGAATTAAACGACCTTTTACAGATGAACTATCTAAACTTGTAAAAGGTCTGTTTTTTTAGGAGGCGGTCAGCCTATGAAAGATCAAATATGGGTAAGTAAAATTATTTTGATTGCGATATGTATTTCCATATCGGCTTGTCTACAAGTTTTTGCTGATCATTTTATTTATTGGCGTCCAAGTTTACTCACCGAGTTTTGGCGCTTATGGACTGCGCATTGGGTTCATGTAGGATGGGTTCACTTTCTACTGAATATGATGGCTTTTGCCTGTTTACCTTTTATTTTTCCTCATGTTCGCAATTGGCATTTAGGTGCATTATTGCTCGTGTTACCTCCCTTTATTAGTTTAATTTTTTATTTCTACCTACCTTATATTGATGCTTATGCTGGGCTTTCAGGGGTCTTGCATGGTCTTTATGCTGCAGTCGGTGTGGTGTATGTGCAATATAAGAATGAGCGAAAATTTGCAATTTTGGTCTTAGCCTTGATTGCGGCAAAACTGATTTGGGAGAATACCTTTGGGCAAACAGGGACTGCTCAATTAATTGGCAGTCCAGTCCTGACCGAAGCACATTTGATTGGTGCGATTGGTGGACTGCTCTGTGGTTTAGGTTATTTACTGATAAAAAAGATAAAAACGACAACAACATGATCATTTGATTAAGACGCTTAATAATAAATTCAGTGGGTACAGAGGGATTGGTTATACAGGGAATAAATGTATTCTCTATCAACCATGTACATTGCAAGATTCAGCATCTTCGGAGGGGTGTTGATCACAATAAACTGGAATAGATATGCAGCATAATCAACAGAAAAAAACTGGATTAGGTCTATTGAGTTATATTTGGACCGAGTGGATATCAACCTTTGTTATCCTTTTCTTATTACTCATGACACTGATTATTGGTACTGGAGAGATGATCCATGGTCAGTTATTACGTATGGGCGAACGTTTATATGGTGATCCTGCGATTGGAATGCAGTATTCATTCCTTCGTGCCGAACCAGAAAAACCCACCTGTGACCGAAATCCCAATATCGATGCACAAGTTCAAGAGCAGATGCGGATTAATGCAGCCGATGAATTTGCCAGTATGTTTGGCGTGGCTTCGGAATCAGATGTACGCGCTTCCTTGATGGCAGCACAGCAGCAATGTAATGAAAAATATCAATTTTATGATAAGGCAATGATGCATATCGAGGCACATCCGAGTGTGCGGACCTATCGTCAGATTGAAACCAGCTTCTTTGGCATCTTTAAATTTGGTACAGAAAACCGTGCTTTATTCTTGGTGATTATGGTGGTGTTTGCGGCCATCAGTGCCACATTAAAGACCCATCATATTGGTTTGCGCAGCCCAGCGACGAAAATTGATTTCCGTATCTATAGCATTGCGATGCTGATTGGAAATGGTTTATTGACCTCATCGGTGATGAGTCAATATCGATCTGTGATGAATTCTGGTGTTCCGATCAGCTCAGAAATGACGCTGATTTATTGGTTATGGATGATCTTATTTGCGGTACTGACCTTGATTAGTCTGTATCAGTTGATTAAGTCGCCTACGCCAACCCGAGAAGGGGGGAGTGTTGGTTTAGCCTTTCTAAGCGTGCCACTTTATGCCTATATGGCGATTATCACGGGGGTTGCCTTTACCTTCTTTATGGCCTATCCAATGGGACAAGGAATTTATTTGGGGCAGTTGGTTGAGTTCTCGAGTATTTTCTTAAATCTGGCCCTGTTTATTTGGGCGGGGATGTTGTTAAAACAGACGCGGATTGTCGATTTATTCCTGAATATTCTGCGTCCGTGGAATCTTGCCCCTGAAACATTAACCTGGTTGATCTTAATTGCAGCAGCATTACCAACGGCCTATACCGGTGCTTCAGGTATTTTCGTGATTGCTGCAGGTGCAATTATTTATAAAGAAGTCTGGAATGCAGGTGGTCGTCGCCAATTTGCTTTGGCTGCAACGGCACTGTCTGGTTCGCTTGGGGTCGTGCTTCGTCCATGTCTATTGATTGTGGTTGTCGCATCTCTGAATAAAGAAGTGACCACTGACCTGCTGTATCAATATGGCATGTACACCTTCTTGTTAACCTCAACTTTATTCTTGGTGATTGCACTGTTTTTTGCCGAACAGAAATTTAGAGTTGCACCACTCAAAATTGCCTTGCCCAAGTCGTTACGTGCATTTGTGCCTGTATCACCTTATATCGTAATTTTCATTCTGATCTGGTTGTTCTATAAACATGCTCTAGCGACAGATCTGAATGAATTTACCGCACCTGTAATGATGCCAGTGATTTTATTGCTGATGGTGCTCTTTGATAAATTGCGTAAAGAACCTGCACCCTTAGCACCCGTTGGGCATTGGGACAGTACTTTGAACAGTTACACCATTCCTGCGGATGGCTCTCAACGTGCTGCGCCAATCAACCCAGCAGATGATCCGAGGAATCCTGTGCGCCGTGTTTCTTTCGGTAAAGCATTACATGCATCGACCAGTGAGACCGTTGGACATATTGGGGCTTTGGTGATCCTCATGGCACTTTCGGTGAGTGTCGGAGGTTTCCTTGAACAGATTCATATCATGGAAACTTTCCCGCAAGATATTAATAGCACCTATGTGGTGATCACGCTGATCGTGCTGTTGATGATTTTTGTGGGGATGATTATGGACCCATTTGGGGCAGTGATTTTAATTACTGCAACCGTTGCGCCCGTGGCTTATCAGTATGGCATTGATCCTGTGCACTTCTGGATGATTGCATTAATTGGTTTTGAACTGGGGTATGTCACGCCGCCAGTTGCATTGAATCACTTATTGGCGAGACAGTCGATTGGGGATGCTGAAGTGGCAGAGGCGGATGCCGAAGTACGCCATCAATCCTTTTTCTATCGCTATGAGCGCTGGATTTTACCATTACTGGTGATGGTGCCTGCAATTCTGATCATTGCCTATGTCCCTTATAGCTTTAAATTATTTGGCTGGTATAGCTAGCGAAGCTTAAAGAAAAAATAAGCACCTTAGGGTGCTTATTTTGTGCAGAAGTAAATACTATTGAACTCTGGTTATAGTAGTGAATATCGAGTGAACCAATAACTATAGGTGAATTTAGACTAGCGCTGATTATTATGTGATTAAAATAACATTTTGAGATCGAACCAGTTATGCTATAAATAGACGGAAAAGATGGAGTAGCCTGCTTTAAGATCGGATTCATCTTTCTAAAGGGCAGCTGTAAAAAGGCAATTTGGGGCACGAAATTTGTAATCAGCAGAGTGATAAAAATGGAGAGCGCTCGAGAGAACAGATAAATTGATAAAAACAACCAACAAAAAAGTGATTGCAGTCATTCTTTTTTATAAAAGTTTGCTGCAAATTTAAGCGGTTTAAAAGGGATTGGTGATTCAAAGGGTAAATTCATTTATCTATCAACCAAGGACAGCGCATGATTCAACATCTTTGGATGGATGTTGATAACAATAAATTGGAATAGACATGCAAAATGATCAAGAGAATAAGACTGGATTAGCCCGATTAGGCTATATCTGGAATGATTGGATATCAACCTTCATTATTCTTGCTTTGTTGCTAATGACGTTGCTTATTGGTACAGGCGAAATGATTCACGGTCAGATGCTTCGTATGGGGGAGCGTCTTTACGGTGATCAAACAACAGGGATGCAATATTCGTTTTTACGTGCGGAACCTGAAAAACCATCTTGTGATCGACATCCAAACATTGATGCACAAGTTCAAGAGCAGATGAAAGCCAATGCTGCCGATGAATTTGCAAGTATGTTTGGTGCGGCTTCTGAAGCTGATGTTCGTGCGTCTTTATTGGCCGCACAGCAGCAGTGTGAAGAAAAATACCAATTCTATGATAAAGCAATGAAGCACTTGGAAGCGCATCCAAGTATTCGTACTTATCGTAAAGTTGAAACTACTTTCTTCGGAATCTTTAAATTAGGTTCTGAAAACCAAACTGTTATTTTATTAATCATGGTGTTGTTTGCTTCAATTACAGCATCTTTGCGTTATCACCACATTGGTTTACGTGCACCAAAAACTAGAATCGACTTCCGTGTCTATTCAGCATTGATGGTTGCGGGTAATGCTTTACTCAGTTATTCGGTGATTAGCCAATACCATTCAGTATTGAATTCAGGTGTTGAAGTTGCTGGAAAAACGGCCGTTTTGTATTGGTTGTGGATTGCGCTATTTGTGTCATTGACCATTATCAGTATTTTCCAATTCATCTTTATCCCGAAAACAGCACAACCGAAGGGTAACTTTGGTTTGGCGCTACTGAGTGTTCCTCTGTATGCGTTTATGTCTTTGGTGACAGGGATTGTATTTACCTTCTTCATGGATTATCCAATGGGGCAAGGGATTTACTTGGGTATCTTGGTTGAGTTCTCAGGTATTTTCTTAAATCTGGCCTTGTTCATTTGGGCGGGTATGTTACTGACCCAAACACGCGTGATGGATTTATTCTTAAATATCTTACGTCCGTGGAACTTGGCGCCAGAAACTTTAACTTGGTTAATCTTGATTGCAGCAGCGATTCCAACAGCATATACAGGTGCTTCAGGGATTTTCGTTATTGCAGCAGGTGCGATCATCTATAAAGAAGTTTGGAACTCAGGTGCTCGCCGTCAATATGCCTTAGCTGTATCGGCAATGTCGGGTTCTTTGGGTGTGGTGATTCGTCCATGTCTATTGGTTATCTTGATCTCAATGCTCGACAGCCGCCATGTGACATCGACTGAATTATTTGATCACGGTATCTATGTCTTCTGGTTAACAGCCTTCATCTTCTTGGGTGTTTCTCTGATTCTTGCAGAGGAAAAGTTCCGTGTGAACTCACCTAAAATCGCTGTGCCAGGGATGTTACGTGCATGTGTGCCTGTGATCCCATATATCATCATTGGTTTTGCTGTGGTGATGTTCTATAAGCTTGCTTTAGATACGTCAATCAATGAATTTACTGCGCCAATGATTTTACCGTTGGTGTTGATTGCAATGATCTTGTTTGACAAGTTATTTGCCTCAAAACTTGCACCTGCACCAGTGGTGGATGCGAAGCATGAAGCATTGGTTCGTGAGCATGAGAAAAAATCTGAGTTCTTGAAATCACATGATCCACATGGTAGCAAGAGCTTTGGTTTTGGCGGGGCATTACGTTTTGCAACCTCAGAAACAGTGGGACACATCGGTGCCTTAATCCTGTTGATGGCCTTGTCTGCAAGTGTCGGTGGCTTAATTGAACGTGCAGAAGTGGTTGAGTTATTACCGACTCACTTGGGCAATATCTATATTTCGCTTGCCTTCATTGCGTTGTTACTTGCGATTATTGGGATGACCACCGATCCATTCGGTGCGGTGATTCTGGTTGCTGCAACGGTTGCCCCTGTTGCTTACGAGAATGGTATCCATCCGATCCACTTCTGGATGATCGTATTGGTGGCATTCGAGTTTGGTTATGTAACGCCGCCTGTTGCCCTGAACCACTTGCTGACGCGACTCTCCGTCGGGGATGAAGAGGTCTCGGCCGCCGATAAGGAAGCGAAAGAGAAATACACCAGTTTCTACTTCCGCTATGAGCGTTGGTTATTGCCGATTATCGTCTTGTTCTCATCGTTGGTGTTGGTGACCTATGCGCCGTATATCTTCCAAATGTTTGGTTGGTATAAGCATTAACAGTTGAAAATAAAAAAGCACCTTCGGGTGCTTTTTTTATTATTATTTTATTGAAGGAGTGAATCCATGAAAGTATTGAGTCAGGCAGAGTATCAGGCAACTTTTTCCCCTCCTATGTTAGATGTCACGGAGAGTGCGGAGGAAATTGTAGATTTATGGGGCTATGCTGATCCTGTGATTGAACAGCTGTATCACTCCTGTACTGCATGGGAATGGTCTGTGAAACATATTTATGAAAGCGGAGACGGGCAATTCCAGCATCTTAATATTCCAGTGCCCTTAGATAACACCTATCTTGTTATCGTTGTCGATAAGCCAAAACGGGAAATTCTAGGTCATTATGTACTGGACTTGCACCCTTATCCAAAGCATTGAGCTTACAGTACTGACTTTTTTGACTTTGATCGTTTTATCAATGGACTACATAAAAAAATCGCTGAGAGAATAATGCAAAAACCAATCAAGCTATATAAATCAGGCACTTCATTCCACAGTAAAAAACCCCAAAGTCCTGCAAAAATAATTGCAATATAGTTGACGGGTGCAATCTGTCCAGCAGGGGCAAGACGGTAGGCATGCGACATAAAGATCTGGCTGACATTGGCCAGTACACCTGCACCGATCAAAAACAATAATTCCTGTAAATGATAA
This sequence comes from Acinetobacter sp. UBA991, assembly GCF_002292065.1. Taxonomy (NCBI): domain Bacteria; kingdom Pseudomonadati; phylum Pseudomonadota; class Gammaproteobacteria; order Moraxellales; family Moraxellaceae; genus Acinetobacter; species Acinetobacter sp. UBA991. Next base: position 10,023 of record NZ_DBBF01000029.1, on the reverse strand, counting down.
GGTCGCCATACCCAAAACATCGGAATCACTGAAAGCAAAGAACCAATAAAACAGAAATAGAACACGATCCGTTCAGGTGGCTCGGTTTGAGTCAGTGCGCGCACAGTGACAAAGGCCATTGAAGCCAACAGGCTAGAACTGATGCCAACGATTGAAATCCAGTTTAATAAACCTTGATCAGGCTTAGCCACACAGAACACTCCAATAAAGCCCAGTCCTGCGGCACAGAGCATCGCCGTGGTGATTTTTTCTTTAAGAAACAGCCAAGCAATCAATGGAATAAAAATGGGGGAAGAATAGGTAAACACCATGGCATTGGAGAGTTTTAAATGTGCAATGGCATAGAAAAAACCATACATGGCAGCAAGCCCAACAATACTACGCCAGGTATGCATCCACAGTTTTTCTGTTTTTACAAACTGGGTTCCTTGCTTGAAGATAAAAGGTAAAAACAGGATCAGGCCCACCACATTGCGGAAAAACACAATGGTATAGTTATCGACCGTATGTGAAGCGTAACGAATACAAATGCCCATCACAGAAAAAAGCAGCGCAGAAAGAGTAAGGCAACCAATCGCCATCATCAGGTTGCGATTGGTGGGTTGAGCATCCATAGCGATTCGGGTATTGGGAGATTGCGCTTATTTTATGCTGCTGTGAGGATGAAAGGAATGAGATTCTTCACTCAATCTATGCTCAGGACACTCAACTGAGTGTGTCAGAGAATTGTTTAAGATAGTCACTCGGTGTCATGCTGGTTTCACGTTTAAACATGGCACTAAAGGCACTGGGGCTGTCATAGCCCAAGTCTAAGGCCACATTTAAAACCGGTTTGTTCAGGGCTAAATCAATCATGGCCTGCATCAGTTTGGCTTGACGAACCCAATGGGAGAAATGCAGTCCAGTCTCTTTTTGAAAATGTCGCGCTAACGTTTTACTGCTGATATGCAGTTGTTCAGCTGTATCTTCCAGATTCCAGTTAAAGCTGAGATTGTCTTTGATTTGTTGACAAAGCTGTTGCAGGCGTGGGTTTTGAGGATCTGGCAAATTAAAGGCAAGGGCAGGTAATACCCGAACTTCGTCTAAGATCAATTGCAGCAGTCTTTCATCGCGACTTTCAGGCTGGATGGCTGTTTTGATCTGCATTGCACTACTCATCAGCTCCCGTAGTAAAGCAGGAATGGCAACAACCCGACATTCGGAAATCAGATGGGTTTGTGCTGGGGTTTCTATAAAAATCCCTCGGGCTTTGACATCACCGCTACTGAGTAAGGCATGCGGTTTATGTGCAGGAATCCACACGCCACGTCCAGGTGGGGTAATCCAGATCCCTTCGTGGGTTTGTACTCGAATCACACCTGATAGGGTATGAATCAGCTGAATTCGATCATGGCTATGCCAGTCCTCAATATGGCCATGGGGGTAGTTTTCTGAAAATGCATAGACTGGATAATCTACAAATCCATGTTCAAAGTTTTTCCCCATGTGTGCAATGTCCAAAAATAAGTTGTCTATTTCTCGATAGTAATCGTCTTATTGTCGAGAAACAATGAGTTGATTATTTTTTAGCATGATCGATACCGCAATGTTGAGGTCTAGCCTATGTTTCAGAAAGCTTATTTTTATCCCTTATTCGCGATTTTATTTTGGGCGGGCAATGTGGTGGTGTCTAAAATGGCCAGTCATGCCATTTCGCCTGTCGCGATTACGTTTTATCGTCTGGTGTTGGCGCTCGCCGTGATGAGTACCTTTGTGCTAATTCCCGTCTGGAACAATCGACACACCATCAAGCAGTATTGGAAACAGTTGGCATTGGGTGGTTTTCTGTCCGTGTCTCTATTCCAGTTCTTGTCTTATCAGGCTGCATCCACCACCACAGCCACCAATATGGCGATTGTCACCGCCTTGATTCCTTTACTGACCATGATCTTAAGTAGTGCGATGCTGAAAGACCGGCTGAGCTATGGCATGTTGTTCGGAGGCGCTTTATCTTTTTATGGCATCTTGTATTTGCTGAGCCATGGTTCAATTACCGATATCTGGAAGCAAGGCGTACATTTGGGTGATGGTTTGATGCTCATTGCGGCAGCAGGCTATGCCTTATATGGTGTGTTACTGAAACGTTGGAAAATGCCAATCCCTGCCTGGCAATCGAATTTTGTGCAATCCTGTTTTGCAATTGTTTATGTCTTGCCATTTTTTATATTTTTGCCCGCTTCGCAGATGCAACTGAACCAACAGACCATTCCACTGATTGTCTACGCCAGTATTTTTTCCTCAGTATTGTTGTCATATTTATGGATAGAAGGGGTGAGACATTTAGGGCCAAACCGTAATAGTATTTTTATGAATCTATTGCCTTTATTTACGGCATTGATTGCGGTGGCTTTGCTGGGCGAGCATTTACAACTGTTCCACTATATTGGCGGTGGTTTAACCTTGCTGGGGATTTTGATTGCTCAAACCCTTCAGAAACCAATTCAACTAAGATCAGCGTCCAAACAGGTTCTGGATTAAAGATGCTGGCAATAAAAAAGCTTTAACCGAGGTTAAAGCTTTTTAAAGTTTAAGAATGATTTTGAGCTGCAATCTGGGCTTCTAAAAGTTTGATTTGATCTTCTTTGAGCTTGAGCAAAGTATCCACATCGCTATTCTGCTGTTTCAAATCATGTTGCTGGTCTTGCAGTTGTTGATGAATATCATCCAGTTTGGCAATTTCTTCTTTTGCCAAACTGTCATTTACAGGGAGTGGCGCTTTTACAATCGATTCTTCAACCAATTGGATCGGTGCAGCGACATCACTGCTCGCCGTTGTTACTTCATCAACGGTTGCGGTTGCTTCAGTTGCTACTGGGGCAACGGTTTTTTCAGCCACAGGCTGAGTCGGTGCGGATGTTGTGGCTTGCTGATCTTTTTGAGCTAAGAACCATTGGACCGCAAGGAACAGCACCACGACAATACTAATTCCACCAATTATCATCCATAATAATTTGGAATTTTCTGTTTGGTATGTGGACATCACTTTTAACCTTCTAGTCAAAATGACGAGGTTTGAATTGTATCACCCCAATTTCATCTGGCTCAGCGGGTTGCGCTTGTTCCACATGGGTTGGGCGTTTTTCGCTATAAGCACACTCGATACATTCAATCCACTCGTCATCCACAGTGATGATCTTAACGACACGATCTAAGGCCCCACATTTCGGGCATTTTGCGCCCGCGATGAACTGTCTTTTCATGTCAGTTAATTACACCCTGTGAACAATAATGACGTAGTTTAAGCGGTTTTATCGGTGTTCGTCCAACCTTGATGACGTAATAATGCATCTATTTTTGGTTCTCTTTTTCGGAAATTGCGAAACGCATCAAGCGCTGTATCTTTTCCGCCAACTGCTAGAATAAACTTTCTAAACTCTTTTCCAGTCTCGGTATTAAAAATACCTTCGCTTTCGAAACGGTCAAATGCATCACTGGCTAAAACCTCTGCCCATTTATACGAGTAATAACCTGCAGCATAACCGCCTGCAAAAATGTGGCTGAAGCTGTGTTGAAAACGGTTATAAGGAACTGCTGGAACCACGGCAAATTTATCGCGAATATCATCCAGCGTGGCCTGAATTTGCTGACTGTTTAAGGCAGGTGCTTGACGGTGAATGCTCAGGTCAAACAGGGCAAACTCAATCTGACGCAAGGTTTGCATACCAGACTGGAAGAAACGTGCATTCAACAATGCAGAGAGTAATTCTTGCGGCAAGGTTTGTTTGGTTTCAGTGTGCTCGCTGAGTACATCTAAACTTTCATTGTCCCATGCCCAGAACTCCATAAACTGACTTGGTAATTCAACTGCATCCCACGCCACACCGTGTGTCCCCGCAACCGAGATGTTATCCACTTCGGTGAGCATATGATGTAAGCCATGACCAAACTCATGGAATAACGTAATCACTTCATCATGGGTCAGCAGCGCAGGTTGATCGCCAATTGGTGGGGTGAAGTTACATACCATGTAGCAAATTGGTTTTTGCAGGCCATTGGCTGTTTGAACACGAGAACGGAAACCGCTCATCCATGCACCGCCGCGTTTGCCGTTACGGGCATATAAATCAAAATAGAAACCACCGACTACTTGGCCTTGATCTTCAATTTCAAAATAACGCACATCATTCTGCCACACAGGAGCCTGACGTTCGATGATCTGGATCCCGTAAAGGCGTTGTACGATCTGGAATAAACCTTGAACCACTTTCGGTGCAGGGAAATACGGTTTTAATGCTTCTTGAGAAAGATTGAACTGTTGTTGTTTCAGCTTTTCAGAATAGTAGGTTGCATCCCAAGGTTTGAGTTCATCAATACCCTCTTGTTGTGCAATCGCTTTCAGTTCTGCAATTTCAGCCAGTGCTGGGGTACGGGCATGTTCTGCCAGATCAACCAAGAATTGATTTACGGTTTCAACATCAGGTGCCATTTTGCTGGCAAGGGAATATTCGGCAAAGTTGTTAAAGCCAAGCAACTGAGCCATTTCCTGACGTAAGCTCAGGATTTCCTCCATCACTGGAGTGTTGTCAAATTCAGTTTGGTCGGATTGTTCTGAGGCACGGGTGACATAGGCTTTATACAGTTCTTCTCTTAATTCACGATTATCGGCATAGGTCATAATCGCAAAATAAGCAGGGAAGTCGAGTGTGGCAACGGCTTGCTCAAGCTCTCGTTGTTGTCCGTATTGTTTTAACAGTTCAACACTGCTTTGCGGTAAGCCTTTAAGTTGCGCTTCTGTTAGCGGCTTGAAGTAGGCTTGGGTGGCATCGAGTACATGGTTAGAGAAGTCAGAAGACAGCTGTGATAAACGTGCTGAGATTTCGGCATAACGTTTTTTGGCTTCACCTTCCAGTGCAACACCTGACAGTTTGAAATCACGTAAAGCCAGTTTAATCGCACTTTGTTGTGCTTCGTTCAGCGTTTGAAATACGGCACTGTCATGGATCTGTTGATAGGTTTGGTACAGCGGCGTATGTTGACCAAGCTGGGTATAGTACTCACTTAAACTCGGTAACAGGGCTTGATACACTTCACGGGTTTCCGCATTGTTCATCACAGCATTGAGATGCGACAAAATTCCCCATGCTTCACTCATGTTATTTTCAAGTTGATCAACTTCAGTCAATGTTGCCAGTTGGGCTTCAGAGCCCTGCGGAACTTCATTGAGTTGATTTAAGAAATTTTGACCGTTTTGAATGGTTTGTTCGATCTGTTGTTTTAAATCGGCAAGTTGAATTTGATCAAATTGAGGAACAGGAAGTGTTGCTTGCTGGAGTGTCATTGTATTTTTGCCATATTCATCTTTAAACATAGTTATAGATGTAGGGCTTCGGAGGGGAGAAATCAAGTGTCATTGTGCTTGATCTCTTATACTTAAATTAATTTTCTCTAAAGTTTTATTAATTTCATTCAGCCGATCATTGGTATCGCCTGTAGTTGAAGGCAATGCTTCAAGCTCTCTAATATCTATAATTGAGATATCTGTATGTTTTGATTTCCATAAATTTAGAGGATGTTTGTATAGATAAGAAACTTCAAAAATGATAATTTCACTATTTAAAGCTTCTTTGAGTCCTCCAAACTGTCCCCAATCATAAATATAACTATAATTTGGAGGAAAGACTCTTACGCCATGTTTAAAAATCCCATTTTCGAATATTTCTTTTTTATCTTGTAATTTAGAGATCCCAAAAGCTCGACGGGGGATTGGTTGATTACTAGAAAATATTACATTCTCAGCTATACCATTACCAATATTCTTTACATTGAGCTGGATAACAGATGCTTTTCCATAATGAGGTGTTGCAAAAACTATGATTTGAGGTTTTTGGTTCGATTTAAATACCGCATAAGTAACCAAAAGAGCTAAAAGAGAAATAGTGATAGTTAAAACAGCATTTAAATCTAATAATAAGTTCATTGGAATTAATTCTCTTATAATTATAGGAGTTAATAAGAGAGCCGAAGCTCTCTTATTTTGTAAAAATTACTCAGCCTTTGCTTTCGCGTTAGACTTTTTCTTTTTCACTTTTTTCTTGGCCTTGTCTTTGCTTTCAGGCTTGGCAGACGCTTTTTTTGCAGGCTTCTTGGTATAAGAACTTGGTTTGTTCTTGTCCTTTTTCTTGCGTACAGGCTTTTCACCATCTTCACTGACTTTGGATTGAGTAGAGGGCTGTTTGCCAAATACTTCTTCAGTTGTTGAAGCACGATTCGAGCTAGACGGATTCGCAGTACGTGGTGCTTTCTGACGAATTACACGGCCCAAATGGGTAAGTTGTTGAACCAACTGAAAGTCAATTTTACGTTCTTCCAAGTTCACAGCCGCAACTTGAATCTTCACTTCATCACCGAGACTAAAGGATTGTCCACGATTTTGACCGACTAAGCTTTGGCTCGCCTGATCATAAATGAAGAAGTCATCACCTAACTGACTAACATGAATCATGCCATCGACATAGAGGTCTTTCAGAGTCACGAATAGTCCAAACTCAGTGACTGCACTGATAACCCCGACAAACTCATCACCAATATGCTGTTGCATATAATGGCATTTCAACCACATGGTGACGCTACGTGATGCTTCATCAGCACGACGTTCTGTCTTGGAGAAATGCTCACCCGCATCATCTAAGGCTGCACCTGACAGTGGATACACTTTTTTGTCTAAATACGCTTTGATTGCACGGTGTAATAATAAGTCTGGATAACGACGAATAGGTGATGTGAAGTGGGTATAGGCTTCATAAGCAAGACCATAATGTCCTGCATTCTTCGCGCCATAGTAGGCTTGCATCATCGAACGTAACAACACCGCATGAATGCTTGGTGCATCTAAACGATCTTTGGTCGCTTCAATGACGGCTTGATAATCTGCTTGAGTTGGCTGTTCAGGGAATGGCAGACCAAGCAATTTCACAAAGTCACGCACTTTCTGAATACGTGAAAACTCTGGTGCTTCATGCACACGATACAACATCGGAATATCATGCTCTAAAGCATATTCTGCCGCAGCAACGTTGGCCAGCAACATACATTCTTCAATCAGTTTATGCGCATCGTTACGGCTACGCGGTAAGATTTCTTTGATCCCGCCTAACTCGTCAAAGGTCATATAGGTTTCAATGGTTTCAAATTCCATTGCATGACGTTCAGCGCGTAAGCCTTTTAGTGTTTGATAAAGCTGGAAGAGTGTATTGAGTGACTTATGAATGCTCTTATCTTCAGGAATCGCATTGGTTGCACCCTCAAAATATTGTCCCACTTGGGTATAAGTCAGACGAGCTTTGGAATGCATCACCGCAGGGTAGAACTCATATCCTGTGACTTTACCTGCACGAGACAGTTTTAAATCACAGACCATACATAAACGGTCAACATGTGGATTTAAAGAACACAAGCCATTTGATAACGCTTCTGGAAGCATAGGCAATACAAAGTGCGGGAAATAAACCGATGTACCACGTTCTTCTGCTTCTTCATTTAATGGAGAGTCTAAACGCACATAGTGGCTAACATCGGCAATAGCAACAACAACACGATAACCACCACCCGCACGTTTTTCTGCAAATACGGCATCGTCAAAGTCGCGTGCATCTTCACCATCAATAGTAACTAATGGTAGATCACGTAGATCAACACGCCCTTTAAGATCTTTTGCGGATGGTTCTTTAAAGCTTTCTGCTTCTTTCACCACAGCTTCTGGAAATTCGTAAGGCAGACCAAATTCTAGAATCGTTTGTGGAATGATGATTTCAGTATCTGCTTTATCCGCCATTGATTGAACGATATGGCCTGTCGCCAGTTCTTCGCGTGTTGGATAGTCATCAATTGCAACACGGAGCATATCACCAACTTTAGCATTGGCATGCTCAATCAATTCTTTTTCTAAAGTAATAGGTTGATGCTGGTTTGGATTGGCTGGTTGAATGAAGTATTCACCTTCATGCTCAGACAATTTACCAATAATTTGTTTAACGCGGTGTTGTACTACTTCGCTAATAAAGCCACAAGGCTTACCTTTACGATCAACGGAGGTCTGACGCACTTTAACGCGGTCGCCATTAAAAACTAGGCGAAGTTCACGTTCAGGTAAAAGGATATCATCCTGACCTGCAATATTGGCAGTACCTAGACCTTTACTATTGATATAGACCGTTGCTTCATGAGTTGGTAGATCAGTTGCAGGTTGGTATTTAAAACCATCCTTCATAAGTTGCCCATCACGTACCATGGCACTTAAACGGTGATTCAATGCATCAATACTTTTTTGATCTGGGATATTAAAGTGGTCAACCAGCTCTGCATGGGACTGTGCAGTTTGTAATTGTTCTAGTGTAGTTAGAATAAGAGTTCGGCTAGGAATAGGATTATCGTAACGTTGCGCTTCTGCTTTTGCTTCGGGATCGGCCCAATTTTTAGTCATATCGTTTCAATTCACATCTGGCAGATCGGTTTAGCATAAGTCATTCAAACTCTAACTGCACGTCAAAGATTGCAAGATTCTGTTTATTGCTCCGATCTGAATAAAGGAGAGAACGCTATATTAACAAGCGTTGAACCAAAAAATGCTGAAAAAATGTGGAAATTGATTAAAAAACATTTGATTGAACTTAAAAAGTAGAAAAAAACAGGAACATCCCTTGTGTAATGTGGTTTTAGTTTGTATTATTGCGCTCGTGTTACGGTGAGATGGGTGAGTGGCTGAAACCACATCCCTGCTAAGGATGCGTACGGGTAACTGTACCGAGGGTTCGAATCCCTCTCTCACCGCCACTTTACTTAAAGCGCTCATAGCTCAGCTGGATAGAGCACTTGGCTACGAACTAAGGGGTCGGGAGTTCGAATCTCTCTGAGCGCACCAAGTAAAGATTTAAAGTAACACATGCCTAAATAGGCACATAAGTAATGCGCTCATAGCTCAGCTGGATAGAGCACTTGGCTACGAACTAAGGGGTCGGGAGTTCGAATCTCTCTGAGCGCACCAACTTAATAAAAGAAACCGCTTAATTGCGGTTTTTTTGTGTCTGATTTTTTTGATCGAATATGAATTAAATAATAAATATAAAAAAAGCCGCTGAGATCAGCGGCTTTTTAGTTAATCTATTTTAGAAATGATTCACTGAACTGAATAGATGATCTGTAAGACTGCTGAGTGGCGATTGAAGAGATACAAGATCTGTTAAAGAACCACCATTTGGATTTGGTTCGCCAACAGCGATGCCAGAAGTGACGGTTCCAGTCAATGCATCTAAAATTCCGTCTACACTGCCATGAAGACTGTAATCTCCATTTCCAACACTGACGCTGATAAGGTTATTGATGCTCTCTAATGAACCATCGCTGAATAGGGTACTGACATGATCTTGTAATGTGTCTACTGCAATGTTGCCATTGCTAATGACAGTTTGAATCGGTTGAGCAATTCCTGCAATAACGTCTCCGCTATTTGCACCATTATTAATGGTTCCAAGAATATCTGTAATCACACTTAGACCACCTTCACCACCAATACCGCCAGTAATGCCACCGATAATGCCAGTAACTGCGCCTAAAGGACCACCTTCACCACCGATACCGCCAGTAATGCCACCGATAATGCCAGTAACTGCGCCTAAAGGACCACCTTCACCACCGATACCGCCAGTGATTCCACCGATAATCCCAGAGATTGAGCCTAAAGGACCACCTTCGCCACCACCGATGCCGCCAGTAATACCACCAAGGATGTCAGAGATTGAGCCCAAAGGACTGCCTTCACCGCCACCGATACCGCCAGTGATGCCACCGATGATGCCAGTGATCGCGCCAAGAGGACCACCTTCGCCACCACCAATACCGCCAGTAATACCACCAAGGATGTCAGAGATTGAACCTAAAGGACCGCCTTCACCACCGCCAATACCGCCAGTGATACCACCAATGATGCCTGTGATTGTGCCAAGAGGACCACCTTCACCACCACCGATACCACCAGTCACACCGCCGATG
>NZ_DBBF01000041.1:120694-157347 GCF_002292065.1 Acinetobacter sp. UBA991 | reverse complement strand
GGTGCAGCGTCAGCTACTGGTGAATACTCGGTAGCATGCGGACTTGGCTGGAATAACAAAGCTATGGCATGTGAAACAGGCGCTATCGTTCTGACATATCGCAACATGCAAGATGAAATTATCCATATCCGCGCTTCTAAGGTTGGTGAGAACGGTATTAAAGCTAATACCTGGTATCAATTGGACGAGAATTGCGAATTCGTTGAAGTGGAGGCTTGATCATGGATAACAACACTCTAACTCACAACCAGTTCATTGCACGTTTAATCAAACGCCAGAACACTAAGAAGTTCACCACGATCAAAACTGTGGCTATCCAGTCTTTTGCATTGCTTGCTGTATTGGTGATGTGCATTTCATTTATTGGTTTGGTTCTTCACATTGCAGCGTATTACCAGGCTAAAGAAGAGTTAGAAACCCAAGCCCTTATCCAACAATTAGAAAAAGGTGAAGTCGTAGAGATGACGACTCGAGTTGGTGGCAAACATGATTAAGTCGAAACAGCCAATTTTTAGTGTTGATTACACGACTTGTAAAAGTTGTGGACGTTTAGTTCAACGTAAATTGCCATTTCAAAACAACATGGGATATTCGTGGATATGTTGTTGCGGCTGGGCTCAGAACGTATGGAGTTGCTCCGTAGAGTGAGGTTTTTATGGGATCAATATTCCCGCAAAGCTTTCTTGAGCAATTCGGTTATTCAATTGGCGAGAAAGAAGAAGCTACACACTACAGCACATTTGGTGGTTCAGATTGGATACTGAAAGTTGCAAGAAATCAGGTTTTTTACTGGTGCGAATTAGGAAAGTCTTGGCGCAAATGTCCTTTAACAATCCACCATTGCACACCTATTGGTGAACAGGAGCCTAACTATAAGTGTGGTCCAGTAGCACCTAAACAAATTGAAGTTATAGAGCGAGTTTTGAAGGACTCACCTATTTATACCAAAGCTAAATATAAAGGCGATTAATATGAACGTACAAGTTAATGAATTACAAGTATTAGAACAAAACGTGATTGTTGCTGCTTTTTCTAAAGTTGGTGGAACGGATGAATTGTTTGAGCGTATTGCTCATGAAGTTCGATCACATGTTCCAGATGTGACAACTAAGAAAGGTCGTGACGCTATTGGTTCTCTTGCTATGAAGGTGAGTAAATCAAAAACTCTGATCGAGAAATGCGGTAAAGAATTAGTTGCTGAGCAAAAAGCTCAAATCAAACTGATTGATGATGACCGCATTTCGATTGTGAAAAAATTTGATTTATTGCGTGATGAGATTTTGGCACCGCGTGATGCATGGGAAAAGGCAGAAGAGGATCGTGTGAAGAAGCATCAGGACTCTATTATTGGCATCAAAATGGCTGCTGATCTTCTTCAAAAATATCCTGAAGAGTGGGCAAGTGAAAACATTAAAGTAGCTATTCGTGATTTGGAAAATGTTCAGATTGATCCATCTTTCGAAGAGTTTGAACAAGAAGCAAAAATTGCAAAGCTTGAGACTCTAGAAAAGTTACGCACTGCCCTTTCTGCACGTGAGAAATACGAAGCTGAACAGGCTGAATTAGAGCGCTTACGAAAGGCTGAACAAGAGCGTTTACAACGTGAGCATGAAGAACGCATTGCTAAAGAAGCTGCTGATAAAGAGCGTCTTGAAGCAGAAGCTAAGGCTTTGGCTGAAAAGCAACGTTTTGAACGTGAGCAAAAAGAACAAGCTGAATTGGCAGAACGTCAACAACGTGAAGCTGCTGAACGTGAAGCACGCTTAATTGCTGAAAAAGAAGAAGCTGAATTACGTGCACAACAAGCTGCTGTTATGGAGCGTCAACGCATTGAACGTGAACAAGCAGCTAAAGAAGAAGCTGAACGTAAAGCAGAAGAAGCTCGTTTGGCTAATGTTGAACATATGCGCTCTATCAATCAAGCAGCATCGAAAGCTTTGATCGATCTATGTGTTGGTCTTGAAGAATATCAAATCAAGGCAATCATCACAGCGATTGCTCGAAACCAAATTCCAAACGTTTCAATCAAATACTGAGGATTAAAAAAATGAATGCACCAGTAAAACACAACGCTAAAGACTTTTTCGCAAAGCCAATGGTTCAGGAAAAGTTAAAAGAACTTGTTGGCAAGAATGCTCCTGCTTTTGCAACATCTGTATTGCAGATCGTGAACAGTAACTCGATGCTGGTAAATGCCGACCCACAAACTATTTTTAGTGCTGCATGTATGGCTGCAACATTGAACTTGCCAATCAATAACAATCTTGGTTTTGCCTACATTGTTCCTTTTAAAAACAACAAGGAAAACAAGATTGAAGCTCAATTTCAACTCGGTTACAAAGGCTACATTCAGTTGGCACAACGCTCTGGTCAGTTCAGCCGCATTGCTGCAACACCTGTTTACGATGGGCAGTTGATTAGCGAAAACCCGCTGCTTGGTTATGAGTTTGATTGGTCGGTCAAGCCAAGTGGCGATCCGATTGGATATGTGGCGTTTTTCAAGCTGATTAATGGCTTTACTGCTGAACTTTACATGAGTAAAGAGGAAGTAATGAAACATGCCAATAAGTACAGCCAAACAGCCAAAAAAGGTTATGGCGTGTGGAAAGATCAGTTTGAAGCAATGGCGCTTAAAACCGTGTTGAAGCTGCTTTTATCGAAGCAAGCACCACTTTCGATTGATATGCAAAAAGCCCAAATGGCAGATCAGGCAATCATTCGTGATGTGGATAAGGACGAGTTTGACTACATCGACCACCAAGAATCAATTGCAGACTTGGAAGCACCAAAACCAACACTGAATGACGATGAGTTTAATGCAGCATTAGAACAACTCAATGCAGGTGCAATCGACAAAGCTTACATCTTGGATGGTTACAGCTTGACAGATGCTCAGCGTGTAGCAGTGGAGGCTCAATAATGGCTAAAAATCCAATCAAGATCATGTCATCAATACTAACAAATACAATTTATGCAGGTCGTGTAAACCCCAAGAATCAAATGTTCATTGGTGAAAAAGAGGATGTTACAGACACGGCAGTTTCAGCGGTGGCTCAATATCTGCTGCATAAGGGTGTTGTTCTTGAGTTTCAATCTCTGGGTAAAAAATACCGCTTAGAGGTAAATGAGGTGTCAGAATGAAACTATTCCGCTGCTCATCCTTACACAAACTTATTGGTGATGGTCGCTCTAAAGCGGCTGTCATCAGCGACACAGCAAAATCAGCTATCCGTGACATCGTGAAAGAGGATCTATATGGCTTTCGCTCATTCACTGGCAACCAGTACACGCAAAAAGGCAACTTGCTAGAAGATTTAGCAATCGAAATGTCGGGCAAGATGCGTTTCCGCAATTACCAAAAGCACGTTGGGCGTGTTGAAAATGAACTAATCACTGGTGAGTGTGATGTGCTTGATCTTGAGCGAAAACTCATTATCGACACCAAAGTCACTTGGGATATCGGTACACATCCATTTTTCCAAGATGAAGCAATGGAGAAAGTCAAAAAGGCAGGCTATGACGTTCAGATGCAGGCGTATATGTGGCTTTACGATTGCGAAGTTGCGCATGTTGATTTTTGGTTATTCCCTTGCCCGCCTGAACTTTTAAAAGATTGGGATGACATAGATCAGTTGGTTCATCTTGTCGAAGCAATTGATATTCGAGAGCGCAAAACGACTGTGACAATCGAACGTGATGAATCGGTTATTCAGAAGATCAAAGACAAGATTCCGCACTGTCAAAACTACTACGAGCAGCTATTTGCTGAGCGTAGCAAAGGAAAGGTGGCAGCATGAACGACTGGCAGATTTTAAGAAGCCGTTATGGCAGCACTCGTAGTTATAAGAATCGCAAAGCCCTACCCATTTCAAAGCTTGAGGATTTCAAAAACTGGTTAGTTGATATTGGCGCTGATGTTTATAGCAAAACAGAACAAAACGAAATTTTAAGATTTAGACATAAAGGCATTTTAGGCATCTGGTACGAATCTGGATCAGGCAACTTATTAATGCATGACTTGGCAGCAGAATTTGAGGTGGCAGCATGAATATTGAAAAACTATGGGCGGTGAACATTCCTGAAGAACCTGATTCAGAACTTTTGCATCCAGTACCCAGTCAAAAGATTGGCAAACAATTGGTATATCGTTTGAAGAAAGAAGCCTTGCAGGTATTCCCTACTGTTGGTCAGTCTATTGCAGATGCAATCACTTTAGAAGAATGGAACGGCACTCAAGAAGATCATGCCAAGTATCTTCAAGACAATAAGAATTGGTGGAATGACACAACGTTTTTGGAGAATGAAGATGCTTAATATTGAAAAAGAACGCGAGGCATTTGAAGCGTCAAGAACTGGTGAATTTAAGAATGTTATTTTTGTAATGAATGAATATTACCCAGAGGGACATTATGTGGGTAAATCAAATCACAATGAAGATACAGATGATGCGCACTACCTAAGTCACTCATGGTTTAGTTGGATAGACCGAGCAAAAATAGAAGCCAAAAAGCTTGAAGGCTGCGTGGTGGTGCCAGTTGAGATGCCTGATTCATTTAATGATGCAACAACAGACTACTTTAACGATATATCTGAAGGTGAAAATTATGATGCTTTTGTAAAACTTGTTGATATAGACAATAAATCAATTTGGGCGATGGCTGTAGAAGCAGCAAGGGGCGGAAATGAGTAATTGGATTGATATTGAAAAGGTAACACCTAAAAAATTTCAAAAAGTTGTTGCTGCTGAAATTATTGATGGTGAAATATATGCTTTTGCTGCTGCCATGTTTATTGATGAAGGGTATTTTAGTGCGGAAGTTGATGGGTTAGAGGCCAGTAATTTTGATGGTGGTGCATGCATAAATATTGATATGAATGTAACACATTGGTTGATTTTACCTGAGCCACCAAAAGCGGATTCGGAGGGGTGAATGGCTAAATATATTACTTCCGACCAAGTATGTGAGATGTTCGGAATAACCAAAGTTACATTATGGCGTTGGGAAGTTAAAACACAGTGGGGCAAGCCTTTCCCTGCCCCTGCACTGCCATCTGTTGGCGGTGGGCCAAAGCGTTACTTAACAAAAGATGTATCTAACTGGGAAAAACAATGTTTGGGTAAGAAGGCGGTCGCATGACCGCTTTACCCTTTTAAACTTTCTAATTTCTCAATCCATTTCTCATAGACTTCTGTTTGCTCAAGAACATAACTATGTAAGTCATACACTTCTTGATTGTTCGGTAACACATGACCAAGCATAATTTCGTGAATATCCCGATGTTTTGAGAAAGAACTAAAGTTAGTTCGTGCTGTTCGGCGTAGATCGTGAAGCGACCAGTGCTCCATGGTTTCTTTTTTAAAGCGTTTGACCCAGCCAATCACGCTATTAGGCAAGGCGGTAGACGCGCCATCTGTTAAATATTCAGATTCATCATTACCGTTACTGAATAAATATTTACCTCCGCTTAATTCCATTGCTTCTTTTATTAATACTTCCATGTATGGCAATATTGGTCTAATCAGTGTCTTATCGTTCTTGTAGCCTGTTTTATGGTTTGTTGGTGGCACTATCCAGACTTTGCGTTTAAAGTCAAAATGCTTCTTTTCAGCTCTGCGAAGCTCACCATTTCGGCAAGCATAGATTAAGCATAACTCAAGAAATATTTTATTTTTCTCTGTTAATCGTGACCATTTTAAGCACTCATAAAAAACTATAATTTCTTCATCTGATAAAACGCGCTTAGTTGGCTTGGAAACAATATTTAAATCTGCTTTAGGGTAAATATCTGCAAGCACATTTGTTTGAACATATTTGCGTTTTGCAGCCCATTTCAACATCTGCTTTGTGTTAGATAATAGATTTTTAGCTGTGCCAGGTATTCGCCCTGCCAGTTCTTCAAAAACCTCTAACCAGTCAGTTATATCTATTCGATCAATCGGAAGATAGCCAAGTTTAGGCAATAAATGATTTTCAAACATTCTTTTAATGTGCTCATGCTCTTTTTTATTTTTAGAGCAATATGAGTCATGCCACATTTGATGGACTTCATTTAAAGTGATTGGATTAATATTTTTTTCTTTCTCGACCAGTAATTCTAATTTTGGATTTTTATTTTGGTCTAGTAGTCCACGCAAACGAGTTGCTTCTAAACGAGCATCTTTAAGGCTCATATGGGGATATGTACCAAGATCAACACGCTCTTGTTTATTATTAAATCTGTAGCGTAACTGAAAGACAATTTTTCCTTTCGGTGATATTCTAACGCTCATAGAGTCACGATCAGCAACCACTTCAACGGCTTCTCGCTCTTTTCCATTATTTGCTTTAAGCCAAGCTTCAGATAACGCCATTTCAAACTCTAAAAATAATATGTACACATAATCGATTAAAAAATCGAAACACGGCAGTATGTACACACTTATGTACACAAATGACGTGAAATAGAGTGTTGCATTATGAAATGGTTATTAATGGTTAAACAAGTATAAAATTGGCTAATATGTGATTTCGGTGTAATGGTATGTAATAAAGTTAAATTGATCTTTATTCATACTAATATTTATGCTAAAACTGCACATAAGTGACAAAAAATCACATAAATGGCATTTTAGGCGTTCTAATGAAAATTATACCAGAACAAACGACCACCAGTCTGATTCATTCGAGTGATCAAGGTCTTAAACTTGATGTTGGTGCTTTTTGCTTTTTTTTACTTGGTATGTTTTTAGCAGCACTCATGTTTCATCGAATTGGCTTTTTTTAAACTTTTTGACCACTACCCTATTTGCAAATAAAAGCCCTCAATGTTGAGGGCTTTTATTTTAGCAACACCTTATGGCTTAACCATGACGTTTCGCAAACTCATCCATAAAGTTCACCAATGCTTGGACGCCTTCTAAAGGTACAGCATTGTAAATACTTGCACGCATACCACCCACTGAACGGTGGCCTGCCAAGTTCAATAAGTGATGTTGTTCAGCTTCTTGCAAGAAGGTCTTTTCAAGTGCTTCGTCAGCTAAAGTAAATGGTACGTTCATCATTGAACGATTTGCGATCGCGATTGGGTTGTTATAGAAATCGCTTGAATCAATATAACCATAAAGCAGTTTTGCTTTCTCCTGATTCACTTTATAGATCGCATCTACCCCACCCTGCTCAAGCAACCACTCAAACACGAGACCAGATAAATACCACGCATAAGTCGCAGGAGTATTCACCATTGAACCATTCTTGGCTTGATCGGCATATTTTAAGATGCTTGGAATCTCAGGTTTTGCTTGATCTAACAAGTCATCACGAATAATGACGATAGTTAAGCCTGCTGGACCAATATTCTTTTGCGCACCCGCATAGATCAGACCAAACTTGCTGACATCCAATGGCGCAGACAAAATGCTAGATGAATAATCACAAACCAACGGTGCGTTTACATCTGGAATAGCCGCGAATTGCAAACCACCAATAGTCTCATTATCCGCATAATGTACATAAGCAGCATCATTTGAAAGGTTCCAAGTACTTTGTTCAGTAATTGCATGTTTACCATCAATTAAAGTCCCTGCTTCAACGATATTAATATCGCCATAACGCTTGGCTTCTTTGAGCGCTTTTTCAGACCAAATACCCGTATGGATATAATCAGCCTTGTTGTTTTTACCCAATAAATTCAGTGGGATCGCTGAAAACTGCAGCGACGCACCACCTTGTAAAAACAAGACTTTATAATTTTCAGGAATGTTCATGAGCTTACGTAAATCAGCTTCAGCCTTCTCTGCCACAGCAACATAGTCATTGCTACGATGACTCATTTCCATGATCGACAGGCCTTTGCCCTGCCAATTCAACAATTCTTGTTGAGCTTTTTCTAAAACGGCAGTAGGTAATGCAGCAGGACCAGCGCAGAAATTATAAGCACGCATGAGTTTTTCCCTTGTTAAAGTGGAACAAATTGGAATGGGAATTTAACCATAGATTGGCGAAGCTTGCAGCAGCTTATCACCTAAATATTTCAATTTAACCGAGAAAATAATATTAATTTTTCAATCCTGTTGCGGTCATAAATGATATTTTAGGCCAAGTCTCAACAGTGGATTTAAACAGCACATTTTCATGTTTTTTCGGAGATTTATTTAGATTAAAAACTCTACTTTTTACAATTTCACTACACCAAAAGTGTCGATATAACTATTTAATTAAAAACATATTATTTTAATTTTATAAAAAGAATTTAGACTTACTCAGGATATTATTAAATTGCGACATAACCAAATGTTGAAACGACATGATCGACCGAGTTTTAAGGTCCAGCGCTTTCCTAAAATGTTAAGCTTCAGTATAGGCTTAATCAGCTGTGCCCTATTGCCTACGGCCCTATTTGCACAAACATTGAGTTATAGCGAAGCTGAACAATATGTTGTGGAAAATGCCTATTCAACACAAGCCCAGCAGGCCCTACAACAAGCCTCCCAACTTGAAATGGAAGCTGTCAAACACCTCGGTCTACCCCGTATTGATTTAAATGCTCGCGCCTATTCATTTCATAGCGAAACCAGTGTGCCCTTAGAATCGAGTAAACGTCGACTCGAAAACTCACTCACTCGTGGATTTGACGACAAATTATCACAATGGGGTAATGTGCTTCCACCAGAAGTGATTGATCAAGTCAGCCAAGGTTTTGATCAGACGGTCAATGAAGGCTTAAATAAGGTACCCAATAATCTGGATGTTACAGTCAAAGACCATGATGTACGCACTTCAATTTCAATGGTGATGCCACTCTATACTGGCGGTAAAATTAACAGTGCCAAACAGATTGCCACCATTCAAGCACAACGCTCAAATATCAGCGAAAAACAACAACAAGATTCACAACGCTTTGAGATGATTCAATCCTATTTTAATGTGCAATTACAACAACAGTTACTCAACGCTAGCCTGTTTAATTTAAATGCCATGCAAGAACACTATAACAATGCACTTAAATTAGAGAAACAAGGTTTTATTAATAAAGGCCAGCGCATGCAATTTGAAGTGGCGCGCAATAATGCCGAACGCACCTATCAAAATGCGCAGTCGAATCTGCAAGCGAGCCAGTTTAGCCTAAAAAATCTATTACAGACTAAAGAAGGCCTAAACCTCACCACCCCACTATTTGTAAATAATGCACAAAATCATTCTTTGGATAAACTGCTGGCAAATTACGATCAAAACTCCAGTTTGATTAAAAAGCTGCAAATGGACACCCAGCTTGCCAATGAAAATATCAAAGTACAACAATCTGCGAAAAAACCAAGCCTGTTTGCCTTTGGTGAATATGGGTTGGACAATAAAGAGAATTGGATTGTCGGTGTGATGGCCAAATACAATCTATTCTCGGGCATTGATAACAATAAAAATATCCGTGCTGCCGAACTGAAAAAATACGCTGCTGAGCTCATGACCGAACGCACCAAGCAAGAAGTCGAAAACGTGCTGTACAAATCGTATAGCGAATTAAACGCGTCTCAGACTAGCCATCAACTATTAACCCAAAACACCAAAGCTGCTCAAGAAAACTTACGTATCCAACAGCTTTCATTTAAAGAAGGTATGGGCACGGCGACTCAAGTGATTGATGCACAAAATGCCTTCAGTGCATTAAGAAGTGAGATGGCGATAAATTCATATAAATACATCTTATCTTTAGCCACCTTATTACAAAGCTATGGTTCGATTGATGAGTTCAAGCTTTATGTTAATCAACCACGTACAGACTATATCCGTTAATTGGAGAAATTTATGAGCCAGAATCAATCATCATCCAATTCAGAACGCGATACAGATCAAGTGGAAAATAAGACTGAGACTCAAGCGTCTGAACCATCTCAAGCACAAGTGACCTCTACAGAAAAAGTAGAACAGCCGAGACCTGAGACCTCAAACTCAAATATACAACAACCACCCACCGAGCCAGCCAAAAAAGGCAAGGCAAAAATCATCGGCTTAATTATTTTAATTCTGCTGTTAGGTCTGATTGCATTTGGTTTATGGAAAGCATATCAGCCACAAGCGATTGAATTGCAAGGTCGGGTTGAGTCGGAAACGGTACATATCAGCACCAAAGTCCCGAGTCGTATTGAAGAGTTTTATGTGTCTGAAGGTCAAGCTGTTAAAAAAGGTCAAGCACTGGTTCGTTTTGTCAGCCCAGAATTAGAAGCGAAAAAGGAACAGGCTCAAGCGGCATTACAAAGCGCGACTGCTTTTCATTCAACGGTATATCGTGGTGCGCAGCAAGAGAATATCGAGACGCTATATGCCAATTGGCAAGCAATGAAAACTCAAGCGGAGTTAGCAGCAACAACCTACAAACGTGGTGAAACTTTATTTCAACAAGGTGTAATTTCACGTCAACGCCGTGATGAAATGCTTGCAGCACAAACCTCTGCACGTGAAACAGCCGAGGCAGCTTATCAACAATATGCACGAGCCAAACGTGGCAGTACTGAACAGCAAAAATCAACTGCCGATGCGCAAGTTGCGATGGCACAGGCGGCAGTGAAAGAAGCCAATGCTCTGACTGAAGAAACCAAACTGTATTCACCAACAGATGGAACTGTGTCTAAGACTTATGGTAAGCCAACAGAATTGGTGGCAACTGCGGTACCTGTGGTCAGTATTATCGAAGATCATGATTTGTGGGTCAGCTTAAATGTCCGCGAAGACATGTATAGCTCAGTCTATAAAACCAAAACTTTAGAAGGCTTTATACCCGCCCTCAACAAAAAAGCCACTTTTAAAGTCAAAAATATCGATGCAGAAGGTGACTTTGCGACCATCAAAACCACACGCCAAACAGGCGGTTATGATATTCGCAGTTTTAAGTTTCATTTAGTCCCTGAGCAAAATATTCCAGATTTAAAAGTCGGTATGAGCGTGTTGTTTAAAATTGAAGAGGCAAAATAAGCGATGTTTGCAGTGATGCTGCGGGAATTGCGCTATTTAAAACGCCATAAAGTTGATTTGTTTATGGCGGTGATTGCCCCTTTGCTGGTGATTCTATTATTTGGCAGCATGTTTTCCGCGGGTAAAGCCGAACATTTACCCATTGTGGTGATTGATCAAGATCAAAGTGAAATGAGTCGTAAAGTGATTCATGCACTTAGCATCAATCATACCTTGAAAGTTAAAACGATTACCGCTAGCCAAGATGAAGCCGAACGACTGATCAATAAAACCGAAGCTTGGGGATTCGTGATGATCCCTGAGGGGGCTGAGCAACGTCTGGTCAAAGCCCAAGATGCGCAGATCAGTATCGCCTATAACCAGTCTTTTTTTAGTATCGGTAATACCATTTCTTCAGCCATGTTGATCAGCACCTTGAATGGGATGGCAGATTATATGGGGCAAAGCTATTTAGCCAATACTATTCCCTATTTAGACATGCCAACACCGCATATCAAGATCTCAACTCTATATAACCCAAGCATGAGTTATGAACTGTTTCTGGAACCTTTTATGGTGCCAGCAGTCTTACATTTATTACTATGCTGTTGCGTGGCTTTTGCTATCGGGCAGGAATTTAAACGCAAGACTGTCGGTGAATGGGTGAACTCAAAACAAATTATCTCAAGTCTACTAGGTAAAATCCTGCTCTATGTCTTTATCTTCTGCGCCTGGACTTGGTGCTGGATGTTCTGGCTCGCACATATTCGTGGTTACTTTATCGCAGGTTCACTTACACTGATCCTTGTTGCACAGTTTTTGCTGTATTTTGCTTATGCCGTGATTAGCAGTACTGTGGTTTTGGCAACACAGAATTTACCTAAAACCTTTGGTTTTATCGCACTCTACGGTGGATCATCGCCAAGCTTTTCAGGGATTACCCTGCCCTTAAATAATGCACCCGCATTTACTCAATTTTGGTCGATGATTATTCCTTACACGCCTTACGCTAAATTGCAGACCGAACAATGGATTATTGGCAGTGATCTGTATGTTTCATTGGTTCCATTTGGGATATTGTTGATCTTTGCAGGGTTATTCTTTGCACTAAGCGTGCGTCTGTTAAAGAAAAATACTCAGGAGCTATGCTCATGAAAGCATTTTTCAATTATTACCTACAGACCTTCAAAAACATTTTTGCCAATAGCTCGGTGTTTACCACGCTCATTGCCGCAATCCTGCTCTATAGTTTTTTCTATCCAACTGCCTATAAAGCACAAACCGCTGAAGATATTCCAATTGTGATTGTGGATGAAGAACAGAGCATTTTGACCTCAAAAATCATTAGCCAAGCGTCTAATAGTCCTCACATCAAAATCATCACCGTGACAGATAACTTTCTTGAAGCACAGCGCATGGTGAAAAACCAGCAAGCTGAAGGTATTTTGTTATTACCAGAAAACCTGACCAATAGCTTAAAACGCGGTGAAATGGGCGGTATTGGCCTGTACTTGAGCACGGCTTATTTCATTCGAACCAAAGAAGTAGGTGTCGGTTTAGCTGGCTCGATAGAATATACCCTGAAAGAGCATCTCGAAAAGTTTGGCAGTGCCTCTGCGTTTGAACCAGAACTCTCCATCCATCAGATTCCTTTGTTTAATACCATGTCGGGTTATGGCAGTTATATCTTCCCTGCTGTGGCCAGTTTAATTATTCATCAGACTATTCTACTTGGTCTGGCGATGCTGATTGCCAGTTACCGTGAACAAGGCTGGGTGGCGAAACCTGTAGAGTTCTGGGCCACTTTTGCAGCGATCTTTACCACAGGTTGTTTAGGCTGCCTGTATTTATTTGGCTTTACCTTCTGGTTATATGAATATCCACATGGTGGCAATTTCTGGGGCATGCTGCTTGCCGTGCCGATCTATGTCAGCTGTGTGATTGGTTTGGGTATGTTGGTCGGTTCACTGGTTGATATGCCAGAACGGGTTGGTCATTTAATTGTTGTGACTTCTGTACCCTTGTTTTTGCTGACAGGTACCGCATGGCCACATGAAGCCATGCCACATTGGATGCAATACTTTGCATGGACACTGCCTTCAACCCATGGGGTTCAACTCTTTGTACAACTCAATCAGATGGGTGTGCCCACCTCAATCGTGGTGCCAAAACTGATTTATCTTACGACAGTCGCTGCAATATTATTGGCAATTTCTTATTATCGTCTAGTTAAAAAATAGTGCTTTTCACTTTAAGTTGATATTAAGGATCTCTTGGCATATTGCTTCAATCGTAGACATTAAAAGGTAAGCCGAATTTAGTCTTACCTTTTAATCCATCTGAATTGAGGCATGGATATGGCTAAAATCTGCTATTGCGCTGATGATTTTGCAATGAACCCTGAAATTTCAGAGGCCATTCTATTGCTGATTAAAAAAGGCGTCTTACATGCAACTTCATGTATGACCCAATCCGAGCATTGGCCAATTGCAGCACAACAACTCAAAACATTAACGACTCATGTTGAAGTCGGTTTACACCTTAATTTTACTCACGCCTTTCAACCACAGACCATCGCCTTTCCCCTTCCCATGCTGATGTTGAAAGCATGGACACGTCATTTAGATACTAAAATTATTCAGCAAAGTCTTGAACAACAATGGAATAGTTTTCTTTCTGAAATGGGAAAACAACCCGATTTTATTGATGGTCATCAGCATATCCACCAATTTCCGGTTATTCGAGATGTGTTGATGGACTTCTTGCAACAGCAGAATTTTCAAGGGTGGGTCAGAAACCTACAACATCCACTGACTATTTCCAATTACACCATCAAAACACGTTTGCTTTCTGCACTGGGTGCAGCAACCTTAGCAAGTCAATGCAGGCAAAAAAACATCCATCAAAATCAATATTTTGCAGGCATATATGATTTTGAGCAGAAAAACTACGCTCAACTTAATCAACAGTGGTTAATGCGCGCGCAAGATAATTTATTAATCATGTGTCATCCAGCCACTCAAGCAGTTGACCAGCAGGATCCCATTGCTCAAGCACGCGTTCGAGAATTCCAATACCTCAGCTCATCTCAATTTCGTGATGATTGTCAAATCTATCAAATTTCGCTGACCTCAATGGATACATTATTATGATAAACAGTCCATTTCTTTCTTGCGTAGTCCCTGCCTACAACGAAGCAGAAAACCTTAAAAAGTTTATCCCAGCTTTGGCGCAGCAGTTAGAACAACAAAATTTACGCTATGAAATCATCATTATTGACGATGGGAGTAAAGATAATAGTATCGCGGTCTTACAGCAAATGCTCGATGACTATCCATTGCGCATCCTTACTCTATCACGGAATTTTGGCAAAGAAGCAGCCTTAAGTGCAGGTCTGGACTACGTTACAGGCGATGCGACCTTATTGATCGATGCCGATTTTCAGCATCCGCTAAATGCAATTCCGACTATGATTCAACTCTGGAAAGATGGCTATGACATGGTGTATGGCATTCGGGATCGAAGCACAGAATCATGGCTCAAAAAAATCTTTACCCAAGGCTATTACCACATTTTGAATTTAAGTTCTTCGGTCGACATCCCTGAAAATGCGGGTGATTTTCGCCTATTAGATGCAAAAGTCGTTGAGGCAGTAAGAAAACTTCCTGAAAAGAATCGTTATATGAAAGGGCTATATGCATGGGTTGGTTTTAAGAGTATTGGGATTCACTTTACTGAACAACAGCGTCAATTTGGCCAATCCAGTTTTAATTTTAAGGCCCTGTTTCAACTGGCAATGTCAGGGTTGACAGGCTTTTCCGATTTACCACTACGCTTATGTATTTATCTCGGTGCACTGCTTGCACTCTTTGCAATGAGTTACGGTATCTGGATCATTATTGAAACGATGATTGAAGGTATCCGTATCCCTGGTTGGGCCACGTTAGCCGCTGGAATGACGCTCTTAGGTGGTATCCAACTGCTCTGTATTGGGATTTTAGGTGAATATATTGGGCGTATTTATGCGGAAGTTAAAAACCGACCAAAATATATTGTTGCTGCTGAGTATTCACATAACCACGCTAAACCATTGGTTCATGACAAGCAAAACAATGTAGTTTCTCTCTAATGCAAACTCATGTCCTACAGTTTTTTCGTTTTGGTATTGTTGGCTTAATTGCAGCACTTACACACTACTTTCTTGTGATATTGCTGATTCAACCTCAATACCAAGTCTCACTAAAATATGCAAACCTCCTCGCCTTTCTCATGGCTTTCTGGGTCAGTTACTTTGGTCATCGTATTTTTACTTTTCAAGCCACACATCTGCAGCACAGAGAAACACTGAAGAAGTTTATCGTCGTGGCTGGGCTGGGGTTCATGTTGAATGAATCTGTTTTATTAGTCAGTCACCATTACCTTGATATCCCGATTTCCATGCTGGTTATTTTTAGTATTGGCATTACCTCAATTTTTACTTTTTTACTCAACCGTTATTTTGCATTTCAATAATAGGGATTCGATATATGCAACAATGGCTGCGATCGTCTAAATTTTTACTTGTCTTTTTACCCGTTTGGTTATTGATTAGCTCATGGATTCGTCCACTTTCTGTGCCTGATGAAGGACGATATGGGGATATTAGTCGCGCCATGCTTGAATCAGGAGACTGGCTGATTCCACGGATTAATGGCTTACCTTTTATGCACAAGCCACCTTTATTGCATTGGCTCTCTACAGCATTTATGGAGATATTTGGCCTTCACGCTTGGGTACTACGGCTTATTCCCACCTTAGCTGGCTGTATGATGCTGATCAGTCTTTTTATTTTTTTAAAAAAGTACGTTTCAGAACAAATAGCACAACTGACCATCATTATTCTGGCAACCAGCTTATTGTTCTATGGCAGTAGTGAATATATCAACCATGATCTATTAGTCGCTTCATGGATGACCGTTTGTATTCTGAGTTTTGTTGACTTTAGCCTTTCAGGCAAAAAAACCGTTCTATTTTTAGGCTATTTCGCAGCGGCAGCAGGCTTCCTCAGCAAAGGACTCATCGGTGTCTTGATCCCAGGACTGGTACTATTGCCTTGGCTACTTTACACGCGACAATCGAAAAAAATTCCAACCCTGCTCAACCCTTTCGGGATTCTCTTTTTCCTCGCCTTAACAGCCCCTTGGGTTTATCTGGTTCAATTAAAATATCCACAGTTTTTGCATTATTTTTTCATTGATCAACAATTTAGTCGTTTTAGTTCGAATGAATTTAATAATAAACAACCTTGGTTTTTTTATTATCTCATTCTGTTTGTGAGCTTTTTGCCGTGGTTCTTTGTGAGTCGTTTTAGATTCTCAAAACGTATTTTTCAAACATCACTTTCTTCTTCTTTGCTCGCCCTCTGCCTTTGGTGGTTTATATCGGTGAGTATTTTCTTTTCCATCCCCCCTTCAAAATTAGCTGGTTATATTCTCCCAGCTGTACCACCTTTAGCCATTTTACTAGCTGTCACAGTACGCCCTATACTAGATAATTTTGCTAAAAGCAAACTTCAAATCTGGGGTCCTGCTACCTTTATCTTTATTTTAGGGCTTGGGATCATTTTAGCGCCACATTTCATAAAGAATAATCATGCTTTTTATGCCAGTCATACTATTCAAATCTATAGCATTGGTGCAATTCTATGCATTGTCCCTTTCAGCTTAATGCTGTTATTTAAACTGAAGAAAATAGATTATTTAACCGCAATTTTCTTAAGCTTAATCCTGTTTTGTACCTCTATTTCAGCAGCAGTACGCGCTCTCGATACCAAGAACAATGCTGACCAAGTCGATTTTGCAAAATCGATGAATCCCAAATCAGATGTGGTCTTTTATTACAATTACTTCTACGACCTGCCTTTTTTATTAGACTTAAAAAAACCAGTTTATATTGTCAATGATTGGGATAGTGTGAAAACAGATAACTCATCTTTAGAACTTAAAGATGGCTTACTATTTGAACCTGAGCGTAAACAATATTTATGGAATAAGCAGCAGCTCCAAGACATGTTAAAACAGAACCAGCCCGTAGTTGTTGTGAGTAACCCTGGAGGTTACAAACCAGATCATCCAAACGTCAAAGTTCTACATTACCGCAACTATGATGTATTTCTAATCAATCAAAATTAATAAAAAAGGAAGCTGATAAGCTTCCTTTTTATCATCGATTGCCAAATTGCTTTTTGACGATGTTTACTAACTTTTCTTTAGCTGAGTTTTCTAAAACTGTGCCATGTGTTGCAACTAAATGCTGAAAATCCAATTGTAGTAGTCGATCAAAATCATTTTTTAAGCTAGCAGATTTTGGTGTAACTCTTTTCAACCAAGGCCCACCAATAAATAAGCCCAATCGGAATCCCATGAGGTAAATAATAATTTTGCTTAGAAAACTAAAATATTTCCAATCACTCCAGTATTGAATACTATCTGTCGTGATTAACAGCTTTTTATCCTCTATATATAAAATAGCTTCAGGGCAAGTTGCCTGTTCAAAAATAAAAAAATCAGCATTTTTAATTGGTGGAATGGCATCTGATTGAATGGCCTTTGTCGGAAATAAATCTGGGTAGTTCTCATGGTGTGATTGACTCCAAAATGTTACCTGATAGCGATCAATATAAAACTGATCATCTAAGCCATGAAAGTCACCTAAGCGAATGACATGTTTAACCGCCCCTAAAGCTTCCAATTTTTCTAATTCTACTTCAGACATCCGAACTGCATTAATTAGAGTCAGTTCATTGTTTTATTTGATAATAATCATATTACGATTCATGGAGAGACCAAATCCAAGCTGAATACTGCCTCTTAGTAAGTAAATATTTTCAAAAATTTCAACAATCGGATCATGGGGATAGATTGGTGCATAGTTTTTTTGCACTTTATATTCCCTTTTATTTTTATCAATATATCTTATACATTCAAATTGAGAATATTAGATTGACAAATATACAAAAAACAAAGTCAATTTCGTAATAAACATAAAAAAACCCAAAGATAACTTTGGGTTTTTTTAAAAATTATTGCTTACGCTTCTGGCGTATCATCTTTCGGTTCAACAACGACTTCTTCAGAAGTGATTACTTCTGCCTCAGTGTTTTCTAGTTCTTCTGTCGAATCTAATAACTCTTCATCATCTTCTACAGCTTCAATAGATACAACACCAACCAATGTCTCAGTATCACTTAAACGAATCAAACGAACGCCTTGTGCATTACGGCCTGTAGTTGCAACTTCCGCAGCACGGGTACGTACCAATGTACCGCCATCAGAAATCAACATCAATTCTTTGGCTTCATCAATCGATACCGCACCAATAAGCTCACCGTTACGTTCACTGGTCTTGATCGCAATTACACCCTTACCACCACGTTTCTTGGTTGGGAAGTCATCGACAGGTGTACGCTTACCATAACCGTTCGCGCATGCACACAGCACTTCGCCAGTTTCAGGTACAACAACCAAGGAAACAATACGGCTAACAACATTCGAATCTGATGAATCATCATTATCATCGCTGTCATCATTTTCAATGTCGGTATCTTCTGTTCCGATGGTATTGCTTGCAAAGCTCACACGCATACCACGGACACCTTTGGCAGTACGCCCCATGGCACGAACATCAGTTTCAGCAAAACGAATTGCCTTACCTTCATTCGAGAACAACATGATCTGCTGATTACCATCGGTAATCGCAACGCCAATCAAGGTATCTTCTTCATTTAACTCAATTGCTCGTAAACCATTTGAACGAACATTGCTAAATTGTTCAAGTTCAACACGTTTGACTGTACCTGATGCAGTTGCCATGAAGACATAGTGATTCTGAGGGAATTCAGTCAAAGGTAAAATTGCGGTCACAGTTTCATTCGCATCCAATGGAAGCAAATTAATAATTGGACGACCTTTTGCACCACGAGACGCCTGAGGTACTTCAAATACGCGTAAACGATAGACTTTACCTACATTGGTAAAGCACAGTACTGTTGCATGGTTCGAGGCAACAATTAAATGCTGGATGATGTCATCATCTTTCATTGCTGTTGCAGACTTACCGCGACCACCACGACGTTGCGCTTGATAATCAGAAAGTGGTTGAGTTTTTGCATAACCTGTTTGAGACACAGTCAATACAACTTGCTCTTCAGGAATCAAGTCTTCACGGCAGAAATCAACACCAGACTCTACAATTTCGGTACGACGACCATCACCATATTGCTGCAAGATCAACGCAAGTTCTTCACGAATCACATTCATCAACAAGTTAAAGTCATTCAGAATTGCCGTTAATTCAGCAATTTGACCTAAGATTTCAGTATATTCTGCGTGTAACTTGTCTTGTTCTAAGCCCGTTAAACGGTGTAGACGCAACTCTAAGATCGCGCCTACTTGTGTAGGTGACAAACGATAGACATCACCAGACAAACCAAATGGACGCGCTGGGTCTTCGCCTTCGATCTCATCTGGACGAACAGAAATCGCACCTGCTTTTTCAAGCAATGCAACCACACCACCGCCTGACCACTCACCTGCTTGTAATCGCTCACGCGCTTCAGCTGGGTTGGCAGAAGTTTTGATAGTTTCAATAATGGCATCAATATTGGCTAATGCAACCGTTAAACCTTCTAAGATATGACCACGTTCACGCGCTTTACGCAATTCGTACATGGTACGGCGCGTCACCACTTCTTGGCGGTGACGAATAAATGCCGCAATAATATCTTTCAGGTTCATCAACTTTGGCTGACCATTGTCTAGGCAGACCATGTTGATGCTGAACGAGTTTTGCAATTGCGTATGCAAGAATAAATTATTTACCGCTACTTCAGCGTTTTCACCACGCTTCAAGTCAATCGCTATACGCATACCGTCTTTATCAGACTCGTCACGTAGCTCAGAAATACCTTCAAGTTTCTTTTCTTTGACTAACTCAGCAATACGCTCAATGGTTTTTGCTTTGTTGACTTGATATGGAATTTCAGTAAAGACGATCGTGGTACGACCAGTTTTCTGGTCTTCTTCGAAGTGATACTTACCACGAATATGCAAACGACCTTTACCCGTACGGTAAGCATCTACAATGCCTGATTTACCGTAAATAATACCGCCTGTAGGGAAATCTGGGCCCGTAATGTGCTCCATCAAACCTTCAATCGAAATATTCGGGTTATTGGCATAGGCCAAACATGCATTGACTACTTCAGTCATGTTGTGTGGCGCCATATTGGTCGCCATACCTACCGCAATACCTGTCGTACCATTAATCAAAAGATTTGGAATACGCGTTGGCATCACCTGAGGAATACGCTCAGAACCGTCGTAGTTATCTTCCCAATCAACCGTATCTTTTTCTAGATCAGCCAAGATTTCATGGGTTAATTTTTGCATACGAACTTCGGTATAACGCATTGCTGCTGCGCTATCCCCATCGACTGAACCGAAGTTACCCTGACCATCAACTAACATGTAACGCAAGCTGAAGTCCTGCGCCATACGAACAATTGTTTCGTATACTGCACTGTCACCATGAGGGTGATATTTACCGATCACGTCACCGACAACACGAGCAGACTTTTTGTACGCTTTGTTATAATCATTGCCCAATTCGTGCATCGCATATAATACACGACGATGAACAGGTTTTAGACCGTCTCTAACATCTGGCAATGCACGAGATACGATTACGCTCATCGCGTAATCTAGATATGAATGCTTGAGTTCGTCCTCAATGGCAATCGGTCTGATTTCCGATACGCTCATGCATACTCCTTGTTTACAGGTAGAGAGTTGTACCTGTTTTTATGTCTTCAATCTTGCAAAATTTTAGCTCAAGGGCTTGAACTAAAAATAAAAAATACAGCGAAAAATTATAGCACAAAGCACTCACTAACTGTGAGTTTACGCATCTAAAAATAGCATTTTTTTACAATAAAAAGTATATATAAATTAACAACTTAAAATTATCAAATGCAAGAACGACAGATAAAAATAGATTCTTACCCATTTTGGGCAAAAGATCGTCAAACGATGAGATAAAAACAACGAATTTAATGGACTAATTTCAATTAGGCCCAAGCTCAAAAATTGAGCTGAGCCACATTAAATCACTCAAGAATAAGAACCTGACTTAGCTTCAATTGGAAGCGTTTCTGACTCGGTCACTTCGACTTGATCATGTTGCATAAAATAAAAGGCCATAAAGAATAGGGCTAAAATAAAAGGCGTTTCATATAACTCTTCTACAATATCCAGACTTATTACATCAGCGAATAACCATGTATGAACGAAACGGTGATGCTCGACACTATCAGCAAAGAATAAAGACAGAACAAGACTCCCTTCTTCTTCCCCATTAGAATCTAACATTCATTTGTCTGGACGATATTGTGTAGGAATCCACTGGTAACCCTTACTATTTTTTCCGATATGACCAATCCCAGGGAAAGCAACATGTGCAGCACCAATCCACCATTGATTTTGATAAGCTTGCTCGAAAATATTTTTACGAACCGCAATTGCATGTTGAGAATTAGTATCAGGTTTATAACTGGCTTCAGGATAAGGAAATTGCACAGCAGCGTAATGCACCACATCACCCAAACCCAGAAACTTTTGTCCATTCTGACCATCGACCAAATAAGATGAATGGCCTTCGGTATGACCATGTGTCGTAATTAATTCAACATTCGGAACCTTAAACGAATCTTTGGTGAAAGCAATCAACTGTCCAGCCTGCTGATAAGGTTTTAATGCATCACATGTCATTTTAAATAATGGTTTAAAGAAATCAGAGGCTTTTGCTTCGTTCTCAGCCGATGTCCAATAGTCCACATCCTCTTTGGCCAGATAAACTTTGGCATTTGGATAAGCCATTGTTCCATCTAGCGTAATTCCACAAAGATGATCAGGATGGGCGTGGGTAATTAGAATGGTATCAATTTGCTCAGGTTGTAGTCCCGCCTTTTTTAAATTTTCAGGGACATAGCCCAAGCTCGGGCCAAAACATTTTGCCGTGCCCGCATCAATTAAGATATTTTGTGTTGGTGTTTGTACGAGATAAGCAGAAAAATCGGTCACAATATGATTATGTTCATCGACAGGTACAAAATTCTCTTTGAATAGCTGATTGGCTTTCTCTGTTGAAATACCCAACAAATCACTGCGTGGTAATCCCAACTCTCCATCAAACAAAGCCGTAACTTTTAGATTACCGACAGGCTGTAAAAAATACCCATCAACCTGTTGTACCTGTGGTTTAGATTCAGCATATGTCGTGCTGGTACTAAAGAGTAACGCTATTAGGATATGCTTTAATAATTTCACACTCATCACCTTGATATTTGATTAATTTAAATCTAACTATTTTTAGTGATAAAAATCGCTCAATCATCTACGTGAATCGCTCAATTTAGATTATTACAAAGATAAAACAGCGGGATCTACTTCATAACGCTGCATAAACCGTTCACGAAATGTTGCAGTAGATTGATAACCAGATTTTGCTGCAATCGTTTTCATAGGCAACTTATTTGAGTACAACAACTCCAATGCATAAGCAAGCCGTGCCTGAGTAATGATTTCTCTCAAAGAAGTCTGCTCATGGCTCAGTTTACGACGCAGTGTAGCGCTACTTAAACCTAAACGCATTTCAATTTCACTGGATTGCCATTGATGCTGAGGGTTCTCTATAACCCATTGGTAAATTTGCGTTGCCAGTTTCGGTTGAGGGAGAATAAGTACATCTGCACAATGCTGTTGGCATAACTGTACCAGTATCGCGGCAATAGATAAGCGTGCCTTAACCAAATCGTGTTGAAACAAAGCCGTTTGCCACTCAAGCAGAGACTCCGCAAAATCCGTGATTGAAAATCTTAAGATAGATTCTGTTTTATCCGTAATCGGCTTGGCCCAAATCATCTGTGCAGCGTGAATCACCTCTTCACACATTGGCACCAGAATCGTCAAATATTCGCCTGTCTCTGAATCTGGGATATTCACCCTGCTACTGTATCGGGCTTAATAATAAAAAGATCGCCTGCGTTGAGCTCTATTTGTTTATTATAAGTATTCAAGCGTTGTTGCCCATGCAGAATAATCCCCATGTGCAGCTGATTCACTTTAATATTCGACAGTCCATGCTGGTTCTTGGCCCGAATACACAAATAATCCCTCGCCATATCTGCGTGTGCTAGTTGAACCAGTGAACGATGTAAATGATCAGCTTGTATTGAAGCCGAAGAATTAATATTCATAATCATGAAAAATAAAAACGCCCTTGAGCAATGTATAGCACAAGGGCGTTTGTTTGAATAAGTATCAGGCTATAAAATTACAGCTTGCTTACCAATTCAGGTACCACAGTGTTCAAATCGCCCACTAACCAGTAGTCAGCAACACTGTTGATTGGCGCTTCTTCGTCTTTGTTGATTGCAACAATAACTTTAGAATCTTTCATACCTGCCAAGTGCTGAATCGCACCAGAGATACCGATCGCCATATAAAGATCTGGAGCAACGATTTTACCAGTTTGACCCACTTGGAAATCGTTTGGTACGAAGCCAGCATCTACCGCAGCACGTGAAGCACCTTGAGCAGCACCAAGCTTGTCTGCTAATGGGTCAAGTACTTTGTGATAGTTCTCACCAGAACCTACACCACGACCACCAGAAACAACGATACGTGCAGCAGTTAACTCTGGACGATCAAGTTTCACGATTTCTTCGTTTACAAAGGTAGAAATACCAGCGTCTTTCGCCTCTGCAACAGCTTCAACCGCAGCAGAACCACCTTCAGCAGCAACTGCATCAAATGCTGTACCACGAACTGTACCAACGATGATTGCTTCGTCAGATTGAACAGTTGCAATCGCGTTACCCGCATAGATTGGGCGTTTGAAAGTATTTGCAGATTCAACAGCAATGATGTCTGAAATCATGCTGACGTCAAGAAGTGCAGCAACGCGTGGAAGAATGTTCTTACCCGTCGTTGTAGAAGCAGCTAATACGTATTTGTATCCACCTTTCGCGATGTCAGCAACTAAGCCAGCAACGTTTTCAGCCAATTGGTTTGCATAAGCAGCATTGTCAGCAAGTAATACTTTGCTCACACCAGCAACTTTAGCAGCAGCGTCAGCAACTGCTTGAGCGCCAGAACCAGCAACTAATACAGTAATATCACCACCGATTTTTTGAGCTGCCGCAACAACGTTTAAAGTTGCACCGTTAAGTGTCTGGTTGTTGTGATCAGCGATAACTAAAATACTCATGATTTTATCCTTCTGTATTAGATCACTTTCGCTTCGTTTTTCAATTTTTCAACAAGCTCGTCTACAGACTTCACTTGTACGCCAGCTTTACGTTCAGCAGGAGCTTCAACTTTAATTGTTTTAAGCTTAGTGCCTGTTGTAACGCCATAATCAGCAGGTGACTTAGTATCAAGCGGTTTTTTACGCGCTTTCATGATGTTTGGAAGAGCAGCATAGCGTGGCTCATTCAAACGTAAGTCAGTAGTGATGATTGCAGGAAGTGCAAGCTCAACAGTTTGTAGACCGCCGTCAACTTCACGAGTTACTTGAACTTTACCGCCATCGACTTTAACTTCAGATGCGAAAGTACCTTGACCAGCACCGAGTAAAGCACCAAGCATTTGACCTACTTGGTTAGAGTCATCATCAATTGCTTGTTTACCAAGAAGGATAAGTTCTGGTTTTTCAGCATCAACAACGCCTTTCAAGATTTTAGCAACTTCTAAAGCGCCAACTTCATCAGCAGTTTCAACTAAAATACCGCGATCAGCACCTAAAGCCATTGCAGAACGAATTTGTTCTTGAGCGTCTTTAGAACCCACTGAAACAACAACGATTTCAGAAACTGTTCCTTTTTCTTTTAAGCGAACCGCTTCTTCCACTGCGATTTCACAGAATGGGTTGATTGACATCTTAACGTTGGTAAGGTCAACCCCACTATTGTCCGGCTTAACACGAACTTTTACGTTGGCATCAACCACACGTTTTACAGCGACAAGAGCCTTCATGTAATCCTCGGCTGTTCTAAGCAAGTAAATGTAATGAAGAGCATTCTAACTCTTCGATTGAAACTTTTTAGGTGCCCTATCTTGCAATGTATTTGGCATTTCGGTCAAGTCACAATTTCCGCTATGGCAATAAAAAAGATGAAACGCTCAGTTCACATATTGAAAATAATTATTGGTGCTACAAATTTAGTTTATAAATGTGATGAATATTAAACTTTGATTTTTTTAATATTTTATAAAATTCAATGATCTAAAACAGGCATTTTGATTTAAATAAGGATGATCTGTAACGGATCGTTTCTAGCAAAATTACAAGTGTTTTGGATTTTGCAAAAACGTGGCAATTAAGTAAGAACAGCAATTAAACGAATACCAGAAATAAACGGGAAAAGTAGTCGACCATTAAACGCTCAATTTTGCAACATAATATATCAAGATTTAGCTTTTTTGCGCACGTGGATGGGTTTGATCATACACTTTTGCCAGTTGTTCAAAGTCAACATGGGTATAAATCTGGGTAGTCGACAAATTACTGTGTCCAAGCATTTCTTGTACAGAACGCAAATCACCACTGGCAGATAGCATATGACTAGCAAAACAATGTCTTAATAAATGTGGATGCAAATCGACATTCACACCTGCACGTTGTGCTTGCAACTTGACCCGATTTTCAATTTGACGCGGTGTTAAGGCATTACCACGTTGTGAGATAAAAACAGCTGAGTCGGCATTAAAACTACCTTGCCAAATTCGATAGATTTTCAACCATTCAACCAAGCTGTCTTTGGCCTTCAAGCCAAAAGGAACAATACGCGTTTTATTGCCTTTACCTGTAATACGTAAAAGCTGTCGGTTAAAATCAATATCTTTAACTGTTAAACCTTGTAGTTCAGCTAAACGCAAACCACTTGAATATAACAGTTCAAGCATGGCTTTATCACGCAACCATAGCTGTTGTTCAAGAGGTTTCTCAGGAGCTACTTGATCTAAGATCTGATGTACAGTCTCAATATCTATCATGCCTGGTAAAGGTCGTGGTTGACGCTTTAATTTAAAATCTTCGGATGGATTTTGTCCCAAATATTGACCTTGTTCCGCCCACTTCATAAATTGGCGAATTGAAGTTAAATGACGCTGCAAGCTACTACTACTCAATTGATCTCGTTCAACCCGATTAGCCAGATACTCTCTCAAATCCGATGCTTCAATATCTTGGAGTTGCAGTTGTTTATATTCGCAGAACTTAAAGAAATCGGTTAAATCACGTTGATAAGCCGAGATGGTATGTTCAGATTGATTTTGAATCATCCGTTCTTTTAACCACATGGATAGCAGTTTTTCAGGGCTTTCCAAGTTGCTCTCCAGTGTTATACCTATACCAACAGCTACAGTCTAACAAACTTTACTGCGATTTATCGCTAAAGCGATATCGAAGAATTGATGCCTGTGTAATACAATAAATTTCAAGTTTTGAGTGGCGCTACCATGATGACAACAATGCTTATTCCCTATCTCATCGCAATCACCCTCTTGACCATTACTCCCGGTCTAGATACCACACTGATTATTCGCACTGCGACCTTGGAAGGTAAAGCCAAAGCATTCCAAGCTGCTTTGGGGATTAATCTTGGCTGTATTGTATGGGGAATGATTGTGGCCTGTGGTTTAGGTGCATTGTTGATGGCATCTGATCTGGCTTTCAATGCCTTAAAATGGATGGGGGCAATTTACCTCACGTGGTTAGGACTTAATCTTATTCTAAAGCCTCGTAGCCAACTCGCAGGTTTAAATGATTCTACAACGACTCAAAACTGGTTTATTAAAGGCTTCTGGGGCAATTTGCTCAATCCCAAAGTCGGTATTTTTTATATTTCTTTCCTTCCCCAGTTCATTCCACAGTCTTCATCTCCAGTCATCTGGACCATGGGACTGGTGATGATTCATGTCATGATTGGATTTATTTGGTCAATCTTCCTCATCTCTGCGATGCAATCAATTTCAGGGTATTTAAAGCAGCCCAAATTTATTCGCTACATGGATCACATCACAGGCAGTATTTTTATTTTGTTTGCGCTAAAACTCGCATTCAGCAAACGATAAACAATAAAAAAGCGTGCTGTGATCAGCACGCTCAATAGCAATTTCAATCACGCTCTAAATTTTTTAAATAATCGTTTATCTGTATGCCGACTTCATCAGCGCATTGTTCTGCCAACTGATGATCACCACCATCAACAATATAGAGTTTAGATTTTTGCAGAATCTGATTTAAATATTGTCCAACCTCAATCGGACTAATCGGATCTTGATCGCCCCAGATCAATAAAGTGTTCACATCGATATCTGGTAAATTTTGCTCATAGTCGACTTTCGTTGTTACGAACCAGTCAGGATATTCAATATATTCTTGCTGATAAAACTGCCGCCAATCTTGAACTTGAAATCGGTTTAAATTAATTCCGCCTGAAGTCGCGATCAATATCAAACCTTTAACTAATTCTGTTTTTTGTAATGCTGCTGCAATGGCAAAAATCCCACCCATGGATTGGGCAATCAGAATAGAAGGTTGTTGAATCTGTTCAAGTACATAATGGCTCAGATCATCAAAACTGTGAATATCAGGATCTGTTGCCACCCCATGAAAACCAGGATAAGTAATCACTTGCTTTGTATAATGATGAGGAAGCTGTGCAATCAGAGGATTCCAAAATTGAGTATTACCTGATGCGCCCGCAAGAAAGGCTAAATGATTCATTCTTATCCTTTAAAATTATAATTTTCTTTTTAAAGATAAACACCCCTATTTAGGAGTGTTTAGTGATTTCAACTTTAGCCTTGAAAATATCTAAGATCCAAACGGGCATCATAAACATGTGTGGTTGGACCAGTCATCCAAACTACATCACCTTCACGCCAAGCGATATGTAACTTACCACCTGCAAGCTGAACTTCAACTTCATTTGCTAGCAAACCACGGCGCATACCACTGACTGCTGCTGCACAAGCCCCTGTACCACAGGCTAAAGTCTCACCTACACCACGCTCAAACACACGTAAACGGATATGCTTTTCATCCAGAATTTGCATAAATCCAGCATTCACACGTGCAGGAAAACGCGCATGTGATTCCACTTGTGGACCAATACGCTCAACATCAGCGGTTAGCACATCTGGTACGATGGTCACAGCATGCGGATTACCCATATTCACAACATCAATATTAATGCTCTGATTATCTGCAAGTTCCAGTGCGTATAAACCTTCAATATCTTCATGCTCTTGCGTAACAAACGGAATTTCTTCTGGAAGAAATTTCGGGGGCCCCATATTGACGCGAACCCAACCATTGGCACCCAATTCAGGTTCGACAATCCCTGCTTTGGTTTGCACACGGATTTTGGTTTTGGTCGTGAGTTGACGCTCATGTACAAAACGAGCAAAACAACGTACCCCATTACCACACTGCTCGACTTCAGAACCATCGGCATTAAAAATTCGATATTTAAAATCGACATCTGGAAAATCAGGTGGTTCAACAATCAATAGTTGATCAAAACCCACGCCAAAATGACGATCGGCTAAACGCTGAATCGTCACTGTATCTAAATAAGCACGCTGGGTCACAAGGTCAACGACCATAAAATCATTGCCCAACCCATGCATTTTGGTAAATTCTAAATACATCTTAATTTACTCCTCAGGCAACAAATGCTCTTTTTCCCAGAGTGATTCTATGGTTTCACGCTCACGAATTAAATAGGCTTGATCACCACTGACCATAACTTCGGCAGCACGACCACGGCTATTATAATTAGAGCTCATTACGAAACCATAAGCACCTGCACCCAACACTGCTAAGACATCATTTTCCTGAAGTGCCAACTCACGTTCTTTACCCAAGAAATCACCAGTTTCGCAAATGGCACCGACTAAATCCCAAGTTTTAACTTCAACATCAGGATTTGGATTAACCGACTGAATATCCATCCACGCTTCATATAGAGCAGGACGAATAAGGTCATTCATCGCGGCATCAATAATGGCAAAGTTGCGATGATTGGTCGGTTTGAGTAAATCTACCTTGGTGACTAATGCACCTGCATTGGCAGAAATACTACGCCCCGGTTCCATATATACTTTGAGACCCAACTTTTCTAAAGCTGGACGCATTGAATTGGCATACTCTTCAACACTTGGTGGCGTTTCATCTTTATAACGCACACCCAAACCACCACCGATATCAATATGTTTGAGGTTGATACCCAAGCTTTTCAATTGCTCAATCATTAAAATGACACGATCAAGTGCATCCACAAAAGGTTTAGTTTCAGTCAATTGTGAACCGATATGACAATCAATCCCGACAATCTCAAGATTCGGTAACGATGCAGCATATTGATAAGTTTCATCAACCGTATCACTTGGAATACCAAACTTGTTTTCTTTCAAACCCGTTGAGATATAAGGATGGGTTTTGGCATCTACATCTGGATTTACACGTAACGAAATTGGTGCTTTTTTGCCAAGTTTTGCTGCAACTTTTTGAATACGATCTAGCTCGGCATGTGATTCAACATTAAAGCAAGCTATCCCAACATTTAAGGCTTTTTCGATATCAGCTTCAGATTTACCTAGACCAGAAAATACGATTTTCGATGGTTCACCGCCTGCTGCCAGTACACGAGCCAGTTCCCCACCAGTTACGATATCAAAACCCGCACCCACCTTTGCCAATACACTCAGAACAGCCAAATTTGAGTTTGACTTCACCGCAAAACAGATTTGATGATCAATAAAATCAAAAGCACGGTGCATATCCAAATAATGCTTTTCAAAAGTTGCTTTTGAATAAACATATAAAGGCGTGCCATATTGCTGTGCGAGCTGATCCAGTGAACATTGCTCAGCGTGCAATACTCCATTAATGCGAGTGAAACTCATGAAGATGTCCTTATTTACAAACTTAAGGTGAGATGGTCTGTGATTGAGTCGTTGACGATGTTGCTTGGCGTTCTACCTCTGCTTGATCTGCTTTTGCGTCAGATGAAGCCTTAGCCTGAGCTGCTTCATTTTTATAAAGCAGATATTTTGCGCGCTTATCCTGATTTTGATCAGACGGTAATTGCAATGCACCTGACTGACCACATGCAGTTAAAATAACGCTGCTCAGCAACACACTGATAGAACAAATGACTTTAAGCATCTGTGCACCTAACTTTTACAATTCGGAGCAGTATAGCGTGATCATTAGATCGGCTAAAGTCTAAACTTGAATGAATCAAACAATAACCATAAAAAAACGCCGACTTTGAGGTCGGCGTTTTGTGTTAAATCGGCTAAAGAATTACTTTTTCTTATAGAAGAAATAACCAATTGCCAAGATAACAAACCAGATCGGGCTGACTTTGAGTGATTCCAACGTCGTTTCATCCAAAGCAAGGAAGTAGATCGTTGCAAGGAAGAAAATAATCACCACCCAACAAGTAAACACACCGCCAGGTAATTTAAATGTTGATTGCGCATGTAGTTCAGGACGATTTTTGCGGTAGTTGATATAACTCCACATAATGATCATCCATACACAGATGAACAGAATCGTAGAGAGCGTTGTTGCTAAAGTAAATGCGGTCACTTCATCATTGGTGCCCGTTTGTAATTTATAAACAAACTGAACGAATGCGCCAATAAAGATACAGATTGATGAGAAAATCAAAGCTTTTGCAGGAACTGCAGACTTCGATAATTTACCAAACAACTTCGGTGCTTGCTCATCCGTTGATAAACCAAACAACATACGACTAGTTGAGAATACACCACTGTTCATGGATGACATCACTGACGATAACACCACCAGGTTCATGATAATCGCCGCAGAAGCAATACCAGCTTGTGAGAAGATGTTAACGAATGGGCTGACTTTAGGATTGATCTGATCCCACGGTGTTACACACATCACCACGAACAATGCCAATACATAGAAAATAATGATACGGATTGGAATCGAGTTAATCGCTTTTGGTAAGTTACGCTTCGGATCTTGTGTTTCAGCAGCCGTGGTTCCGACCAATTCCACCCCAACAAAGGCGAAAATCGCAATCTGGAAGCCTGCCAAGAAGCCATCTAAACCTTTCGGGAACATGCCACCATGTGTCCAAAGATTGGAAACGCTTGCAACCGTACCAGAAGCATTGGTAAATCCAGTAAAGATCATCCATAAACCAACAGCAATCAGGACAATAATCGCGGTGATCTTCACCATCGCAAACCAGAACTCCATTTCACCGAATAGTTTTACGGTGACCAAGTTCAAGCCCAGTACAAAAGCAATCGCAACAGTACTAATCAGTAAACCGCCCAATGGTGTAAATGACTCACCACCATTAAAGAATTCCAGATAGTAAATAATGGCCGATAAATCTGCGATACCAATGGTGACCCAACAGAGCCAGTAGGTCCAACCAACAAAATAACCAGCCCAAGGGCCAATTAAATCCGTCGATAAATCGATAAAAGATTTGTAGTTAAGGTTGGATAGTAATAGCTCCCCTAATGCACGCATTACGAAGAACACCATCAAACCAATGGTCATGTAAATAAATAGAATTGATGGTCCAGCTAAACTAATAGTTTTACCAGATCCCATGAACAACCCTGTTCCAATGGCACCGCCAATCGCAATCAACTGCAGATGTCGATTAGATAGGCTACGGTGAAGTCCGCTTTGTTCAGCAGCCTCACTCAGATTTTGATTCGACATTTTACAAAAACTCTCCAGTGTTTTAGTCCATTAGCTGAAACAACGCCGAACAACGATTCGTACCATTTTTAGTATCTTTTCTCGTTATTCATGAGTGGGCTTGCTTTAGCTAAGAAATGTTTTACCTGTATTTTTTTCAAGTGAAATACAATCGAATTCGATCATACGCACAAGGCCAAAACAATACAATGAACTTATGAGGGCAACTCATCAGTCATAAAAAGGTACTTCAAAATTAAAGAGTGGCGATTTAAGCCACTCTTTTTCTACTCAAGAAAATATTGATTTATAATTCAATCATTAGAAGTTTGCTTCTGTTTATTTTTGAGACGCTCCTCCCAAAAAGTTGCATTACGGATACCCAATTTAATTGGATCAAATGTAAACTCCTTAACTCCTGCTTTTTGTTGTTCTTCATAGTCACGTAAAGCCTTAATGGTCGGTTTCCATACAAAATAGGTCACGATAATACCGATGATATTAATCCATGCCATCAGACCGACCCCAATATCACCAATCCCCCAAATATAACCTGTTGCACTGAGTACGCCATAAGCCACAGAAATCATAATGAAACATTTGGTGATAAATAAAAGAGATGGCGTTTTGGTGATATAGCTCAGATAAGTGATGTTTGTTTCAGCAATATAGTAATAGGCCACGATCGTGGTAAAGGCAAAGAAGAACACTGCCAAGGCAACAAATATCTGACCAAAACCACCAAACACTGTGCTAACCGCCATTTGCGTAAATGCTGGTGAACCTATCTCAGTGCCAGGCGCAACATTCTGTACGATAAACTGCCCAGCTTCTAAAGTACCCTGTACGTTATACATACCAGTAATCAAAATCATAAAAGCTGTTGCAGAACACACAAATAGCGTATCAACATAAATGGAGAAGGCTTGCACAAAACCTTGTTGTGCTGGATGCTGAACTTCTGCGGCTGCAGCAGCGTGCGGTCCTGTACCTTGTCCTGCCTCATTGGAGTAAACACCGCGTTTTACCCCCCAACCAATGGCGGCACCAATCCCTGCCATTGGCGAAAATGCATCTTCAAAAATGAGTTTGATCACGCCAGGCAATTCTTGGATATTCATCGCCACAATAATCACGGCCATCAAGATATAACCCAAGGCCATAAATGGAACAACGAACTCTGCGAAGCGTGCAATACGTTTAATTCCACCAAAAATAATGATTGCCAATAAAGAAACAATCACGATTAAGGCCAATAATTTATAAGTACCGACATTACCAAATACGATGGCGCCCTGACCTGTAATTTGGGTAAACGCATTACCGACCGCATTGGCTTGAATACCGGGTAGGAATAAACCACAGGAAATAATTGCAGCAATCGCAAAGAGAATCCCTAACCAACGCTGGCCTAAGCCACGGTCAAAATAAAATGCAGGTCCACCACGATATTCACCTTGATATTCGACCTTATAAATTTGACCGAGAGTTGACTCAACATAAGCGGTACT
This sequence comes from Acinetobacter sp. UBA991, assembly GCF_002292065.1. Lineage (NCBI taxonomy): Bacteria > Pseudomonadati > Pseudomonadota > Gammaproteobacteria > Moraxellales > Moraxellaceae > Acinetobacter > Acinetobacter sp. UBA991. The sequence goes on along the minus strand of NZ_DBBF01000041.1, from coordinate 124,106 downwards.
TGCACCCAAAAATGCAACCAACCACATCCAAAACACAGCACCTGGACCACCGAATCCAATTGCTGCCGCCACCCCTGCAATATTCCCCACTCCGACACGTCCAGATAAGGAGACTGCCAGCGCTTGGAATGAGGAAATTCCTTGCGCGGAGGATGAACCATTAATTAACAGCTTTGCCATTTCCTTAATTTGGCGAACCTGTACAAACCGAGTTAAAATAGAAAAAAACAAACCAGCACCTAGGCATAAATAGATCAGCGCTGGACTCCAGATAATTCCATTTACCCAATTTACAATTTCTGCTGCACTCATAGACATCAACCTTTATTATATATTTTGAAAAAATAGCCACTGCTAAATTCCCATTCGTCTGAGCATGAGCAATATCTATGCCATTCGATCAAAATCTCATGACAACAAATAAGCGAACACACCTATACCATCCATGGAAAAAGTGAATTGAACAAAAAAATGAATGCTAAAAACACACTGTCTATAAGTTGTATATCATGTTATTTTCCTGAGCACTTCCCTTTAACCAACCAGTGACGAAACCGTACTGTCTTCTTGTTTTATCCTTATAAAGAACGATCAGCGTTGTTAGAAATTTTCGTCCTGACTCTTTTTTATCTAATTTTAAGAAAGTTTTCAATTTTATCTTATGGCAAAAATTAAATCCGTTTACAGATGTGAACAATGTGGTGCAGATCATCCCAAATGGGCTGGGCAATGTTCTGAATGCGGCGAATGGAATAGTTTACTGGAAGTCCGTGTCGAACCAGTGGTTACCCATCGTGGTCAACCTAAAATAGGCGGCTATGCGGGGCAAGCAGCCAGTATTACCACGCTCAATCAAGTTACAGTCTCCAATGAAACCCGTGTTCCGACAGGCATTAGCGAATTCGATCGTGTGCTTGGTGGTGGCCTAGTCATTGGTTCAGTAGTATTGATCGGTGGTGATCCTGGGATTGGCAAATCCACTATCCTGTTGCAAACCGCCACCCATATGGCCAGTAAAAAAAGTTCGGCACTTTATGTGACGGGTGAAGAATCACTTTCACAGGTTGCCTTACGAGCTCAACGTTTAGATCTACCCACAGACTCACTTAAGGTGATGGCGGAAACCTGTGTCGAACGCATTTGCGAAGTGTTGGCACAAGAACGCCCTGCTGTTGCAATTTTGGACTCAATTCAGACCTTATATACCGAAACATTACAATCAGCACCTGGTGGGGTCTCACAAATCCGTGAATCTGCTGCCCTACTGACTCGATTTGCAAAGAATAGTGGCACTGCTTTATTCCTGGTGGGTCATGTCACCAAAGAAGGCGCATTAGCGGGTCCACGTGTTTTAGAACATATGGTCGATTGTGTGCTTTATTTTGAAGGACAATCTGACTCTCGTTACCGCATGATACGTGCTGTGAAGAACCGTTTTGGTGCAGTCAATGAACTCGGTGTATTTGCGATGACCGATAAAGGTCTACGTGAAGTGGCCAATCCATCGGCTATTTTCTTGAGCCGCTATGATGAAGCCATTCCGGGCTCTATCGTAATGATTAGCCGTGAAGGAACGCGCCCACTACTGGTTGAGGTTCAGGCTCTCGTTGATGATGCGCATGGGCAACCCCGTCGAGTCGCTCTCGGCTTGGAACAAAACCGTTTAAATATGCTGCTGGCAGTCATGCATCGACATGGTGGCGTACAAACCTCAGGACAAGATGTCTATGTCAATGTAGTCGGTGGTTTAAAAATTACCGAGACGGGTTCTGACTTAGCGGTACTACTGGCATGTGCTTCAAGTTTAAGAGGCAAAGCCTTGCCACAGCAATTGGCAGTCTTTGGCGAAGTCGGGCTCTCGGGTGAAATTCGCCCTGTACCGAATGGTCAAGAACGCCTAAAAGAAGCAGCAAAACATGGCTTTAAGTATGTGATCTTACCTCGAGGAAATGCACCACAAAAGTCGATTGATGGCGTACAAATCATTGCTGTAGCCCGTTTGCATGAAGCCCTGACTGAAGCCATGCAGCTAAGTGATGAATTAGGGTAATCATTTGACATAAAAAAACATACTTTTGTTATTGAAATTCCATCGAAATACATGCATAAATACATTTACAAATTGGATTTAAATAGGAATTTTCGATGCAAGTACACCAGCGTGGCTTGATGGCAGCTCTTTTAATGGCAACTTTGGTTGCTGCACCGCTTGCGGAAGCAAAACGTGCAGGTGGTGGTAAAAGCCACGGCATGAGCAGATCTAGTTCATCTAGCCAATCTTACCAGCCATCTCGTCAAGCAGCTCCAGCACCTCAACAACAAACTGCACCACAGAAATCTGGTCCAGGCGTAGGTACAATGGTTGCTGCGGGTGTAGCTGGTGCTGCAGTGGGTGCAGTTGCAGCCAATGCATTAGCAGATGACAAGCAACAAAATCCAACAGCAACTGAGCAACAGGCTAATGCTCAAGCACAGCAACAGGAAGAAAAAGGTGGCATTCCTAGCTGGCTTTGGGTTCTTCTTGCTGCAGCGATCGCCTTCTTTGTTTTCCGCAAATTAGGCGCAAAAAAAAAATTAGCAGCCAATAATCCATACGCACCAAACAATGGCGGTCAAAATAACTTTGGCCGTCAAACCCCACCTCAGCCTGCGACACGTCAAGCAGCAACTGACAACACCAATATCTTTGGTCAATCTGTCGCTGGTGGCGCTGCTGCTCCACAAGCGCCATTTGGTGCTGCATCAATGAGTAGTGGTAACCAATTACCAGATGGTACTGAACCTGCTGCATTCTTGCGTATCGCACGTCAACGTTTTAACCACATTCAGTCGGTAAACAGTGCGAGCAATGTCGAAGAAATTCGTCGTTATTTGACACCTGAACTTTATAATTCAATGTACAGCGACATTATGGCGAACCAAGACCAAGACGTTGCCGAATTCAGTAACCTCAATGCAATGGTTGTTGAAAGCACCACTGAAAATGGTCAATATCTTGTTAGCGTTCGCTTTACCGGTACAGTCAGTGAAGACTTAAATAGCTTGCCACAACCATTTGCTGAAATCTGGCATTTTGTGAAGCCTGCTGGCTCACAACAAGATTGGGTTGTTGCGGGTATCCAGCAAGCTTAATTGCTTTGATTGGACAAAGAGAGCTGTTTCGACAGCTCTTTTTTTATGGGTTAGCTTTTAGCAAAACTAAAAAAAGCCACTCTCTATATCGGAGAATGGCGGAGTGTAAACAGAACCAACATTACTTATTATTAGAATAAAGAACACAACCTAGCACGATCTGTCTATTGATACTAACGGATAAGCTCAAAGAAAAACCATTCCTCTTTTGGGGAATAAATGCAATTTTATTGCGATCATTTATCCCAAGCTAACACTGCATTCAGCCATTCAGCCATTC
>NZ_DBBF01000041.1:0-120376 GCF_002292065.1 Acinetobacter sp. UBA991 | reverse complement strand
CATTCAGCCATTCAGCCATTCAGCGCATCATAAATTGACAAGGGCACGCTGACCCACTTTAAAAGGACAACTCATAGCTAAAATCAGACAATTTTGAAGAAAAATGAAAGGTACAGACATAAAAAAGCTTTGCCGAAGCAAAGCCTTTAAATCTGATCTTTTTAAGTATTTAGGATCATGAAACAAACTGTAGGAACAACCAATATAGACCACCAGATAAGGTAATCGTTGCTGGTAAAGTAAAGATCCAAGCAGACAGAATTGTTCTAACCGTTGCGAAGTTTAGACCTGACTTATTGGCAACCATAGTACCTGCAACCGCACTGTTTAATACGTGTGTGGTTGATACTGGCATACCAAGACCATCCGCTGCTGCAATGGTACTCATCGCTACAAGTTCAGCAGACATGCCCTGACCATAAGTCATGTGGTTCTTACCAATACGCTCACCGACAGTCACAACAATACGCTTCCAGCCCACCATGGTACCTAGACCAAGCGCAAGAGCAACCGCAACTTTCACCCAGTTTGGAATGTATTGAAGGAATGAATCCAAGCTACTACGGTATTCTTTCACAACTTTAGCTTGGTCTTTATCCATTTCTGGCAAAGCTTCAGCTTTATCTAAACGTTTAAACGTGGTGGTGCTTAAATACATGTCATTGCGGATTTCGCTAACAGCAGCTTCAGGAATCGCCTTAAGATCGCCATAACCAGCAACACGTGTACCCAAGTGCTCTGTCATACTTGCTAACGCAGGTACAACTTCAGCCGTTTGTTCTTTGGTTTGGATATATTTAGTTAATACTTCACGCGCTTTCTCATCTGTCAGCTCGTTTTGATTAACGTTTAAAACCGTCGCTGTTTTTGAAGAAAGCTGTTCAAAAGACTGTAAATGCTGCGCGTCTAAATTTTTGTTCAATGAATAAGCCAATGGAACTAACCCGATCAAGATCAACATGATTAAACCCATGCCTTTTTGACCATCGTTTGAACCGTGTGCAAAGCTCACACCTGTACAAGTAAAAATTAGAATTGCACGAATCACTGGTGGTGGCGGCTTGTTACCTTCTGGTGGCTGAAACAGCTCCATTTGGCGTTTAAATACTTTCTTCACCAACAAGAATAGAATTGCTGCAAATGCAAAACCAATCAATGGAGAGAATAATAATGCCTTACCAACTTTAATCACCTGATCCATATCAATACCACTACTGGTCGCGCCAGCTGAAGCATTTAAAATATGGTTCATGATGCCCACACCCAAAATCGATCCGATTAAGGTATGTGAACTTGATGCAGGAATCCCCAAAAACCACGTTCCTAAATTCCATAGGATCGCCGCGATTAATAATGCAAAAACCATCGCAAAGCCAGCGCCGCTGCCGACATTCATGATCATTTCTACAGGGAGTAATGCAATAATACCGTATGCAACCGCACCACTCGCTACCATAACCCCAAGGAAGTTACAGAAACCAGCCCACATCACTGCTGCTGGAGCAGGTAATGCATTGGTATAAATAACCGTCGCTACAGCATTCGCCGTATCGTGAAAACCATTTACAAATTCAAAGCCTAAAGCAATGAAAAGTGCCGTCGATAAAAGAATAACTGAATATAAACTTAAAGGCGGTACATGTGCCAAATCAGCACTGAGCTGAAAACCGATATAAATCAGTGTTGCAACAATAATTGTCAAAAACACCGGCATAAAGAATTTCGGTGTTGGTACATGTACATTCGTCGATTTTGCCTGAGAGCTGGCAAGCGGTGAATCCGAAACAGGAGGAAGATTAGAATTCATGTAGACGGTTAGAGGATAATAAAATCCCCTGTATTGTTTAATTAAATTATGACAATTATATGACAAAGGGCTGTCACATAAAGCCAAAATTTCATGTTTTCATCACATTTTTTTGTATTTTCTTGCGATAAACCCGCTCCGACATTTACTTTAATCAATAAAAAACAATGCATTATAAAACTAAAAACAGCGATAGAACTGTTTGTCTGATTTTGCAACAAACGCTACGAAATATGACATTAGACTGTCACATTTCGAACTGGATGTTTTCTTTTTAAGCATTATTCAATTCAATTGTGACAACTTCATGAACATTTTATGACATTTTCTAAGTGACCCGATGAATCACTGTTCAAGCTTGCTGAAAATACGCGCTTTGACCTAGCTTCTGTTACAATGCCCCTGCTTTTTATCTTGATCATCAACTGGGGTTTCTGAATGTCCACGCTTACCACCCTACAATCACTTCTTACCCAACGCATCCTGATTATTGATGGTGCAATGGGAACCATGATTCAACGCCATAAACTAGAAGAAGAAGATTATCGTGGTGAACGTTTTGCAGATTGGGCATCAGACCTTAAAGGCAATAATGACTTATTGGTTTTAACCCAACCACAGATTATTCAGGGCATCCATGAAGCTTATTTGGATGCAGGCGCAGATATTATCGAAACCAACAGCTTTAACGGCACCCGTGTTTCAATGTCTGACTACCACATGGAAGACCTTGTTCCAGAGATCAACCGTGAAGCGGCGCGCTTAGCCAAAGCAGCATGTGAAAAATATTCAACCCCAGAGAAACCGCGTTTTGTTGCAGGCGTACTTGGCCCTACCTCACGTACCTGTTCGATTTCACCGAATGTTAACGACCCTGCATTCCGTAATATTACATTTGATGAATTAAAAGAAAATTATATTGAAGCTGCCCACGCCTTGATTGAAGGTGGTGCAGACATTCTTTTGATCGAAACTGTGTTTGATACCTTGAACTGTAAAGCCGCGATCTTTGCAGTCAAAGAAGTATTCAAACAAATCGGTCATGAACTGCCGTTGATGATTTCAGGCACCATTACCGATGCATCAGGTCGTACCTTAACAGGCCAAACTGCTGAAGCGTTCTGGAACTCAGTACGTCATGGTGATTTACTCTCAATCGGTTTTAACTGTGCCTTGGGTGCAGACGCGATGCGTCCACACGTAAAAACCATTGCTGATGTTGCTGATACTTTTGTCTCCGCGCATCCAAACGCAGGTTTACCGAATGCCTTCGGTGAATATGATGAAACACCTGAACAAACGGCAGCATTCATTAAAGAATTTGCTGAAAGCGGTTTGATCAATATTACAGGTGGTTGCTGTGGTACCACACCAGATCATATTCGTGCCATCTATAATGCAGTCAAAGACATTCAGCCACGTCAAATTCCTGAAACCAAACCAGCCTGCCGTTTAAGTGGTTTAGAACCATTTAACATTTCTGATGATTCATTGTTCGTCAATGTGGGTGAACGTACCAACGTCACGGGTTCAAAAAAATTCCTGCGTCTTATTCGTGAAGAAAAGTTTGCCGAAGCTTTGGAAGTAGCTCAGCAACAAGTTGAAGCTGGTGCACAGATCATCGACATTAACATGGATGAAGGCATGTTGGATTCGCAAAATGCGATGGTACATTTCCTCAATCTCGTTGCATCTGAGCCAGATATCTCTCGTGTGCCGATCATGATTGACTCATCGAAATGGGAAATCATTGAAGCAGGCTTAAAATGTGTGCAAGGTAAACCTGTTGTTAACTCGATTTCCTTAAAAGAAGGTTATGACGAGTTTGTCGAAAAAGCTCGCCTATGCCGTCAGTACGGTGCTGCGATTATTGTAATGGCCTTTGATGAAACAGGTCAGGCCGATACTGCTGCACGTAAGCGTGAAATCTGTAAACGTTCTTATGATGTGTTGGTTAATGAAGTGGGCTTCCCTGCTGAAGATATTATTTTTGACCCGAACGTGTTTGCCGTGGCAACAGGGATTGAAGAACACAACAACTATGGCGTCGATTTTATTGAAGCGACAGGTTGGATCAAACAGAACTTGCCGCATGCCATGATTTCAGGCGGTGTCTCTAACGTCTCCTTCTCCTTCCGTGGTAATGAGCCTGTGCGTGAAGCGATTCACTCAGTATTCCTTTACCATGCCATTAAACAAGGCATGACCATGGGGATCGTTAACGCTGGTCAAATGGCGATTTATGACGATATTCCAAAAGAACTAAAAGATGCGGTTGAAGATGTTGTTCTGAATCAAAACCAAGGTGAATCAGGTCAAAACGCCACAGAAAAACTGCTTGAAGTGGCAGAGAAGTTCCGTGGTCATAGTGGCGCGCAACGCGAAGCCGAAAACCTTGAATGGCGCAATGAATCGGTTGAAAAACGTCTTGAATATGCATTGGTAAAAGGTATCACTACCTATATTGATGAAGATACCGAAGAAGCCCGTTTAAAAGCCAAACGCCCTCTTGATGTGATTGAAGGTGCATTGATGGATGGCATGAACGTAGTTGGTGACCTGTTTGGTTCAGGTAAAATGTTCCTGCCACAAGTCGTGAAATCTGCACGTGTGATGAAGCAAGCCGTTGCATGGCTGAATCCGTACATCGAAGCTGAAAAAACAGGTAGCCAATCCAAAGGTAAAGTGTTGATGGCAACTGTTAAGGGTGACGTACACGATATTGGTAAAAATATCGTGGGTGTGGTTTTGGGTTGTAATGGTTATGACATCGTTGATCTTGGCGTGATGGTACCAGCAGAAAAAATCCTGCAAACTGCGATTGATGAGAAATGTGACATCATCGGTTTGTCGGGTTTGATCACCCCGTCTTTGGATGAAATGGTGTTTGTTGCCAAAGAAATGCAGCGTAAAGGCTTTAACATTCCACTGTTAATTGGCGGCGCAACCACTTCAAAAGCCCATACCGCAGTGAAGATTGATCCGCAGTATCAAAACGATGCAGTGATTTATGTTGCCGATGCCTCGCGTGCAGTTGGTGTAGCAACCACCCTACTCTCGAAAGAAATGCGTGGCAATTTTATTGCAGAACACCGTGCTGAATATGCCAAGATTCGTGAACGCCTAGCCAACAAGCAACCGAAAGCAGCCAAGCTCAGCTATGCTGAATCGATTGAAAATGGTTTCAAGGTGGATGACAACTATGTGCCACCGATTCCAAATCGTTTAGGTACGCAAGTTATTACTAACTATCCATTAGCGACCTTGGTTGAATACTTTGACTGGACACCCTTCTTTATTTCTTGGAGCTTGGCAGGTAAATTCCCGAAAATCCTGACAGATGAAGTTGTCGGTGAAGCGGCAACTGATTTGTATAACCAAGCTCAAGCGATGCTGAAAGACATTATCGAGAATAATCGTTTTGATGCGCGTGCGGTCTTTGGTCTATATCCTGCACAGCGTACAGCTGCGGATACCGTCAGCGTGTTTGATGAAGCAGGTCAGAATGTTACGCATACCTTTGAGCATATTCGTCAGCAATCTGACAAAGTGACAGGCAAACCGAATTTATCTTTAGCGGACTTTATTAGCACTTCTAAAGACAATACCGATTATCTCGGTGGTTTCACGGTATCGATTTTCGGTGCTGAAGAATTGGCAAATGAATATAAAGCCAAAGGTGATGATTATTCAGCAATCTTGGTTCAGTCTTTGGCCGATCGTTTTGCAGAAGCATTTGCTGAGCACTTGCATGAGCGTATCCGTAAAGAATTCTGGGGCTATAAAGCTGATGAGACTTTGGGCAATGAAGAATTAATCAAAGAGAAGTATATCGGTATTCGTCCTGCGCCAGGTTACCCTGCTTGCCCAGAGCATTCTGAAAAAGCAGTGTTATTTGATTGGTTAGGTTCAGAAGCGAAGATCGGTACCAAGTTGACTGAACACTTTGCGATGATGCCGCCTTCTTCTGTCAGTGGTTTCTATTATTCTCATCCTGAAAGTGAATACTTCAACGTAGGCAAGATTTCTCAAGATCAGCTTGAGGATTATGCAAAGCGTAAAGGTTGGACATTGGATGAAGCGAAGCGTTGGTTAGCACCAAATTTAGATGATTCGATTGCTTAAGTTAGACTTCTAATCTCCCCTAACCCCTCTTTAAAAAAGAGGGGGAACTTTTGCGTATCAAATGAATTACGTGACAGCTCCTCCCTTTGAAAAGGGAGGTTGGGAGGGATTAAATTGATATTTAAATAAAAAATATATAATTTATAAAATAAATATTTTCTGAGTGTGATACTCATGACTCTTAGCTTAATATTATTAATTTTATATAACATATAAGGAAATACATAGAAAACTACATACAGCTATTGTACCTAAAATGGATTCAGAAACTTGTAATCCTCCCCAACCCTCCTTTAAAAAGGAGGGAGTATCATGAATCCAATATCTACATTCAATTCGCGGTAAAGTCCCTCTTTGAAAAGGTGGGAAACTACGTTTCGCAAGAGGGGGATTCTAACCTTTGCCGAACCACATAATAAATCCGCTCTACAACAGCATCAATCTCAGTCAAAATCTGATGATTACTAAATCTTAAAGTGATCAACCCTAATTCACTTAAAGCATGATCACGATTTTGATCAGCTTCCAACCCTGTTTCGGTATAATGTTGCCCACCATCACATTCAATGACCAAATTCACTGCTGGACAATAGAAATCCACAATAAAATTTAGAATCGGCTTCTGTCGATAAAACTGTAATCCTAAAATCTGTTTACGTCTGATTCTTTGCCATAGCAGTTGCTCAGCATCTGTCATATTACTTCTTAAATTTCGAGATGCTTGCTTTAGATTTTTATTATAAGGCTTCATCAATACCTACGTTTAAAACAGACGCATGCTTAACCAAATCCGAGCATCTCTAGCACAATATATAAACTCTCTTTAGAACCTATACCATTTAAATATAGGTTCTTTGCCTTTACAGCTCTTTATGTTTCTCAATCAAATCTTCAAGATTCTGATAAACATGCAAGACTCGATCTTTATGCGTTCGCGCATGATCCAAACGCTGCTCAGGGTCAACTAAAAGCAAAGTGTGCCCATCATCGATCAAACGATCAATGCCTTCCAGAAACATCCGTTTCCCGACATCATGAATCAAGGAAATCTGAGTTAAATCAATCACAATAGAACTTTTATTGACAGGCTCACATTGCAACGTCCGTAACAACATTTCCGCTTCAGTAAATTTCAATACACCGCGAAGTACATAGACACTCAAAGAAGCATCTTTTCCAGTGCGATAATGACTCTGCACAATGGTTTGTGCGGAAGGTGTGCCTTCCATCAAATGCAAGCCCATATCACGAGAGAGTCGCTCCAAGATATCTATGCCGCGTACACTATTGCCATGTTCATCGAGTCGAGGAGAAAAAGCCGCTATGCTGACCTGACCAGGTAACACGCCCAAGATTCCGCCAGCGACACCACTTTTGGCAGGAATACCAACCGTTGTGAGCCAATCCCCCGCGGCATCGTACATACCGCAGCTCATCATCACGCTCAGAACTTGACGTACCACAGCACGATTCAATAAGCGTTTTCCAGTTTTAGGATCAACCCCACCATTGGCAAAAACACTGCCCATCCTCACTAGATCTTTGACCGTCACCAAGATCGCGCATTGCCGGATATAACCATTCACAATATCGACAGGATCGGACTCCAAAATCCCGACGGTACGCAACATATAACCAATCGAGAGATTTCGATAGGCTGTTTTTACCTCAGACTCATATACTGCATCATCAAATTGCAGTTCACGCCCTGCCAGCTCGCTCATAAATCGACGTAAAATTTCTGCGCCTGATAGATCCTCTTTACTTGGAATCAATGAATGCGTGGTGATTGCACCTGAATTAATCATCGGATTTTTAGGACGGCGATCTTTACCCAATGAAATTTCATTAAAGGCTTCGCCCGAAGGTTCAACCCCAACTTTCTCTAATACCGCATCAATGCCAAGCTGTTGCAGCACATAGGCATAAGTAAACGGTTTAGACATCGATTGAATCGTAAATTCAATCTCATCATCCCCAACGGAATAGATTTCACCATCGACGGTAGACAAGGCCAGCGCCAAACGATCGGGATTGGCATTGGCTAACTCAGGGATATAATCGGCGAGATGCCCACTGTTATCGATATCACAGGCATCAATCACATGTGCCAAATAATCAGGAAGTGGAGTTTTCATGGTCATCTAGCCTTTAAATGTTTCAAGTTTTAATTTAAATAAGTGCTTATAGTACAGAGTACGGATCATATTAAAATTATAGCTTTTGTAATGATTTTATGAGCTTACATACATAATTAACTCAAACGTTCTACAAATAAAATGCCATCTAAATGATCCACTTCATGCTGAACAATCCGTGCAGGGAAACCTTCAAAAGCGGTTTCAATCACTTCACCTTGTAAGGTGTAATAACGCACTTTTATCGCTTGCGCCCGTTCAACCTGCCCACGCTCATCTGGCACACTTAAACAGCCTTCCTCACCTAAACAAGACTCTTGAGAAAATGCCAAAATCTCAGGATTGACCATCACTACCGCATCCATTTCGGGTGCATCGGGATAACGTGGATTCGGACGAGATGCCACAATAATTAAGCGTTTAGAAATATAGACTTGTGGTGCGGCAATCCCAACACCATTACGCTCCAACATGGTCGCATGCATGGCAGATGCCAATTGTAATAACCACTCACTATTAAATTCCCCGTTTGCGACAGCTGCCGCTTTAATTTTTAAAACTTCTTCACCACGTTGTGCTACAGGTAGAATTACACTCATCCCACGCCCTTATCGTTGTTTTGACCGAATAGTGAATATTATCGTATTGGATATTTTATCGCGTTACCATAATTTTCATTTAAGAATCTTGTCATAATATATTCGCGAAAAAAATAATGAATGGCAAAGCACATGAATGCAACCCAACTATTTCTAGGTGTCATCTTTAGCTCGATTGGCTTAGGCTATTTTATGTATGGCAAAAAGCAGAAAATGACCGTGCCTTTGGTATGTGGTCTTATCTTGATGCTCTTTACCTATTTTATTGATAGCACAGCCATGATCAGTATCATTGGCGTGGCGCTTTCAATTGTTCCCTATTTTCTGCGCTTCTAAATAAAAAAACTCCCCAAATGGAGAGCTTTCTTTCATTGAGAAATTAAAGGTGTTTCTTTAATTCATCTGCAACGATCTCGATTTCAAGCGTGCTGAATTTACGGATTTCGCCTTCTGCATGCTTTTCTAACATACCACCAATCAACGGCACTTTTACTTTGACAGTCCATGTTAAAGAGATATTCACTTTTTCGCTGTCACCCGTGACACTGCGCTCACCCTTCGCTTCCAAAGGTAAGTTTGCACCCAATTCAACCGTCGAGGTTAAGTTTTTCAAATGGGTAATATCAGCACGTTTTAAACGGAACGCATTTTTTAATAATTTTTTCGCCACCTCTGGAATATTAACATCCAGATTATATTCACGGCGTAGTGTATAAATATCACCCTGAATATTCGATTCGATAATTTCCAAATTTTCACCTGGAATACGCTTACACACTGCTTCATGCAATGAAGTATCCGCGACCAGTCTTGAAAAGTCCTCAATTGAAACACCATGAATTGTTTCATTAACCGTAAATTGATGTGCCATTTTTAAATGTCCATTTCGTTTTATTAGGATTTCATCATTGCGCAAAAGTATAGCATTCTCATTTGCATCTCTAAATCTGATCAGACAAAAATGGATGACTGCTCGGATTAGTTATTTCTATTGTAATGATGCCGTATGCCTAATTTGACCGTGACACGCTCCATACGACTGATATACAGATAATGATCCCCATATTCAATCACCGCATAAAACTGCTCCGCACCATCATCCAAACCTGTAGCTGACCATCTTGTGCCTTGCGGAAACTCATCTAACCATGCCGCTTTGTAAAAGTCTGAAACCGAATCAAAAGTCAGGTAGTGCTCAGGATCGGCCATAATTTTAGCTGCCATCTGATCGAATTTTTGTTGTTTAAATGCCTCTAAACTGAGTAACACAAAGCGTCCTTCTGATTTAAATTGTGCTTGAATTGCATGGTTAACTTTCCGCCTAATCTTTAACTGACTTACAAAAATACAGTGATTTTCTTATATCTCTATTTTGCTGCGGAATACGCTGTTTTTCTACATTATTTTCAGTTTTATCATATATTTTTAAGCTGTGCTGATTTGCTAGCACAGGCTCAATATGTTATCACCTTGTTATGTTTTCTATTTTTTACAACGATAAACTATAAGGAGTAAATATGTCTTATCAAAATATTTTAGTTCCTGTTGATGACTCTCCAATTTCCTATGCCGCAGTCGAACATGCGCTTTCTTTAGCAAAACTATCTGGGGCAAAAGTCACCATTCTGAGTGTGGTTGCGGTTGACCCATTTGTCGGTGTGGATTTTTATCAAGTTGCCCCTGCGGTGACCGATTACTTTATGCAAGCCGAAGCACAAGCCAAAACACAACTACAAGACATTTCTCAATCCTTTGTCCGTGATGGTATTCAGGTGAATACCAAAATTCATCATGGTTCAGCCAGTGAAGGCATTATCTTTGTTGCTGATGAAGTTGGTGCAGATCTGATTGTGATGGGCTCACATGGCCGCACAGGGGTAAAACGTTTATTGCTGGGTAGTGTGGCACGTGCCGTTTTAACAGAATCACATATTCCAGTGCTGATTGTGAAGCAATAACGATTTGCTTTAATTGAAAAAACCTTGTGTCTCGATACAAGGTTTTTTTATTGTCTCAAAGTTGCATAGATGACCGATTCGCCCCCCATATTGATCATTTATAACCCTGTTCCATGATTTAAAAAGATGCTTCACTAGCAATTGGACATTTATTTTCAAGTCAAAATAGTGAGTCGAATCAGCTTACTATCGCCAGAAAAAATGACCGTCAATAAAAACAGCATGTTTAAGAATAAGACACGGTTTTACAAGGATGATCAATATGAAACTCAATCCAATGGTGATTGGCCTGTGTGGGATATGTATCAGTACATTGAATCACGCGGCAGCACTGGACCAATCAGGACAATCCATTCTCCCTTTTCTGGAAAATGGTAACTATGTTGAAGTCAGTGCAACAGCCGTTGATGCTGACATTTCGGGGAAAATCCGTAATCGTCCTGAACTGGTCAATGATCCACAGAACCTGAACTCAGGCAATATGGGCAATAGCTTTCAATATTATAGTGCCGCGCTCAAACTTCAACTGACTGATCGAATCAGCTTTGGTCTACTCTATGACCAGCCTTTTGGTGCTGATATTCGCTATCCGATGCAATCGAATAACACCTTCTCGGACAATGAATTTACCCAGCAAGGCACATCGGTCAATGTTGATACTGAAAGCATTAGCATGATTTTGGGTGTCAGTCCTTTTAGCAATGTTCAACTCTATGGCGGCGCTGTCTATCAATCGGTCAAAGGTGATGTCGCGCTGCGTGGTAATTCATACAGTGAAGCCTTTAATGGCTATGATGCCAAATTTAAACAGGATCATGCAGTCGGTTGGCTGGCAGGCCTGAGTTATCAAATCCCAGAGATTGCCTTAAAAGCTGCGCTGACCTATCGCTCCAAGATCGACCACGATATGCAAGTGACTGAGACCATGTTCGGTCAGCCTTTAGAAGTGACTACCCCAAGTAAAACCAAAATTTCCACGCCACAATCGGTGAATGTTGATTTTCAAACAGGTGTGTATAAAGACACACTGCTCTATACCAATCTACGTTGGGTCAACTGGAAAGATTTTCATATTCGACCGACGCAATTTGGCGCAGTGACGGAGTATCTCACTGGCGTAATCAGCGAAGGAACCTATACAGGTGGTTTTGATTTAGACAGCTATCAAAAAGATCAATGGACGGTCAATGTCGGACTTGGACATCAGTTTACTGAGAAATGGAGTGCATCCACTGAAGTCAGTTGGGACTCTGGTACAGGCGACCCTGCATCCACATTGAATCCGACCAAAGGGTCTTGGGGGATTGGTCTAGGTGCTCAGTTTAATCCTGCCCCGAACTACTTTATTGCGGCTGGCGTTAAATACTTCTGGTTAGGTGATGTGATTGCCGAAGACGGCACCTATTACATTCCTGTAGCAGGAATTAAACCCATTGCTGAACAGGCCGATTTTAAAGATAACAGTGCAATCGCTTATGGTTTGAAAATGGGCTATCGTTTTTAGTCACAAAAACTCATCATGCTAAGTAGGAACAGATCTACCTCTAGTCTTGCTCCTACTTGGCTCTTTTCTGGCATTCAATCAGCGGATTAGCTTAGAATCTCAAAGCATTATTTTAATAATGAATGTCATCTCTAGGAAAAATCCAATGAAAAAAATCCCTCTTGTCTTTTCAATATTTATATCTAGCTTCGTTTTTCCTTTTACTACTTTTGCCAATTCACCTGATCCCAAAGAAAGCATGGATATTTTTATTGGCACCCTAACCATTCAGGATAACAAAGCCATTTTAACGCGATGCGATATTGCTCAGAATGAATATGTGTTGAAAGATGCGGACTGGTCTAAGCAAAAGGCGGTATCAGGTTTTCTCTCCAAAGCCACAAAACTAAAACAGCCGATCTATGTAGAAGTGATTGCAGCGTATAAAAGCGAAAAAGATATTAATATTCTCTTGGTTGATTCCATTGAAAATCTGACTGAAGCGAAAAGCTGCCATTTAAGCGATTTATTTTAAGGCTCAAAATACATGGCAGACTTTTAGCTCGAATCTTGATGAGCAAAGCTTAGTGACTCATCGTCACTCACTAAAAGTTTGCCATGTCTCAAAAGCATGTCTGCGATACAGCTTTAACTTAGAAAACTGAGGAATAATTGCTTCACTCTGGGTTGGTCTTAAAAATACAAAATCATCGACTTGAATATCACAATCCTTCGGTACATTGATCAATTCCTGATTACTGCTACGCCCGTACAATGCATGGGTATGCGCTTGATCAGGATAGACATAATCAGCCAGCCAATAGCCACCATAAATAAACAGCGCCTTACATTTATGTGGCAATTTATCTAATAAAGACATAGAAGGAAGCTGAGTAAATGGCAGTATTTTTAATACAGGCGCAGCAATCCATAACGCAGGTTGTAATGCCCTTAAAAAATCACTGTCAAAATCACTTGGTTTTAAGAGCATTGAACCAAAAGACAAATCATTGCAGACACTTTCAGTGGTATGAAAGCTAAAGGTTGGGCTACCACCGCCATTAAAACACAGCGCATCATGCCACAGCGATGGAAACTGCTTTTGAATCAATTGTTGATAATGGGCATAGGTCTGCTGTGAACTGTGATAAGCCAATTCAGGTTTTTTAATGATGGCTGGAATTTTAGTGACATGCGCATCATAGCCCATCAAACCAGAAAGCTTTAAATACTGCGGATACTGCTGAATCAGCTTTAAAATTTCGGTCAGTTGCTGTGTCGACTGTACCCCACCACGATGTAAGCCGACATCAATTTCAATATTCACATCCAAACACAGAGAATAGAGCTGGGCAATCTCGAGATATTGCTGTAAGCGTTGCTTGGTATCAATCAGCCACTGAATTTTGGCATTCGACCACTCCGCATGCTGATCAAAAAAATGACGTACAGCTTGGGCAGGCATAGGCTTACCCAACAGAATATCGGCTTCGGCAAAATTTTCTAGGATCGAAACAATATGCGGTTGATGAAATACCATAAAGCGTTGCGTATTCATCTGTTCGGATAGCAACTTGAGTAGGTCTAGGCTTGCTAATGACTTGACCACCAAGCGTGCTTTTAAATGTTTGGCATGAGCAAGACGAATCTGAACATGTTGGATATTTTGTTTTAACGCTGCTTCATCGATGATCAGTTGCGGAATCGCAATCCCCTGCTTTTTTAGGTCGAGATTGAGTTGTTTAAAATAATGATCCAACATGGCTATACCTTTTTTATTTAATTGTGATTCTAAAAAACCATCTTATACGAGGGAATGTCATCTACAACCTGAGCAAGCCAAAGCGACTAAAGCTTTGAGTGCAAGAAGTTTAAATACATCTTACCAAGCTTCAAATGCTTCTCAGGGTGAAACCAAAGTAATTCCAGCTGAAAGCTTAACCCTTAATTGGATGAGAACTCGACATGACTCCGTTAAGCACTTTCAGCTTATAAAATAACTCTATTTAACCTAAAAACAGCTTTTCCAGATAGGGATTTAAAAACTTGGCTTCTGGGTCCAACTGCTGGCGCAAAGCCATAAAATCATCCCACTTTGGATATAAAGCCCGAAGCTGTGTGCTGGTCATATGATGCATTTTACCCCAATGCGGACGCCCTCGATATTTCTGCAAAATCGGCTCAACCACATCAAAAATCAACTTCGGGTCTTGCTTATGATATTGATGCACTGAAATCGAAATGGAGTCCTGCTGATAAAACGGACTAAGCCAAATATCATCACCCTTCACAAAGCGAAATTCGAGCGGAAAAAAGGTGGCCACTTTATACTTTCTTAAGGCATGCAATATTTCATCCAAACACTCAATTCCACGATCAACAGGAATCTGATACTCCATTTCATTGAATTTGGTATTACGCGGCGTTGGAAATATCTTGCTCGACCAATCAACATAGGTTGTCGGTTTGACAAAGATGCCTAATAGCTTCTGTAAATAAGGATTCAGCGAAGGAAAGTTTTTGGTCAGTTCTGAACACAAAGTCAGCAAGGTATCATCCGATGGAAAATTTTCCTTCCGCGGCAAAACCGCTTCATCAGTCTCATCCAAAGTTTTTAGCATCAACTGCTTTTCATGGGAAAACACAAAGCACTCAATATGTCGATGCTGCTGCTTCCATTGCTGAATATGCTGCATCATGTCTTCTACCGGACACAGTTGAATATGCTCTTTCAGCTTATAGCGAGGGCGATTCTGCATGGTGATCTGAGTCAGGATACCCAAGCTTCCCAAAGACACCCGTCCTGCGGCAAAGATTTCAGGATATTCTGTGCGGCTACATTTCAGGATTTCACCAGAAGCCGTCAATAACTCAAAAGCTTCAACATAGGCCGAAATACAATGTAAATCTGCTCCTGTCCCATGTGTGCCTGTGGAGACAGCCCCCGCTAGACTTTGCTGATCAATATCGCCCTGATTCATCAAAGCCTGATTGATCGATTGCTGTTGCAGATGTTGATCTAGGTCATATAAACGTGTACCCGCATAAATGCTGCTCTGACATCGTTCAAGATCTGTCGATGCAATGCCTGCAATATGATCCAAAGACAATAAGGTGGCATCAGTACAGACTAAGGGCGTAAATGAATGTCCTGCACCGACTACCCGTATTTTTTGTTGCGCTTTAACAATGGACTGTAGTTCTTGCACATTGGCTGGTTGTAAAACCTGTTGCGGCATAGATTTTTGGAAGCCTGACCAGTTCGTCCAGATGCCTTGTGTTAAATCACTCATACTGCCTCTCCTTGGCTAACGGCAGTTTTTAAATTGCCATGATTGCTGCGTTTTGCGAGTTCCTGTGCTGGAATCGGTTGTGGTCGTGTCATTTCATCGTAATGACGTTTATTTTTCTCTAATAACAATTGTTCAGCTAAACCTTTGAATTTGCTCTGACAGGCAGCTAGCGTCCATTGACCAAATAAGGTATGTCCACCTTCATAGGCTTGCGCTTGATATTCTTCATAGGTGGTGACATAACCCATATAATCATTGCAGTAGGATGCTAACCAAACCCTTTCAACCGAAGCCTGTGCGGCAAGCGTCTGTTTAACCGTATCAATGACACGCTGCCCTGCAATAGTGGTAAATTCTCCTGGACAGCAAATCAAAGCCAATCGACCTAATCGCAGAATCTGTAAGGGAACCACGCTTGGAACTAAAGGACTGTGCTGAATCGCTCCCGCTTTCACTTGTCGGTTCATTTCTGCAATCAACGGATCAAGCATACTCGGTGGAAAACCAATCGGCTGCCCTAAAATCTTTTTGGCACCTGCTTCCAGTAAAATCTGTTTCGGCCCTTGAGAGGCATACAACTGCTGATAGTCTGCAAAATCAGCAGCTTTTGGGTGCTTGGTTTTTTGTTTGCGAAATTGATCCGCTAAAAATTGCATCCCCATAATTAAGGGTTTGGGCGCCCCTAAGCCATCGACAGGCGTACCTGCAAAAAATGCGGTACCGTGACAAGGCTGACTGGTCTTGGCATGCTTTTGCCCCGCTGCGAACTCATCTGGAATTTCAATATTACTCAGGTCTACATAGGACAAAACCGCATCGATCTTGCCTTCGACTTTATGTAAATTTTTAGGAATATTTGACTGTAAAGCCGTCAAAGCCAGTTCACTTTGATATCGCCCGTTTTGTTGCGCGTATTGATATTCCTGCTCGCCTTTAATCTTATTGCGAATCTTGAGCTGATCTTTGCCATGAAAATGCGGTGATACATCTCCCGCAGTTGCTTGTGCAAAAATCGTGACTGGATTTTGAATCCCTTGCTCAATTAAAGCCTGCTCAGAGAATGCGGCTGCATAGCCTTTATTATCGCCATCATAGGCGTTTAAGGAATTTCCTAAACAGGTTGCATGTACCCCAAATAAGGAAATAAAGGACTGCAGTTTTTGCTCACGATAGAAACCAATCAACTGCATTTCTCGGTTCAAGGCTAAATGCGTTTCCGCTTCGGTACGTGGCTGAACTTCTGGATTACGATTATAGGCTTTAATTGAACGATTCCATGCGACAGCGGTACGCTCTGGAAAATGTTGAGTCTCCAAGAAAATCTCGGTGTCTTGTTCAGATGCAATCGCATTTTGAATACTCAGTACAATCGCCTCAACAATGGCAGTTAAATGTTCAGGCACAAAACCAGGGGTTGGCATATTGTATAAAGCTTCATAGCCACAACCACCAGGGCCAGAATGGGTATGGGTTGCCATGAGGACCAATTGATTTTCATCAAATGGTGAATCTAGAATTTGTGTGAGTCGCGCTATTGTTTGGCTGCGTATGGCATGGGTAATACAACCTACGTCCAGACAACAGATCAGGAGTCGGTTATGTTGCTGATCGACAATACTCACGCAACGTGCAAATAAAGCTGTGCGCTGTTCATAGGCTCGATGTGACCATTGCCCATAACCAAACATGGCATAGCCTTTCGGTGTAATTTTGATTTGCTGCTTGTCCCAACCCACCTGATACATCACGACTTCCTTTCAATTCTTTTTCTAACTGTATTAAAGCATGTTGAAAGTTAATCAAAATTATGCGATACCCAACAGGGTTAAAGACACTTTTCTTTGGGGGGCAAAACGGACTTATGCCTATACGCAGCAACTGTAAAAATGAACAACAGCAATTTATTCCACCCACCATTCTGGCGAGCCTAATCCATTATGCAGAGCAGCAACAGTGGGATTATGCTGTATGGTTTCAGAATTCAGGTTTAGACATTGCACAAATACAGCAAACCCAAGCTGTGGTTCGTTTTAGCCAACTCTGTGATGTGGTTGGTCAAGCCATGACCACCTATCAACAACCGAACCTAGGCTTAAAGCTTGGCAGTAGCGAAGGTCTGATTTCGATGGGGATTTTGGGCTTTGCCATGCAATCCTGTAAAACGGTTGCAGATGCTTTAGACATTGCGCTGCGCTACCATAGGATTTCTGGCAGTGTCTTGAATATCGACTTTTCTATCCACGCTGATCTTTGTGAATTGGAAGTCACCGAACCTTATCCCTGCAATGAACTCAAAGCCTTTTTCTATGATGAATTATTTAGCAGCATCATCACCTGTTTAAATGCGATGTTGGGCGATCATGATGATGTGATCAGTCTTGAGCTCAGCTATTTACCACGCGAATATCAACAACAATATAACGAACTCTTTGGCTGCCCGATCCAGTTTAATCGTGACAGGAATATCATGCGTTTTAGCACTAGCCTATTGCAGCGCAGCTTAAAAAATTATAGTCCAGCCAACTATGCAACTGCACTACACATCTGTGAACAAGCCCTAAAAGAAATAGACCAGCTCAACCAAGTGGGTTATGTGCATCTACTCGATCATTTGATTGAACAGCATTTACCTGAACGCTTTGAGATGCAACAAGCTGCTGAACAATTACGGATCAGCGAACGCCATTTAAGACGACAATTGTTATCAGAAGGTCTGAGCTTTCAACAAATTCGGCAAAATGTGTTGGAGCGTAAAGCCAAGCAACTTATTGAACAGAACCTATCCCTGAGTGAGATTAGCCTGCAATTGGGTTTTAGCGAATTACGTGAATTCCGACGTGCCTTTAAACGCTGGACAGGGCAAGCGCCTTCTATTTATAAACAAGAGACTCACCTTACTTAAATGATTAGTTCGTAATACCTACTCATATAAAATGAACATATCTCAGGAATTACTGGTGCTACAGGTCATCCACAACCTGCGTGAGATTAATCAGATGCTATTTCTGCGATTAATTTAAAGAGATACCGGAAGAAGACAGGTTTTGTGGATGACAATGGTTTTGGTTACTTTTGCTGAAACAAAAGTAACTCCAGCTGAAGGCTTATCTAAAAATAAGATGAGATCTCTATAAGATTCCACCGAAGCAAAAAAATTAAAACTAAATTTTAACTCGCTGCTTGATAAAACGGTACATCACCATTAATCGTGGCACGATGCATAATCCGATGCGCATCACCATAATCAAATAACGCCTTATGCTGTGTGCAACGATTATCCCAAATCGCTACATCACCTGCCTGCCACTGCCAACGCAAATGGAACTGCTCATTGGTGGCATGCGCAAATAAATACTTTAGCAATTCAGCACTTTCCGTCTCATCCAGTTCATTAATACGTGTGGTAAACCCTTCACTCACGAACAAAATCGGCTGACCCGTTACCGGATGCGTTCTCACCACCGGATGAACAACGGGTGGATTACGCTTAAAGGTTTCTTCCAGTTTTTTACGCTCAACATCGTTATGCGCAAAACGTTCAATCGGGAAAGACTGACGAATGTCATGCGTTGCGGTTAAGCCTTTTAACTTTTGCTGCAAACCTTGATCCAAGGCAGCAAATGCAGCTGCCCCGCTTGACCAAAGGGTATCACCACCGACAGGTGGAATCTTAATCGCTTGCAATACACAACCCAATGGCGGTTTCTGACTGAAAGTCACATCAGTATGCCAAAGCTCATTATCACGTAAGTCTTGTTTCCAGCTGTCCAATACAATGATTTCAGGCACATTATCGATAGATGGGTAAATCGGATGAATATGCAAAGAACCAAAACTACGTGCCAACTCCGCTTGTGCCTGAGGTGCAAGCTGCTGATTACGGAAGAAAATTACATGATGATCCAGCAAAGCCTGTTGAATTTGTTGCGTCGTATTTTCATCAGCCGTGTTTAAATCAACATCGTGAATAATGGCACCAATCGTTGGTTTAATAACTTCAATATTTAAGGTCATCTTCTACTACTCACACTTATAACTGTTGGCCATACCAAGGAGATAATTGCTTCTGTAACCAACGCAAAAACAATTCAAAACTAACGGCGACAATCGCAATCACAATAATGCCCAGAACTACGGTATCGGTGATCAGGAACTGCGCTGCAGACTGCACCATAAAACCAATACCGCGATCTGCTGCAACTAATTCCGAAGCCACTAGAGTCGACCAGCCCACACCTAAACCAATACGAATACCCGTTAAAATATGCGGTAAGGCTGTCGGCAGAATCACATGCCAAAACACTTGTGATTGGCTTGCCCCTAAAGATAAGGCAGCACGTTCACGATTGAGCTGATGGCTCAGCACACCATGGGTACTACTGATAATCACAGGTGCAAGGATCGAAAAGAAAATCAAAAGGACTTTGGTGGTTTCACCGATCCCGAACCAGATCACCAATAGTGGCAAATAAGCCAAAGGTGGAATCGGACGCAATAACTCAACCAATGGATCAAGCACGGCACGAACCCACTTATTCAGCCCCATCCATAAACCTAAAGGTACACCAATCGCAATCGCAGCAACTAAAGCCAATAAGACACGAGAAATACTTGCTGCCAAATGCTGCCATAAGGTGGCTTTCATAAAACCTTGTTGACTGACTTCTAGAAATTTTTGCCATACCGCTTGTGGGCTCGGCAAAAATAGACTTGGGACAATTTTTAATGCCGTGATCAAATACCAAATCACCAGTACGCTCAAGACACTGGAAAAACTGAGCGCTAAACTACGATGGCGAGTAAAAAAGGACCCAATTGGACTAAAAACCGAACCTGACTGTGTTTGATTCGTCGATTGCAGTTCCTCGGCCTTGCTCACCTCATAGGCTGTATTTTTTGCTTGCCCCGTCATACAGCCACCTCATGCCCTGCTTGTTTCTGCACACGTAGGCGTTCAAACAATTGCTCGCGTAATTGAATAAATTTAGGATCCGATTTGATCGCACGAATGGATTCACCTTGCTTATAACGCTCTGCAAAATCCAGTTTTAAAGTTTCGACAATCTTACCTGGGCGAGCGGTCATCAACACCAATTGATTACTCAGCAATAGTGCTTCTTCAATGTCATGGGTGATCAGGAAGAAGGATTTATTTTGTTCAATCCATAAGTCCAGGACCAACTGCTGCATGGTTTCACGAGTAAAAGCATCAAGCGCAGCAAAAGGCTCATCCAATAAAATAAAGGCTGCGTGGCTAATCAAAGCACGCGCAATACCGACGCGCTGTTTCATGCCACCTGACAATTCCCAAATATTGGCTTTAGCCACATGACTCAAGCCGACAATTTTAAGAATTGCATCGACTTGCTGTTGAATGTCTTGCTCTTTTAAACCTTTGAGCTGCAAAGCAAAACCGATATTTTCAGAGACATTTAACCAAGGTAATAGCGCATGATCCTGAAATACCACCGCACGGCGTGCATCTGGCGCAGTCACCACTTCATGATCCAGTGTAATCTGCCCCGAACTTGGCTTTTGAAAACCCGCCAGAATATTCAGTAATGTTGTTTTACCACAACCAGACTCACCCAAAATCACAGTCAAAGTGCCTTCTTCAATCTTCAGATTGATATCTTGCAATACAGGCACGGTCTGTTTTGGAAAGGTTAAATGAAGATGCTCGGCAGCTAATACGCTCATTTAGATCTCCTAGGGCTGTAAGAATTGGGTGGTGACATTCGCTTGATAATCAGGTTTTACTTGATCCACCTTGCCTTGGCTTTTGAGGAATGTTGCTGTGTCGAAAATATTTTTGGCGAACTCACCCGCTAATGTTGCGTGTTGTTGCTGACCATTCAGATAAATATTGCCTGATAACAGTAAAGGAATATCTTTCACATCAGAGCCTGTCAGCTGAGCAATTTTCTGGATATTGTCCGCATTTTGTTCAAATGCTTTTGGATCTTGCTGATACGCTTCAACTTGTTTCAAGCTGGTTTTTACGAATGCTTTTAAGAACTCTGGATTTTTTTCAGCGAAATCTTTACGAACCACCCATAAATCATAGGTTGGTGCGCCCCACTCGCCGACTTGTTTCGAATCTGTTAATACATGACCACTGGCTTTGACTTTACTTAATGCAGGTTCCCAAACATAAGTTGCATCGATATCACCACGCTCCCAAGCTGCTGTGATTTCTGGTGGACGTAAGTTAATAATCTTGACTTGATTATCCGCAATATTCCAATGCTTGAGTGCTGACAATAAACTGTAATGCGTGGTTGAGACGAATGGTACGGCAATGGTTTTGCCAATCAAATCTTGAGGTTTTTGAATGCCTGATTTGTTACTCACCACCAATGCCTCTGAACCGCCTAATTTAGCCGTCACAAGAAAGACTTCAATCGGTAAATCACGACTTGCAGCAGCAGCCAGAGGACTAGAACCAATATTGCCGATCACCACATCACCCGAAGCCAATGCATTAACCACATCTGAACCTGCATCAAATTTGCGCCATTGAATTGCTTGATTACTATCACGTTCATAATCACCATTGGCTTGTGCAACCTTGGTTGGATCCACACCAGTTTGATAGGCAATCACCACTGCCTTGTTATTTTTAGACTGAACAGGTGCAGCATCTTTTTGATTTTGATAGACAATAAAAGCAACAATCGCCACAAGGACGATCGCTGTAACAATTAGCGGCTTAGAGTTTTTGATGCCCATAATTAGATGATCTTTCAACAATATAGGCTTATGGTATGCGGCATGCTTTATGATTAAAAATAAGAAAAAGTGAGTTGCTTATTCCTTTATGAGATAAGAATAAGACTTAGGCAATTTTTGCTGTTTTTATATTCAATTGGTTTATTTTTAGTGTTGTTTCATTTAATTTCCCAACTAAGCCTTTTAAATATTTATCCCGCTGTTTAATTGAAAAGTAAAATATTTAATCCTGATAATTTCATCTTTAAATTAAATAAGCATTTTCATTTTAAAATATAGCTCCAAACTATATTCCGAATAAATTAATAAAAACCTATTATTTATCAAAAATAGATATATAAATAAATTTTGCTTATTTTCCTGAATATAAAAACAGTCCTAAGATAAAAACATCATCCCGCTGATGTA
Source organism: Acinetobacter sp. UBA991 (assembly GCF_002292065.1). NCBI lineage: Bacteria > Pseudomonadati > Pseudomonadota > Gammaproteobacteria > Moraxellales > Moraxellaceae > Acinetobacter > Acinetobacter sp. UBA991. The sequence goes on along the minus strand of NZ_DBBF01000041.1, from coordinate 97,833 downwards.
TGAAAGGTTATAAAAATGAATGCTCAATTTGATTCTACTGATCTAGCAGAATCGACATCTACGATTCACGGTTTATCAAAAAATCCACAAGATATCTTGGCGCGTGCGCAACATTATGCTGAAGAAAATGAACTCGATTTCACTGGCAGCGTTCCCCCACCTGAAGCTTGGTATTTGGTTGAACAAGGCCTAGCGGTATTGGTCGATGTACGTACCAATGAAGAACGCAAATTTGTCGGCTATGTCCCTGAAAGTATCCACGTCGCATGGGCAACGGGCACATCTTTTAACCGAAACCCACGCTTTCTGAAAGAACTGGATAGCAAAGTTGGCAAAGACAAAACCATTCTGCTGCTCTGCCGTAGTGGTAAACGCTCTGCTTTAGCAGCTGCAGCAGCATTTAGTGCAGGTTTTGCCCAAGTTTATAACGTGCAAGAAGGCTTTGAAGGTGATTTAAACGAGCAACAACAACGTAATCAAAGCAATGGCTGGCGTACACATCAGTTACCTTGGTTACAAGACTAATGCTGCTTTTTTAAGCAATTATTTTACGATTTATTTAAGATCTCGTTTTGCAAGGAACTCGCGTGAGTCAATGGAAAATACAGCCTGTCGTCGAAGGCCTACAACAAGCACGACATGAATGGAGAGAGCGTCAACATCGCATCAAAGAATTTGGTGGGCGTGAACTCCCATCTAAGGATGCGCTGAAGTCAATTTTAGATGATCTGTGTGGGATCTTATTTCCAATGCGACTTGGGCCGAGCGATCTACGCCAAGAAACTGAGGATTACTATATTGCCTATACCCTTGACCGTGTCTTGAATGAACTGTTTGCACAGGTCAAGTTGGCTTTAAATTACGAAGCCAAAAGTCGAGTCAAACCGATCCCTGTTTCTAGCAATGAACGTCTGCTGTATGAACAGCAAGTCGCTTTGGCCCAAACCATCGTACAGGATTTTGCCAATACCTTACCTGACATTCGCCGCTTATTGGATGCCGATGTCTGTGCAGCATATGAAGGTGATCCCGCAGCGCATAGCGTTGATGAAGTCTTACTCTGCTATCCAGGTATTTTAGCGATTATTCATCATCGTGTAGCACATCAGCTCTATCACAGTGTACCGCTGCTCTCACGGATTATTTCTGAATTGGCCCATTCAGCAACGGGTATTGATATTCATCCGGGTGCGCAAATTGGGAAAGGCTTCTTTATCGATCACGGCACAGGTGTGGTGATTGGAGAAACCTCAGTGATTGGTGAATATGTCCGTATCTATCAGGCGGTGACGCTCGGTGCAAAACGGTTCGAACTGAATGAAGACGGTGCACTGAAAAAAGATTATGCCCGTCATCCGATCGTGGAGGACCATGTGGTGATTTATGCAGGTGCAACAATTTTAGGCTGTATCACCATCGGTAAAGGCTCAATTATTGGCGGCAATGTGTGGCTTACCCATAGTGTTGCAGCAGGCAGTCAGATTTTACAGTCACCAAGTGAGTCATTACACAATAGTAAAGTTTAATTTAATGAGGTATTTAACCAAGTAAATAAAAAGGCGTAAGAATAAATAACGTATATTCAATACTTATATTTATTTTTCATAATTATATTCTTATGAGTAATAAGCAGATAATTCACGATTATTTATCTCATAATAATATTTTTAAAAAAACTAAATAGCCTCTAGTCTAACGAAATAAATCATTAAATATTATTGCAATAAAACCAATTTTTATTAACAAAGCCAAAGACAACAGGAAAACTTATTCATGGCAAAAACCACAGATAAAGTCCAACTTGCGCTTGGAGATCATGCAGCTAGACAGCTTGCCAATGCCACCAAGACCGTTCCACAACTTTCGACCATTACCCCACGTTGGCTCACACATTTATTGCAATGGATTCCTGTTGAAGCAGGTATTTATCGCGTTAACCGTGTCAGCAACACCGATGATATCCAAGTGGCCTGTACACAACGTGATGAAGCGACTTTGCCGCAAACCTTTGTTGATTATGATGCGCAACCGCGTGAATATTTCTTAAATGGTGTGTCTACCGTCTTGGATATTCATACTCGCGTTGCCGATCTTTACAGCAGCCCACATGATCAAATTAAAGAACAATTACGCTTAACCATTGAAACCATTAAAGAACGCCAAGAAAGCGAGCTGATCAACAACCCTGAATATGGTTTATTGGCCAGTGTCGCAGATGAACAGCGTATCTCAACTTTAAATGGTCCCCCAACACCAGATGACTTTGATGATTTACTGCGTAAAGTCTGGAAAGAACCCGGTTTCTTCTTGGCACATCCAGATGCGATTGCCGCATTTGGCCGTGAATGTACCCGTCGTGGCGTGCCACCACCAACCGTCAGTTTATTCGGTTCGCAGTTCATCACATGGCGTGGTGTCCCACTGATTCCATCGAATAAAATTCCGGTGGAAGATGGTAAAACCAAAATCTTGTTACTGCGTGTGGGTGAAAAACGCCAAGGTGTGGTGGGCTTATTCCAACCAGGCTTGGCAGGTGAGCAATCTCCTGGCCTTTCTGTACGCTTCATGGGCATCAACCGCAATGCGATTGCGTCTTATCTGATCTCACTGTACTGCTCATTGGCGGTATTGACTGAGGATGCGTTGGCTGTGCTCGAAGATGTGGAGGTGGACAAATATCATGACTACCCAGTTAACTACAAGTAACCTATCTTCTACAGGTACTGGGCAAGGTAGTCCAACGGGTTCTGAAGTGGTCGGTGTTAGTCCACCGTCCAACTTCCCAGATGAAGCAACACTTTCAAGGCTTGCCTCTGAATTTTTTGCTGCGCTGCCAAGCTCAGGCAGTAGCCACCCTTCTGGTTTGAATTTGGACTTGCCCAATATCGGTACACCGCCACATCAACCTCAGCCTGCTGAACCTTTAGCAGCGTTAAGTGGTCGTGCGCCGAATATTGCTTATGAAAAAAGTTTGAATCCTGAATATCCTGAGCATATCCCAAACTATCCCGATTATCCTGAACGTCGTGCGATTGCTTCTGCGCCAATGGTTGGTGGAGCGAACTTACCTCGCCCACCAATTGAACCAAATTTTCCACAGGCCATTCATAGTGCACCGAATGTGCCTTTGGTTGAACCTTCTCATCCATCGGCAAGTGAGGCATCACCATTTTATTTTTTAAATGATTTTGCAGCACCCAGCACATCAAATTCTGAATTTGATGCAGCCAGTTTTGCGACTGCTCAATCATTTCAATTACCACATGGCGATGCACTAAAAAGCTTATTGCAGCAAGATCAGGCAAGTTCAACCCAACCCCAAAGTCCTGTCTCTACAGGTTTCTACTTTCTTGATTTGCCACAAAGCAATACGGGTTATGGCAATTACCAGCCTTCACAACCACAGTTTATAGCCAATGCAGCTCAACCTTTGGATATTCAAGCGATCCGTCGTGATTTTCCAATTTTGCAAGAACGCGTCAATGGTCGACCTCTGGTCTGGTTTGATAATGCAGCGACCACGCAAAAACCACAAAGCGTGATTGATCGTATTGCCTATTTTTATCAGCACGAAAATTCCAATATTCATCGTGCCGCACATGAACTGGCAGCACGTGCAACCGATGCCTATGAACATGCGCGTAATGTAGTAGCTCGTTTTATTGGAGCAAAATCATCCAAGGAAATCATTTTTGTTCGCGGCACCACTGAAGGCATTAACCTGATTGCCAAGACCTGGGGTGAGCAGAATATTGGTGAAGGTGATGAAATTATTGTTTCGCATCTTGAACATCACGCCAATATCGTACCGTGGTTTCAACTCACCAAAAAAGTCGGTGCCAAACTCCGCGTCATTCCAGTCGATGATACCGGTCAAATCATTTTGGAAGAATTGCCAAAATTGATCAATGAACGGACTAAACTGATCTCAATTACTCAAGTATCCAACGCCTTAGGTACAGTGACACCTGTGGCTGAGGTGATCAAAATCGCGCATGCCAAAGGTGTACGAGTCTTGGTCGATGGTGCCCAATCGGTTTCACATATGCCAACCGATGTTCAAGCGATTGATGCCGATTTCTTTGTATTCTCAGGGCATAAAGTGTTTGGGCCAACAGGTATTGGAGTTGTCTATGCCAAGCCTGAAATCCTAGAGACGATGCCTGTGTGGGAAGGCGGCGGTAATATGATTCAGGATTTGAGCTTTGAACAAGTGGTTTACCAACCTGCTCCAAATAAATTTGAAGCAGGCACAGGCAATATTGCCGATGCCGTGGGTTTAGGTGCAGCACTGGAATATGTGGAACGCCTTGGTATTCATAATATTGCCCGCTATGAACATGACTTACTGGAATATGGCCAGCATGCATTGAGTACGGTTTCAGGTTTAAGACCAATTGGTACGGCAAGAAACAAAGCCAGCGTGATGTCTTTTACACTTGAAGGTTATTCGACTGAGCAAGTAGGTAAAGCACTGAATCAACATGGCATTGCAGTGCGTTCAGGGCATCATTGTGCTCAACCGATCTTGCGTCGTTTTGGTGTGGAACAGACGGTGCGCCCATCTTTGGCGTTTTACAACACCACGGAAGAAATTGATTTGCTAGTGTCAGTCTTACATCAACTGACCAGAAACAAACGCAGTGCCTAACCCCTCTCCAATAAAAAAGACTGCCTCAGCGCAGTCTTTTTTATGTTCAGGCAAAGGCAACACTCCAAATCAATCGTATTGCAACTACACTGAGAATAATCCCCATTACCCGTTCAAAATACACGCCAAACTCTAAAAAGCGTTTCCGTACAACAGGCTGAGCAAACATAATGCTGACCAAAATAAACCATACGGCATTGACTAGACACATCCAGACGCCATAACCAATTTGAACCTTTAACGGCGTTGCGGGATTCACAATGGTAGTAAAAATCGCCAAAAAGAAAACGGTCGCTTTGGGGTTCAGTGCATTGGTCAAAAAGCCCATATTAAAGGCTTGAATTAAGCTCGGTTTGCCCAGCGCTTCCCCCGCCAGAATATCCAGATTGGCATTCGGTTGACTACGTAAACATTGCCAGCCCAAATAAATCAAATAAGCCGCGCCTGCAACACGTAATAACGACATTAACCAGACACTTTGCTGGATTAGCACGCCAACACCCACCAAGGTATAAAACACATGTACCGAAATGCCGACACCAATGCCGATTGCAGTGATACAGCCAATTAAATAACCATATCGCACACTCTGCCGTACTGTAATAATAAAATCAGGACCTGGTAAAACGACTGCCATAAAATGGATCAATGCCAAGGCCAGAAACTCATGTCCATACAACTGCCACATTTGATTTATCTCCATCATGACTACAGGAAAAAGATTGTATTGCGATTTTTAAAGCGCGATAATCCAATCAAAATCCAAATAACTTTTGCTTCATGAGCACAAATCAAAGTCTGGTTCTGTTAAATGAAATGGCAACCTTTGTCAAAGTTGTCGAAACGGAAAGCTTTTCTGAAACGGCACGTCAGCTCGGCTCAACCCCATCTGCTGTGAGCCGCGCCATTGCCCGTTTAGAACGGGCCTTAGGTACACGCTTATTGCATCGCACCACACGTAAACTGCGCTTAAGTGAAAGTGGTCAGCAGGTCTATGAACGCTGTGTCGACATGGTCAATGCGGCACAAGCGGTAATGGAAAGCTCGGGACAGTTTCATATTGAACCACAAGGCGTGATTCGGATCAGTGTGCCTAAAGCCGTTGGGCATTTTATGCTACATCCACATTTGCCCGAATTCCTGGCACTATATCCTCAAATTGATATTCAACTGCTATTGGAAGACCGCTATATTGACTTGATTGATGATGGTGTCGATCTGGCCATTCGTATTACCGAACAACCACCAGGTGGCTTGATGGGACGGAAACTGATTGATATTGATCATTTAATCTGTGCCACACCCGAATATTTACAGCAACATGGCATACCGCAACATCCACATGATTTAAAGCAGCACCAATGTATTTATTTGGGTGAACAACCGAATGACTCGAAATGGAAGTTCCAGCAAGAACAGAAATCGATTACGGTGCTAGTCCGTGGTCGTTATGCAGCCAATCATACTGGCGTACGCCTCAGTGCCGCTTTACAACACTTAGGCATAGCCAGTTTGCCTTACTTCGTAGCACGCCATGCCTTAGAACAAGGTTCTTTGGTGCAGGTCTTACCTGATTGGCATTTTAAAACCCATTACAGTGGTGGCGCATGGTTGCTGTATCCACCTACCCGTCATGTGCCACCTAAATTGAGTGTCTTCATTCAATATCTAGCGGAAAAATTAGCCGCAGAACCAGTCTTATTTCCGCAAAATACGCCAAGCTAAAACGATCACTTTCATTTATAAATCTAGAGACAATAGCAAACCAAATGAAAATCAATAAATCTTAAGATATTGATTTAAAAATATATATCAATGGAACTTATCCATTCGCAAAACAATAAAAAGCATCTTTATTTTCATCCTGCATGATAGGTAATTCACAAAAACAGATATTTTTTGCTGCATAAGTTATTTTTCTTCATTTTGCATAATCGCTAATCTAACAACCAAGTTGTTATAACAAGTTTAAGTGCAATGAACCAACCGATTGTGAATAAAGTAAGTGGCGAACGCCCATTGTATGATCAAGTCTATCAGGCCCTGCTTCAGCAGATCGTCGAGGGTAGTTATCAGATTCATCAGCAGTTGCCATCTGAAAAAGAACTGAGTGAATTATTTAATGTCAGTCGTATCACCATTCGTCAGGCACTCAATCAACTTCAGCTCGAACACCTGGTTTACAAGATTCAAGGCAAAGGTACTTTCGTCAGCGCACCGAAAACCTTCCAAAACATTTCCCAATTGCAAGGCTTTGCAGAAGCCATGACCAATATGGGACATGAGGTGTTTAACGTGGTCAAAGAATTTCGCTTTATTCCTGCCACACCGCAAATTGCATCGAAATTAAAACTTTCAGTGAATAGCAATGTGGTGGAAATTAAGCGCATTCGCTTACTTAACCGTAAACCGGTTTCATTTGAACTGACTTATTTACCCGAATCGATTGGTTTAGCTTTGCAAGAGATCAACCTCTCCACGCGCGATGTGTTTTTAGCGATTGAAGAAGATTTATCAATTGCCTTGGGACATGCAGATTTAAACATTGACGCCACCCTTGCTGATGAAGAACTCAGTGAACTGCTGCAAGTCGATATCAATGCACCGCTGTTAAGAGTGGAGCGATTGACTCACGATCATGCTGGACACCCAATTGACTTCGAATATCTCTACTTCTCAGGAGAGACCTTCCAATACCGTTTAAGAGTAGATCGAAAAAGAAATACCTAACGTCACCAACCTTGTGAATTAAAACGCACTCAAAAAGGCACAACATGAATACGATTACACTGGACTATGACATTGTCGTCATCGGTGGGGGGACGGCTGGCCCAATGGCAGCCATCAAAGCCAAAACAGCCAACCCCAACCTGAAAGTTTTATTGATTGAAAAAGCCAATGTGAAACGCAGCGGTGCAATTTCAATGGGCATGGATGGCCTGAATAATGCTGTTATTCCGGGCTATGCCACGCCTGAGCAATACACCAAAGAAATTACCATTGCCAATGATGGCATTGTCAATCAAGCCACCGTCTATGCCTATGCCAAACACAGTTTCACCACCATTCAGCAACTGGATCAATGGGGGGTGAAATTTGAAAAAGATGAAACAGGTGAATATGCGGTCAAAAAGGTCCATCACATGGGTGCTTATGTACTGCCGATGCCTGAAGGCCATGACATTAAAAAAGTCCTGTATCGCCAACTGAAACGTGCTCAGGTCAAAATCAATAACCGCATTGTCACTACTCGCCTACTGAAAAATGCCGAGGGAGCCATCAACGGTGTCCTCGGCTTTGACTGTCGCAATGGTGATTTCTATGTGATCAAGACCAAGGCTGCGATTTTATGTTGTGGGGCTGCTGGACGTTTGGGTCTACCTGCATCTGGCTATTTGATGGGCACCTATGAGAATCCAACCAATGCTGGCGATGGTTATGCCATGGCTTACCATGCAGGGGCTGAACTCTCCAATTTGGAATGCTTCCAGATCAATCCGCTGATTAAAGATTATAACGGCCCTGCCTGTGCCTATGTGACCGGTCCATTGGGTGGTTATACCGCCAACAGCAAAGGCGAACGTTTTATTGAATGTGACTACTGGTCGGGCCAAATGATGTGGGAATTTTATCAGGAACTGCAAAGTGGCAATGGCCCAGTGTTCCTGAAAATGGATCATTTGGCGGAAGAAACCATTCAAACCATTGAAGAAATTCTGCATACCAATGAACGCCCAAGTCGTGGCCGTTTCCATGAAGGTCGTGGTACCGATTACCGACAAGATATGGTGGAAATGCAGATTTCAGAAATTGGATTCTGTAGTGGTCACAGTGCGTCTGGGGTGTGGGTCAATGAAAAAGCCGAAACCTCCGTCAAAGGCCTGTATAGCGCGGGCGATATGGCAGCCGTTCCACATAACTACATGCTGGGTGCCTTTACCTATGGCTGGTTTGCTGGGGTCAATGCCGCTGAATATGTCGTAGAACAAGCCGATTCAGAACTGAATGCTGAGCAAATTGAAGCTGAAAAAGCCCGTATTTTTGCACCTTTACACCGTCCAGAAGGCTTGTCATCAGAACAAGTGGAATACAAGTTGCGTCGTATGGTCAATGACTACTTACAGCCACCCAAAACTCGACAAAAAATTGAGATTGCGCTGAAACGCTTTGAAGAAATCAAAAGCGATATTGAGCAGATCAATGCCAGCCATCCACATGAATTGATGCGTGTTGCAGAAGTCGCGGTGATTCGTGACTGTGCTGAAATGGCCGCGCGTGCTTCGCTCTTCCGTGAAGAAAGCCGTTGGGGACTCTATCACTACCGTGCAGATTGCCCTGAAAAAAATGATCGGGACTGGTTCTGTCATACCCATCTGAAAAAAGATCAGCACGGCAATATGGTCAGTTTTAAAAAAGCAGTTGAGCCTTATTTCATCCCAATTGAGGAAGATGAAGCCAACGCTTACAACCTATTGCGTATTCAAAAAAAATTAGTCGCTGAAACAGTCGAATAAGGAACATCACATGGCTTTTATTTTTAAAGAAATTGCCCACCGCACTGCCGCACCTGTGTTGGTGGATGAAGATAAATGTATTGCGGACAAAGGCTGTACCGTCTGTGTTGATGTTTGCCCAATGGATTTATTGGCGATTCATCCAGAAAGTAAAAAAGCCTATATGCAGTTTGATGAATGTTGGTATTGCATGCCATGCGAGAGCGGTAAAAATATCCGTGTGATCTACAACCAAGACCGTAATTTAAAAATCAAATTACTGGCCAATCTGGCATGGTATGCCACCGATAAAAACGGTCAGATCAGTGCCTTCTTACTGCGTGGAGATGCCAACAATTGGGCCAAAACACATGGCGGTAAAGTCTATGACTTTAATAATGCCCAAAAGCTGGTGAAGTGATCAAATCCCTCCCAACCTCCCTTTAGCAAGGGAGGAGCCTCACGAATCTTAGTCAGTCTTTAGACTCGTGAAAAGTCCCCCTTTTAAAGGGGGATTTAGGGGGAATTTTGAGATTCAGGAGAAATAAATATGAATAGTTTAGCGGATACCCAACCAATTCAGTCTAAGGCAATCCGCCCTGTGCTGATATTCTCAAAAAGCCGAGTGATTTCATACAGCTTGAGTGCCGTGTCACTGGTATTCAGTCTTGTGTTTTGGCAACTGGCCTCGCAGTACCATTTAAATTTGGGACTGATCAACTTTGCCAATGTGCCTTCGCCACGAGATGTTATTCAGTCGCTGCTTGCTTTTGGCGAACTGGATACTGCCCTTGCCCATGTCAAAGCCAGTATCACTCGAGTGTTGATTGGCTTCTTACTCGCCGCAGTGGTCGGTGTCCTTTTCGGATTATTGATTGGTTATTCCAAAACCTTGGCAGCCCTATTGATGCCACCGCTAGAAATCTTGCGTCCGATTCCAGCCGTGGCATGGATTCCCTTGGCGATTCTGATGTTTCCTTCCTCAGAAGCCTCAATGATTTTTATTACCTTTTTAGGTGCACTATTTCCAATCTTACTCAATACCATTCACGGGGTTGAGGCGGTTGATCAACGCCTCATTGCATCCGCAAAAAGTCTAGGTGCGGGTCAGTTTGCCATTTTGTACGAAGTGATTATTCCAGGTTCATTACCCAGTATCACCACGGGTTTAGCCATTGGCATGGGCACTTGCTGGTTCTGTCTGGTTACGGCTGAAATGATCTCTGGTCAGCTCGGTATCGGCTATTTCACTTGGGAATCCTTCACCTTGCAAAATTATGCAGACATCATTGTTGGCATGCTGTTAATCGGTGCATTAGGTATGTTCAGCAGTGCTTTTCTGCGTTATCTCGGCAAAAAACTTACCCCATGGTACCAGTTAAGGAAGGCATAACATGAATCAATACGGTCATATCCATTTACACAATATCAACCTACACCTTGGGCAAGACAAACAACGCTTTCAAGCCTTGGATCATGTCTCTTTTGATCTTCAGGCGGGTGAGTTTGTGTGTTTGCTTGGGCCATCGGGTTGCGGTAAATCAACTTTACTCGGTGCACTGGCAGGCCATTTGCCGATTAGTTCAGGCACCATGTTGCTGGACCAAAAAGCCATTGAAAAACCTTCTTCTGATCGTGGTTTGGTATTTCAGCAACACACCCTATTTCCATGGAAAAGTGTGCTAGAGAACGTGTGCTTTGGCTTAAAAATGAAAGGCATCTCTAAAGCCCAAAGACGAGAACAAGCCCAACAAATGATTGAACTGGTCGGCTTAAAAAGCTTTGAACATAAATATCCCGCTGAATTATCAGGTGGTATGCAACAACGGGTTGAAATTGCACGGGTGCTGATTAATCAACCGCGTGTATTGCTAATGGATGAACCCTTTGGTGCACTGGATGCGCAAACCCGCTTAAAGATGCAGGAACTGCTGCTTGAAATTTGGCAAAGCGTTCAAACCTCAGTGCTGTTCATTACCCATGATATTGATGAAGCTTTATTTCTGGCAGATCGGGTCTTGATCATGAGCCATCGTCCGGGACGTATTATTGAAGAAATCAAACTGGATTTCCCCCGTCCAAGACATGTTGATCTGGTGACCTCGACTGAATTTACCCAAATCAAGAAACATTGCATTCAGGTATTAAAACACGCTACTCAAGCTGAACTGAGTCGGTTAAACCCCCTCGGCTTAAATCAGAAAGTCGCCGTTTAGGAACAATAAACTATGAATCTAAACTACCCAGTCCTGACGGATATTGATGAGGATTATGCTGATTATCTGTTTCAGCTTAATCAGGATGATGAAAATATCCGCTTTGTCGCAATTATGAATATTGCCGATGAGGAACAAACAGAATTATTGGCTTGGTTACAGCACGCAGTGTTACATGACCCAGCAAGCAAAGTACGTGAGCGAGCTGCTATTCGTTTAGAAGGATGGGAGGATGCGACATCTTTACATACTTTGGCTCAAGCTTTGAGTGATCCACATGAAAATGTGCGTGTTGCAGCAGCACAAAGCTTAAGTGAAATTAAACATGCTGAATCTGCCCATCATCTGGCGACATATTTGCAGCATCATGATGACTTTGTCCTTGCTGCAATTTTGAGAGCAATTAAGGAGCTACGGGCTGAACCGTTATTTGAAGCCATCCTCGAACATGTTCAGCATGGCAATCCCTTAGTACGTAAAGAAGCTGTGAGCACCCTGAGCTGGTTGCAGAAACAGGAAGGCTTAGTAACGCTGGCACAGATCGCACAGCATGATGTTGATAACGAAATCCGTCGTATCGCCACAGGTGGCTTGGCGGCAACTCACACGTCAACAGCCGAAATTTTATCGGCCTTACACAGTTCTCTCACTGCTGAGGCATGGCAACTACGGGTCGAAGCTGCCTTGACCATTGGAAAATTAAAAGTCCTTGAATTAGAACAACCGCTTTTACAGCAACTGGATGATACTTATTGGCAAGTTCGGATTGCTGTTACACGCAGCTTAGGACGCCTTAGATCAAAAGCTGCAATTGCCAAACTCCAAGAAAATTTCCAGCATGACATCAGCAACCTACGCAAAGAAGTCGCGATTGCCTTAGGTGAAATTGGCGGTGAATCAGCTCAGCATATTTTATTACAACATGCCGAAGACCCAGATCCAGAAGTACGTAAATCGATTCGTATTGGACTGGCACTGATTCAGGAGAGACAATATGTCACTTGAACCTCACCAACTGAACGTCGATATCGAACAGCAACGCCTCTTTCTTTCATGGGAGGATGGTACAGAAAAGGAGTTTAGCCATGCTCAGCTGAGAGCCAGCTGCCCTTGTGGGTTTTGTCGAGCAAAGCGTCTACGGCAACAAGATGTTCAATATCCAGATCATGTTGCCATCTCTGCCATCTACTCACAAGGTTATGGGATTCAGATCTGTTTTGATGATGGACATGACAAAGGGATTTTCCCTTGGGCTTTTTTAAAAACGTTGAATTCGTCATGAAACATTCAAATGACTTATGTATAAACCCTCAAACGATATGAAATTTTTAGATTTATAAAATAAAATTTATGTGTAATATATTTAACAAATAAGTTGAGTATATTACATGAAAATAACCTTACTCATTTCATCCCTGCCAACCCAGAACACGACAACGCGTATGCGAGTTTGGAGAGCACTGAAAGCCAGTGGTGCTGCAACACTACGCGATGGTGTTTATGCTTTACCTAAGCAACATTCAGAAAAGTTTGATGCGATTGCTGAGGATTTAATTACAGAAAATGGCAGTGCCTATCTATTTCAGACCATTGCCGCAGAAAATCTGGATCTGATACAGCTATTTAACCGAAAAGAAGAATACGATGCGCTCTATCAACAACTCACACAACTTCGACAGGAGTTAAATCAGACCAATAAAAAAGAGCTTCTTAAACAGATTCGTAAATTACGTAAACAGCTTGATGCATTAATTGAAATTGACTATTTCCCAACCGAGGCAAAGCAGCAAACTATTCGGGAACTGAATGCGGTTGAACAGAGCATTTTACGTTTTGGCGAAACCGATGAACCCCATGCTCTACACAGTGACATTCAAGTACTACGCAAACAGGACTTTCAGAATAGAATTTGGGCCACAAGAAAACGCCCATGGATTGATCGTTTAGCTTCCGCCTGGCTGATCCAAAATTTTATTGATCCTGATGCAACCTTCATTTGGTTAGACACACCCAACGATTGTCCTGCTACAGCCTTGGGTTTTGATTTTGATGGTGCGAGCTTTAGCCATCTTGATCATTGGGTCACGTTTGAAACCTTATTACACAGCTTTGACCTTTATCAACAATCTGCTTTAAAGCATATTGCGGAAATTGTGCATTTTCTCGATGTCGGTGGTGTGGAGCCACCTGAAGCAATCGGGATTGAAAAAGTCATTCAAGGTTTAAGAGCTAAAATTACGGATGATGATCAGTTACTTGAACTTTCCAATTATGTTTTTGATGGCCTATATACCAATTTTTCTCGAGAATAATCATGCAACAAAAACAAAACCATGTACTCGATCAGCCAATACCCGTTGTCCCTTTCTGGCAGGCTTTTTTATTCTGGCTGAAATTAGGATTTATTAGCTTTGGCGGACCCGCTGGACAAATTGCAGTAATGCATCAAGAACTAGTTGAAAATAAACGTTGGATCTCTGAAAAAAGATTCTTACATGCGCTGAATTACTGCATGTTACTCCCTGGTCCTGAGGCACAACAGCTCGCCACATATATTGGTTGGCTCATGCATCGAACTACGGGTGGGCTTGTAGCAGGCATTCTGTTTGTTCTCCCCTCGTTATTTATCCTGATTACCCTGTCATGGATTTATGTGCAGTTTGGTGATGTCCCCATCATTGCAGGCTTGTTTTATGGGATTAAACCTGCGGTCACGGCAATTGTCTTTCATGCGACTTATCGTATTGGCAGTCGCTCATTAAAGAATCCATTTTTATGGGGTATTGCTGCTGCCGCATTTATTGCCATCTTCATGTTTAATGTCCTTTTCCCCCTGATCGTGTTAGCAGCTGCAATATCAGGCTATGTACTGAGTAAGCAAAAGCCCGATTTATTTACGGCTCAGGCTTCCCATCAAAATAACCACAAAAGTTATGGGACCGCCCTGATTGATGATGATACACCGACGCCGGCCCATGCCATTTTCCGCTGGAGCAACCTCGCCAAAATCCTGATCATTGCTGCGTTCCTATGGTTTGTGCCGATGCTGCTTTTGACTCTAGGATTAGGATGGCAACATGCTTATACTCAAATGGCGTGGTTCTTTAGCAAAGCAGCCTTACTGACCTTCGGCGGTGCTTATGCAGTTCTGCCCTACGTGTACCAAGGTGCAGTCAATCATTATGCATGGCTAAGTCCAACCCAAATGATTGATGGTCTGGCACTCGGTGAAAGTACTCCTGGTCCATTGATTATGGTGGTGGCATTTGTTGGTTTTTTGGGTGCTTATAACCATGCTGTATTGGGTGCTGATCAGCTATTTTTAGCAGGCGCAATGGGTGCGGTGATCGTGACTTGGTTTACCTTCTTATTTTCCTTTGTGTTTATTCTGGCAGGTGCACCAATTATCGAATCTACACATAATGAACTGAAATTTACCGCACCACTTACTGCGATTACCGCTGCTGTGGTCGGGGTAATTTTAAATCTGGCCTTATTCTTTAGCTATCATGTGCTCTGGCCAAATGGTTTTGATCATGCTTTTAATTATGAAGCGGCCTTTATTACCATTGCAGCATTGATTGCTTTATTCAAATTTCAGCTCAATGTGTTATATGTAATTTTTGCATCGGCCTTTTGCGGTCTCATTTTATATATTGGTGCATAATTAAATATATCGAGTAGCTCAAAACGCTACTCGATGAAGTTCTAGCTTAAATATGATGAATTTCGACTGAGGCATGCACAATTTCCTCATGAATCGTCAATTCCGCTTTAACCTGATCAGGATTGAGATCAGTCATGGTGGTTTCCAATCCTAAAATACAAGAGAACTTGCCTTTCCCGACCTTCCATACATGTAGATCAGTAATTTCAACCTGTGCAAACTGGGCAATCACCTCACGTATTTCTTCAACCACAGGATGCCCCATTTCAGCATCCAATAGAGTTTTTCCTGTTTCCTGCATCAGCCCCCAAGACCATTTTGCAACCAGTAATGCGCCGACGATCCCAAGCAAAGCATCTAAGAAATTCCAGCCAAAATATTTGGCCGCAAATAAGGCAATAATCGCGAGCACCGAAGTGACAGCATCAGCAACCACATGTAAAAAAGCTGCTTTTTGATTCAAATCATGATGATGATCATGGCCGTGATGATCTGCGTCACCATGAGAGTGATGATGTGAATGATGGTGATGATGCTCATGTCCCCCATCATGTAGTAACCATGCACACATTAGATTGACGATCAGCCCCACAATCGCAATGGGAATTGCTTCATTAAAATGAATGGTGACAGGATTAAATAAACGCTCAAGTGACTGAATCCCCATCAACAGTGCCACCACCATCAGTAAAATCGCACTGCTATACCCTGCCAAGATTTCAATTTTCCATGTACCGAAGCTAAAGCGTTGATCCTGTGCATAATGTCGCGCCATACGATAGGCAAAATAAGCCAGTCCCAAGGCCAGCATATGTGAACTCATGTGCCAACCATCGGCAAGTAAAGCCATTGAATTAAAAAACCAGCCGCCCAGAATTTCCAAGACCATCATCACTGCGGTCAGAATGGTGGCAATTAAAATTCTTTTTTGAGCCAAGGGATTTCCTTGATCAAACTGATGAGAATGACGTCGTTCTAGGTTACTATGCTGCATTTATTTTAGTCTTCCAATATACTCCCCCTAGTATATATTTTTTTAGGAAAAAAAGTATGTCTCACCTCCATCAAGATAAGAAAATTTTAAATCGTCTTAAGCGGATTCAAGGACAGTTCGCAGCAGTCGAGAAATCAATCACAAATCCTGACAGTTCTTGCATAGAAGTTCTACAGCAGGTAGCAGCAGTCAAAGGTGCGGTAAATGGTTTAATGAACCAATTGATCGAACAACACCTAAAAGAACATGTATTAAAAGGTGCTGATCATGTCGATGAGGAAGAAGTCGAAAAGTTTTTCACCTTATTACAACGCTATCTATAAATACCAAATGGTGTCACTCAATTGTTCAAGCTCGGAATGATCATGACTCACATACAACATTGGGATCTTGATTTCCTGTTTAACGCGTTGAAAAAATGGAATGATCTCGGCTTTATGCGCGGTATCCAGTGCAGACAGTGGCTCATCTAAAAGCAGCAATTGTGGCGAGTACAGTAAGGCTCGTCCTAAAGCCACTCGCTGTTTTTCTCCCCCAGAGAGCTTAATCGGCATACGTTCCAGCAAATGCGCCAATTTCAGCAACTCTACAATATAGTCCACTTCGAACTGACGTTGTTGTGGCGTAATATGCTTAAAACCAAACAGTAAATTCTGTTTGACATTTTTATGTGGGAACAATTGCGCATCCTGAAAGACCAAACCAACACGGCGCTGTTGCGTACTGAGATGAATATTCTGACCTTGATCGAACCAAGTCTGATGCTGAATTTTAATCCAGCCCGATTGAGGTCGGATTAAGCCTGCAATGCTGTGTAATATGGAGGTTTTCCCCGAACCTGAAGCCCCAAATAAACCAATCACCGACTGATCAGATTGAAAGCGTTGATCCAGACAAAATTGCCCTTGCTGTAGCTGTATATGACAATCAATCATGTTGAATATCCACGCTTATTTCTCTGATAACGATTGAACCACTGCGCAAACCATAAGGCAAAGAATGCCACCGATAAAGACAGGATAATCAATCGCCATACCGCGGCTTCGGTATCGGGTTGCTGCATCAAACTATACATTGCCAACGGTAAAGTACGGGTTTCGCCAGCAATATTGCCAACAAAGGTAATCGTTGCACCAAACTCACCTAAACTTCGGCAAAAACATAAAATAGCACCGACCAAAATACCACTACTGGCGAGCGGTAATGTCACCTGCATAAACGCCCCAAAGGAAGATGCACCCAAGGTTTTCGCTGCCAGCTCCAAGCGTTGATCGACCAGTTCAATCGCCAACCGAATCGATTGTACCAATAAAGGAAAGCCCATCACCGCGGATGCCAATACCGCGCCTTTCCAGTTAAAAGCAAACTCTAAACCCAGCGGGGCAAGATATTGCCCCAACAGTCCCCGACTACCAAACAATTGCAGCAATAAGTAGCCGGGCACGACAGGTGGCAAAACCAAAGGTAAGAACACCAAGGTCTCAAATAGTGACTTTCCCCAAAAATCTTTGCGGGCCAATACCCAAGCCACTAAAGTTGCAGGAATTAAGCTAAACACCAGACACGCTGCTGCCACTTTGCAGGACAGCTTGAGAACTTCAATTTCTTCAGGGCTTAAGATCATCATTTAGTTACTGCAACACGCTAAACCCATATTTTTTAAATATCGTTTTTGCCTGTCCGCTTTGTAGAAATTTATAGAATTTGACCGATTCCGCATTCTTCTTGGTTAAACCCACGGGATAAATAATTGGTGGATGCGTATTTTCGGGAAAGATACCCGCCACAACCACATCTTTGCTGATGGCAGCATCCGTCGCATACACAATCCCCACCTGACACTCACCACGCGCTACAAAGTTTAAGGCAGCACGTACATCTTCCGTTTCAACCAATCGTGGTTGAACTTTGTCCCACCACCCTAGTGAGGTCAACGCCTGTTTAGCATATTTCCCGACGGGTACGCTCTTGGTGTCCCCAGTACACAGCTTGCCTTGAATCACTTGAGTTGGATCAAAACTTTTATCCATTTTTAATTTAATCGGACGCTCTTTAGGCGTAATGACAACCAGTCGATTGCCCAGTAAATTCATGCGATCAGTTGGCGCAACCAACTGTTTATTCTGTAAATAGTCCATCCATTGCACATCGGCTGACATAAACACATCAGCAGGCGCCCCCGCCTCAATTTGCTTGGCTAAGGTTGAAGACCCTGCATAAGAGGTTTTGACCTCAATTTTATTTTTTTGCTCATAGATTGCATCGAGTTCATTCACTACATTGGTTAAGCTTGCCGCTGCGTACACTGTAATTGCGTCCGCGGCTACTGCGTGGGTCTGCATCAATAAACTCGCCCCGAAAGCGGCAGCACAGAGATAGGTTTTTTTCATCATTGTTGGCATTGTTTTGTCCTCGAATTTCGATATGTTTTTAAAAATATATCGCTTAATAAAGATACACTAAAAATAACAATTCGCCAGTGTTGTTATCCTTAATCCATCATCTGCGTATTTAGAACCTCAATGATCTAATCATATGTACCATGATCATCATTTGGTGCAAAAAATCAGTGTTTCACCAATTTAGTGCATCTCCATATAAATTCCGACATAAGCGATCAATCAAACATTCACTCAATCGTTATTTACCGAAAAATATAGCGATTAGCCATATTTTGCTTTCCAAAATAAAAAAACGCCTATCCAAACACCAACCAAATGATGCTGAATAGACGCCTTTGTCTATTTCTAAAGATAGCCTAGATCGCTACCCTATTGCTGTTTTAGCAAAAGATATGCCAAATGATTTTTAAGCTTTTACGAGATTTGAAGCTTAAACCATGCCTTAACCTCTAACGGCTAAGTTCTGTTTCGGCAATAATTTACAGCCACAAGATAATGGGTCATTCACTCTAGCGGCGGCTTTACCCATCACTTGCATATTCGGATCACCAGCGACTATCGTCGCCACAGTTTTATGTTTTGGACAAGTAGCCTTATCCCCAACACAAGCAATCGGAATACCTTCTATGAGAAAGCTGCTATTTCCACTGATGACCTGCCCACCACCTGTGGTTGGGCAACCAACAACAATATACGGTGTTGCCATAATCACATCCCTCACATTTGGATTTATGAATGATTAAAGTACTTCAAATTCAATGCGGCGGTTTTTCTTACGACCGTCTGCAGTCGCATTATCTGCAACAGGTTGACTTGAACCTTTACCTTCGGTATTTAAACGATCTGCAGCAATACTTTTACTGACTAAGTAACTTTGTACCGCTGCAGCACGTTGCTGACTTAATACCGTATTCTTATTGGCATCACCAGAGCTATCGGTATGCCCAATAATTTTGACTTTCTTGCCACCCACCTTATTTAACGCCACTGCCATTTCATCCAGAATCTGTTGTCCTGCCGCAGTCAAAATGGCACTACCTGATTCAAATTCAATGATTCGGTTCTTCAAAGCATCGTCAATGATTTTTTGCTCGGCCTGATTCACTGAAAGTTGTGCATTGAATCGATACGGTTGTTGGACCAAAGCCTGAAAACTGCTGGTGGTCGGCTGAATCTGATTTGGGTCGGTCATTTTACCGGTTAAATCGACCTGAGTTCCTTTCACTCTCAGTTGCCCTTGTGAAATCTTCTTTAGATCAGGAGTGATGACACGGGTCACTGAATCACTCCAGCCGCTCGGCGCTGAAACTGGGCGCACCTGAATTTTGTCCACGACTTGATCTGCACCATAAACAGACTGCATTTTGACCAAGATTGCCTGCTTGCTCTCCTCATTGGGCACTACACCCTCCACCACAATCGGTGCAGCGTGGACTAGATGGCTTTGACCTATAACACATAAGCCAAACAGTAAACTTGCCCAGATAGATTTCGGATTATTTCTCATATTCATTCATCTAAAAAAGTTTGTCTGAACAGCTTCAAACCTTGGTTAAGGCTCAACTGACGCTGACAAAGTGATTGTTCGAGTGTAGCAAGGCCTGCATTCTGCTCCAGATAGGCATCAATCCATTGTGCTTGGATTAAGGATACCCAGTGCTCGCTCTGCATGTTTTGAGTAAAAATATCGCTGAGCGCCATGATATCCGCGCCTTGAAAACCAATGAACAATATCGGCTCCTCACGATGCAAGATGCCAATCAGGATTTCAGTATTATTGATGCCTAAGAAGCGTCCAATCATCCCGACCCAAAACGCTGCGATTTCATAGCAGTACATCGCGTTATTGATCGGTAGGATCAGCACCTTATTCAAACGACTGGTACCATTTTTTAAGATTGGTTGCAGTAAAAGTCCCAATCCGATCATGCTCTGTGCCAGTTCATAGACATTGATTTTCATCAATTGGGCAAAGGAATGCATGGTGTGATTTTCATAAAAACCATTACATTCTTCGGCAGTGAAAATCTGAACCACATTCGGTAGGTTATTCAGCTTTTCCAGCATAATATTGGTATCACGAATACTACGTAATACCCGATTGCGCTGAAATAAATCGACCAAAACTGACTTGTAGTAAAACGGCGCCAATAATAAATTTTGATAAGGCTGCTCAACTTCAAGCAATTGACTCAATACCATCGGAAATGCGCGCCCAGAGCTGTCTTGGCTGGCAATTAAATTGGCAGCCAAAAACATCGACTCGGCAGGATTGGCAATAAAAAAATCCAAAGAAGGCAAAGACTCATAACGCTGCTTAAACTCAGGGACGCGCATGGCATGTTCAAGTGCTTCTGTAATCCACTGATCAAGTACCTGGATTAATGCGTATTGCCCTTTGGATTTCAGAAAGTCACCACGAGCGGGTGTCTTTCCGTAGTACAAAGCTGTCGTTTTTACTTGTTGCATCCAAGCACCTCCTGCTGTTCCCTGATCATCCCTAACATTACGGCGTTACTCCTGGCTGGGCAGGCGCTGGCGTTTGTGGTTTTGGAGCGACAGCTGCTACAGCCCCCGCAGGTGTCGCTTGCGCAGAGACCACACGTACCGCTTTCTCTGTCACCACTTTATCCACCAGTTGCAAGCCTGCATAACCACGGCTAGAGCCAATACTGCCTGAGCTATTACCACTAATGAGTCGGAAATTCACTTTCAGTGTTAAAGATGGTTCAGCTTTGCTGGTCCATGTCATTTCAAAACTACCATTTTGTTCTTTACGCTGCGCTGCATCGATCAAACGGTTAATCCCATATTCACCTGGCTCTTCAAAAATCGTATGGGTTTTGCCTTCCAAATCAACTGCCGTGATGCGTGCGCCTGGAACTGCTCCCTGATTTGGCCAAACAAAGTTCACCCATTGTTGAACTCCATTTTCAAACACCATGCGCTGACCATCAATATCAATGGTATACGATAGGTATTGCGGGTTCGGTAATGGATAGAACTGGAAGTTGGACTGATTGGATACAGGTGCAGCCGCAGGTTGATCGAGGCTGCCTGTTGCCATGCCATTGATCGGTGCCACATATTGCTGGAATGCCACCACAAATTGTGGATTTAGGCTAATGCCTAAGTCTTTCCATGTTTTCGAGGTCAAGACATAACCACGGCGAATCACAAATGGATCTAAAGCTTCTTTTACAAAGCGTGCAATGCTACCGGTCTCACCAAAGATTTGACCAATTTCACTACTGGTGGCCTGTAAAGTCACACCCGAATTAAATGGATATTTCTGGCTCAAATTGGTTTTAAATGGTTGATACGCTTGAATACCCCACAATTTATTCAACTCATCCTGAGTCGGCACAATCAAGCTAGCAAATGATTGTGTCAGTGGTGTCATCAACAATTTTTGTAATACCTGTTGATCGGTGTCTTTCAGACCCACCATCATCTTTTCATCCACATATTTCTGTGTGGTATTAAAGACTGAAGTTTGATCATTAATAGTCTGTTTCACCAAAGCCATAGCACTTGGACCAATCTCACCTGCTGTTTTCAGATCATTGAACTTACTACGCACTTGGGCAAGATTATTCATGTACTCATCGAATAAGGACTTATCTTGTAAATCATCGCGCTTGCGTACCAATTGATAGAACATTTGATATTCTTGCGAAATTGCACCTTGGGCACGATCCATCGCTTGAGCCGCTGCTCTATCATCTGAATTGTTTAGAACTTTACGTTTAAACCAAGCGACAAAGCCTTTTTCAGGAACAGCCAGTTCAGCCTGTACAATTGGATTATCCCAGTTGGTTTCAATTGCAATGCGTTGTAATAAAGTACGAATTGGTGAATTTTGTGGTTCGCCTAAAACATCAATACTCTTCACTTGCTGAGCAAATTGATCGTTTTTGGCATAATAAATGCCGTTCAGGAATTTTTTCCATTCCGCCACATATTCTTGCTTATACAATGCGACCAATTGTTTGCGGATTTGTTCTGGGCTACCAGAGAAGGTTAAATCATCCGATTGACGACTATTCAATACCCAATCTTTGCTGTCTGTTGGCTTATTCGCAGCTTCATCAATTGCCTTTTCAACATACTCATCCCATGCCTTTTGCGTAAACACACCCGGTAATGCATAGCTACCTAAAACAATGGCACGGTTTTGTTCACCCACAATTTGCCCAACCGTGACTGCTGGGAAGCGTACCGCTGCACGCATCTTAATCTCGTTATAGACACGGTCACGTGCGGGCATACCACGAATCACTGACAATAAAACTTGACGGGTTTGATCGACCACTTGGGCATCGGTTTCAAGTACAGGGAAGCCGTCTTGATTGGCCAAAGTCATGGTATAAGAAAGGATCTTCTCTGCATCCTGAATCATCTCACCACGCGGCATTTGTCCACGATTGGCATCCAGCCAAGAACGCCAGAAACGAGACACTTGATCACTTAAATGACTGGTATCCATATATTCATGGTTACTCATCATCAAATAGGCTTTTAATGCGTTATAAGCATCTTGTGGATTGCTATCCGAAGGCTCTAAATACTGCTGTGTTTTCGCAACTTGTTTGATTTCAACATTGACGTGATTGGCTTTTAAAGTTGCCTCGTTGTTTTTAACACGCTGTAAATATTGCGCAATATTTTGCTGTGTCGGGGTCAGAACAATTTGCTTGATCCCTTTCAAATACTCGGCTTTTAAGCTCTCGCGTAATTGATTGCCTTGGTAAAGGCCAAAGCTGAATTTAAGCGGGCGATGCTCATCAAACTCATCCAGCTGTTGCAAGCGTTCTTGCAGAATCAATAAGGCTTCGAGTTGAGTGGATAATTGCTGCCCAGAGGTTTTTTCCAGATGCACCACTTTATCTAAGTCAGCCTGTACATCCGCAATCAACTGCTGGTTATTGCGATATGACCAGACCCAAACGCCCAAGACCAAAGAAACCCCAACCAATGCCGCAATAAAGCCAATATAACGCTGGCGTTTTTTGGCAGGATTGATGTGCTGTTTCACCAGATCTTTATCTCGTAAAATCACATTAGAGAATAGACCTTGTAAGAAATAACCATGGTTGGGTGCAAGCGAAGCATTTACGCTGTCTTGTCCATTGCCCTGAACTTGCTGCAGTTGAAACTCTTGCGCAATGTTCTCCGTCATTGGGCTTTCAATCACACCTTCTTGTAAGGCACTGGTAAAATAGAAACCACGGAAAATCGGTTGGAACTGGTATGGGTTATCTTCAAATAATGTGCCGACAAAACTTTTTAGCGCAGGTTTGAGTGTTTTAAATTCCAATGGGAAGGTCATGACACTTGGCGAAATATTCTGCGAATGGCGACGACTTAAATGCGTAGTACTGACACTTTTTAAACCGTCATAAAGAATGCTGTAATGTTTTTCGAATAATTCCACTGCATTCTGGGACGAGTTCTGCTCATAAGGTAAGGTTGCACCCCATGCCTGATTATATTCTTGCGACTCATAGCAATCAAAAAACTCCGTAAAGCCTGCAATCAAGTCCATTTTAGAAAAGACCAGATAAACAGGAACCACGACCTCAAGTTTTTCCGTTAAGTCTTGAATTCGAGCGCGCAGATTTTTGGCTAATTTTATTGAGTTCTCAGGACTCTGGCTGATCAATTCAGCAATACTAACAATCAGGACCAAACCATTAACAGGTGCTTTGGAACGATTTTTCTTTAAAATATTTAAAAAGCCCAACCATTCAGAATGATCTTCGGAATAAACCGAATAACGCCCTGCGGTATCCAGTAAAATCCCTTCTGTAGAAAAAAACCAATCACAGTTTCGTGTTCCACTTAAACCTGCTGAAACCATTTTCTGATGGGTTTCTTCAAAGGGAAACTTCAAACCAGAATTATAGATCGCAGAACTTTTACCCGCAGCTGGATTACCAATCACCATATACCAAGGTAATTCGTACAATGCAGCATTGCCCTTTTTATCACCCAATTTAGATTTACGAATCAATTGAATTGATTCTTTCATCTGCTGCTGAATTAACTGTAGCTCGGCTTTGTCTTTGTGTTGACCATATTCAGCTTGGCTGTCTTGCTCAATCGCATTGGCCAGTTCTTCACCTTGTTCAGCGTGGCGTTTTCTTTGAATCAGCCAATAGATACCATAGACGATTAAACCCAATACATAGGTCGCTGCCAATGCCCAAAAGATATGCCGAGGAATAGACGAGTATGAAGAAATCAGTGCCACGAATAAGGATAAAGCAATAATAGCTTTAGGATTCGTGATGTACTGCCACAGATAACCTAAAATGATATACATTGAGTTCTCGAATTCTTAATAAAGTTAATTAATCAGCAATTGCTACACTTTCCTGATCTGGTGTGATCTCAGGAACAGCTTGGATAAATGCTTGTAAATTTTGTCCATAAACAAAGGCAACCTCTGACTCAGAAAAATGTGCCCCCAACATTAATCCAAACAGTTTTGCCACGTTTTGGGTGTGTCCAAAAATAGGTTTGCAGTACAAATAATGGTGTGCCTCGACTGGACTTTGCTTAAAAAACTGTTCCAATTTTTTGGACACCTTGACATCAGCACCATCCTCAACCACCAATACAAAAGGTTCTTCAGCCTGATACTGGGGTAAATCATCAATTCCCAGCTCTTTGAAAATTTGATCGATATTATTTTGATTACTGACCAGCTTAAAGGTCTTCTCGGGTTGTAACTGTTCTAGCTGCACCGCAAGATTCGCCAGACAACTACTGCTTACAAATTCCGCAGGAATATAAGCACTTGCTCCCCAAGATTTTTCATCAATAATTTCTTGATCAATTTCTGAATCTGCCGCAATGATCAATGAAATTTCATGGGCTTGGTTTTGAATCCGCTCAAGCAACTCCAGCAGATGTTGCTCAGTCGATGCCGCACTGAGGTAGTGATATTCAATATGGAACTTTTGGGGAATGATGCCAAGATCGTAAAAAATGGCCTGAATACTTTCATTGCTACTCAGGTCATTCCAGGTATGCACCACATCTTCAGACAATAAAATGTGCAGATTTAACTTATCCAAACGATAGACCTGTTCCACCTGAATCGATTCATGCGCTTCATCATCCGAAAAGCCTGGATCAATCCACGCAGGGTGCATCCGGTATTCATGTAGGTTTTGACTTTCATAAAACAAACTAGACCGCTTTAAGTGGTCTGAAATCGAAGCCAAAAGTTCCGTGTGCTGTTCAATTTGTTGATGGATCAGCGCCATGATGCGTTGCTGTCGAACCGACAAGAACTGCAATTCCTCATCATCCTCGCTTTGGACCTGTTGATCTAAGTCTGCAATGCGATAAGAAAGAATAGGGATGCCATGAAAATTCACCAGATCCTGATCTAACTGGGGACTGGTAAACTGCTTGATTCCCTCCAAAATCGAATCATTTTCACCCAGTGCACTATATGCGCCTGCCGCATAAAGATTCAGTGTTAACCACTTACTCTCCAGTACAATCGGCTGTGACTCGGTTGAGCTCTGCTCTGCATTTTGTTCAGCCTGCAAAGCGTGTTGCTTTTTTTCTTTATAATGTTGATATGCCTTATAGATCAGCCAAGGTGACAGTAACACCAAGGTCATCACGACTGGCAAAATCAGGAAATAATTAATTAAATCGGCAGATTCTGGTTGGTATTGAATATCACGCCAGTAATAAACCACCACCAAGCCGACCAAGATAAAACAACTGATGAGTGTGGCTAAAATTTTCTTCACCATTATGCGGCTCCTAAAAGTGCATAACGTGTTTCCGTGTTATGTTGTAATTGTTCGGATGGCATTAAAAATGCCCCTTGGCCCAGACCTACCTGATGCCCAGAATTCAAACAGATTGGATTGATTTCACGTTTATCCAAAATCAAACGTACATCAATAAACAGTGTTGGGCTGCACCATGTCTGGATCAAGTGCTTTAACTTTTTATTCAAAGGCTGATCAGGTAGAAAAGCTAAATATTGTTCTCTAGGTAATGGCCCAATTTGAATCTCGATTTTGCCATCAATTTGCTGGACCGTATCGCCACAGAAGGTATTCACACCCAGTAGGCTTGGATTGCTACCGCCTAGGCTGGTCTTCTGTTCATCAGCCAGATGAAAGGTTTCTTTGACAAATTCTTGGATCTGAACCTGTTGATTAAACACACATGACAACACTGTTTTTAACGCATGCGCGGTATTGTTTTGCCCCTGCATCAAACCAGAAAATTCGGCAAAATACTCATCTAGATCTTGTTGTTGATGCTGAGAACGAATATAGCCATTTAAGGCATGCAGAATGTCCAGATAATGATTGTCTTGTTCAATCTCATAACGCACTGCCAAGTTATAGGCTAAGCTGGCATCAACATATTTGGCCGTCAGCTTATGATTGAACAGACCTAAAAACTCTTTAATCTCGAGTCGCTGCTGTCGGCTACTTTGTTTTAATTTATTGGTATAAGTATAAGGCAGCGCCCCTTGTGTTCCTGTGAGTCCTACCACCAGATTGGTTAAATAGACACGCTGATCTTGATAACTGAGTTCTTCAATTTCAGTCGCAGGGAAACTTAAACTAAATGAGGTGCCAAATTTAAAATCTTCAGACCAACCCTGTACTTGAGATGCCTGTGGATGATGGCGTAACAAGCGTGTGGATTGAATAAATTCAAATGAACCTGACTTTTTAAAAACTTGGTCGACTACAGAAGAGTCTTGCCACCAACGTTCTGTACGCATTGGTATATCTCCTGCTGGTTAAGACTGTCTTTGACGACCACATCAACAAAACTATTGATTTGAACCTTTAAATTGAAAATATGGCTTAATAACTGGCTAAAAATATAGAGACTATGTCCACGGAAAACGCTCTTATTCACCGAGAGCTCAGCCTTAACCCCACGAATAAACATCGGGAAAGGTTTTGCATTCATCAATTTATTGGTGGTTGAGAAGTTGAGCTGTTTCAATGCATCAATCAACAAAATGTTTTCTTTGGAATGCGGTAAGTTATATAAAGCCAAAAGCTCCTTCACATGACTCAGTGCATCCCCTTTCATCAATGCCAAGGTATTCAACGAAAGATGCGAAATAATGCGCCATTGCTCATTGCTGTTTTTATCAAAATGAAAAGGCGATGTCGGACGCTTTAAAATCAAGGCACGTCTTGCCAAACTACTGTCATTTAAATTCAGAATATTATTGCTCTGACTTAATGCTTCATGTGGCAAATCACCATTGGAGCACAGCAACCGCGTACTAATAAAATCGGATTTGATTTCATAAGGTTTCAAATGCTTGGAAACAATCGAATAACCCATTTGCATGATTTTCGTCTGCGAAGGCAGATAATTTAAAGAATAGAAAAATTGAACCTTATCATTGTGATAATGACTCATTGCAAAAAAAGGCAATACAGGAAGATGCGTTTGCTCTTGATTGGTCTTTTCACGCACCATATTCATCTCAAGGATAGAATAGACTTGATACAACTCAGGATGATGCGCATCCGTGACCAATGGATATTGTAATTGGGTATGTGAAATCTTTTGCGGTTCGGCCTGCTTTTCAAACAGATTAATTGCCGGTGTGGTAAATAATTTAAAGTTGGCTATATTGAGCTCGGAATAATTACGGACCACGGCTTGATCATTCAAATTAAGTTTGAGATGGATCAAAATTTCAAAGCTGTTGTGCTGCTGCAATAATCCTTTGAGGACACTCAAATCCAAATTTAAGTAATTAAACTTCTCAGGGAAACAAAAATATTCCATCAATAAACGATAGGCATGATGGGTATGCTGATCAATCGGCAATAAACTTTCTTGTTCACTAAAGCCCATCACCTCAAAAGGATTACTTACCTCAATGACGCGCTGCCCTACCCGAATTGCAAAACCCGTATCTTTACGGAAAATACTATCCAAAACTTGCAGTGGAAAATTTGAAATAGCATCTAAATAGATCGGTAATTTTTCATCCAAAATCCATTGTTGGGCATCATTAAAGATTTCAAATTTCAAACTCAAGGTCGCATTTTGATTCAAATGCATATGCGTGCTAGGCGAAGTTTGAAACTCCAAATGCGTCAATGCGATCGGTAATAATCGAACCTCATTACTGGTGTTAAACTCGCATTGCACGCCTTTAAAACTACGTGACTTCAACGCTGTTTTTTGTGGAATCAAATGTACTGCAGTTAATTGTTTAAGTTTATTGGTATCTTCAAAACTGACCACAGTACAGGCTGGAAAATGACGCAAATATTGCGGGAACATCACCTCAAATAAAGAATGAGTAAACAGCTCATAGCTATCGGCTAATTTTTTATCAATACGCGCAGCAATCAGGGAAAAGGCCTGAATTAAGCGTTCAATATGCGGGTCATCAATTTGTTCTTGGTTGAGTGATAGACGTTGCGCAATCTTTGGATATTTCTGCGCGAACTCTCGAGATTGTTGACCGAATTCTTGTAGTTGTTTTTCATAATACGGTAAAAGTTGCTCTATCACTGTTCGCTCACACTAAGTTCTGGCAGAAATAACATATTGTTGTGTTGTTGGTTTGAGTAAAGCATCGAAAAAAACAGGTTCATATAAGGGGTGGATATTTAAGTAAGCCTGAATACTTAAACATAGCGATCCCATATTATGCCCATCTAATAGCATCTCAACTTTGATCTGCCGCAATCTTGGCTCATGTGCTGCAATAGACTGCTCAATCGATTGACAAATTTTATCTCGATCCAATGGATTCGCCGTCGACAAGCCTACGAAATCGATAATTCCGAACTGCAAAATTGATTTTTTTGCCAGCGGAAATTCATCCATATCTCGATCAAATTGTGCGATCCGACTATTCAACAAGTCTTCCAAATCACGAGCAACAGACTCTCGTAACTGCTGAATCGACATCCCTCTTAAATAATCTTCTTGCTCTGGTACTAAACGATCAAATAATGTTGATCTGAATCCATAAGGATATAGATGATCTAAATTCATTTTTATAAGAACAGCATCTTGGAAAAATAGAGGCTAATAGGCACCTATTAACCTCTATCAGAAAATCACGATACTGATTACGCAGCGTATGAAGCTGTGTTATTAGAAAGTGACCATTTCTTAGTAACAGCACCTTTCGCAGTACCGTTAATGTCTTGTTGGTTATAAGTCCACTCAACAGCAGCGTATTTCAAACCAAATGTTTCTGTTGGAACACCTTCTTCGTTTACAGTCGGCGTTACGCTAGAAACAAGAACGTGTTTCAATTTGATTTGTAAGTATTTGATGCGCTTATCACCATTTGCACGGTAGTAATCGATCTGTACTTCATCAAATGTATAACCTGCAGAACAAGCTTCCCAAAGTTTAGGACTAGTTGCATCCAAATCTTTAACGAAGATCATGTCTGAGTGCTCAACACGTTCAGCAGTATGGCCACCTACGCTACTAGAAGTCGCAGATTTAGGTTGACGAATGTTATGAGACCAAGAGTTAACTTCTAGCCAACCTTTGTGTTCAGAATCGCGAGATTCTCCGTCTACCTTGTACTTACCACGAAACTCAACATATATATCTTTCATTTAAAAATTACCTCTATTTTATTTAAAGTTATTATCTAGCTGATCTCATTGTTAATTTGAGGACTGAGGTAGTTCAGTCACGAGTCGTAAAGAAACAGACAACTCATCCAGCTGGAAATGTGGTCTTAAGAAAACCACAGACTTGTAGTGACCCGGTTGAGCTGGATCTTCTACAACTTTTACAGATGCCTCACGAAGCGGATATTGTGCTTTTGCTTCTTGAGATGCACCATCATCTAGCAAGACATATTGCGAGAGCCATTCATTTAAAAATGCTTCGACATTGCCTGCAGATGCAAAACTTCCCACTTTGTCACGCATCATTGCTTTTAAGTAATGTGCAATGCGCGATACCGCCATGATGTATTGGATTTGGCTAGAAAGTGCAGAGTTTGCATTCGCCGTATCACTGTCATATTTCTTTGGTTTTTGAGCAGACTGCGCACCAAAGAAGGCTGCGTAATCTGTGTTCTTGCAGTGAACCAATGGAATAAAGCCAAGGTCGCTGAGTTCTTTTTCACGACGGTCTGTAATGGCAATTTCAGTTGGGCATTTAAACACCACTTCACCATCTGAGGTTTTAAAGGTGTGTACTGGCAAGCCTTCAACTAAACCACCGCCCTCAACACCACGAATCGCAGCACACCAACCATGCATATCAAACGCGTTGGTTAAACGTGTTCCGAATGCATAAGCGGCATTCATCCACAGATAATCATCATGGTTTTCGCCAGAAACATCTTCAACGAAGTTAAAGCCTTCAGTTGCAGTGCCTTCTTTCGGATGGTACGGCAAGCGGCCTAAGACGTGTGGCATGGTCAATGCAACATAACGAGAATCTTCACTGTCACGGAAAGAACGCCATTGCACGTATTCAGCTGTTTCAAAGATTTTTGAAACATCACGTGGACGATCAATATCAGTGAACGATTCAAGACCAAGAATGCTTGGGCTTGCTGCCGAAACAAATGGCGCATGTGCTGCTGCAGCAACATGAGAAATTTGTTCCAATAAATACATATCTGACGGTGTACGATCGAACTCGAAATCACCAATCAACGCTGCATAAGGTGCACCACCAAATGAGCCATATTCTTCTTCATAAATCTTTTTAAACAAGGTGCTTTGATCAAAATCTGTTGCACCTTGGAAGTCTTTCACCAACTCTTTTTTCGTCGTATTCAACATACGAATTTTAATCATTGAGTTAGACGGTGTTTCTTGGCAGAAATAATAAAGACCACGCCATGTCGATTCGATTTTTTGGAATTGCTCATGGTGCATAATTTCACTCAATTGATTTGAAATTAATGCATCAATTTCCGCAATACGCTTATCAATTGACAAGGTCATATTTTCAGAAACAGTAATGGTTCCTGCCATGACTTCTTTTGCCAACTCACCAATTAAGCTTTTTGCACGAACATGCTCATCGTCATTACGGGCAATACGGCTTTGCTCAACAATTGAGTCCAACAAATTTGCTGATTCAGCTTCAACACTCGCTGCAGCGGCTGCTTGTAAATTACTCATTTTCAGCCTCCGCACTGAGTTGGCGAACTTGATCGGTATTTTTTAATACTTCATCCAGCAAATCTTCTAAACGTTCGCTGTTTGAAATCTTATTACGTAAATCGGTCAAACGTTCACGTGCTGCAACCAGCTTACGTAATGGATCTACTTGTTGAACTACTTGCTCTGGGCGGAAGTCTTCCATTGAGTTGAAAGTAAGGTCAACCGACATGCGCCCACCTTCTTCCGTCAAAGTATTTTCAACTTGGAAAGCCGCACGCGGAGCCAAAGATTCCATCACTTCATCAATGTTATCTAAATCAACATTGATAAATTTTTTGTCTTTCAATTTGGTCTTTTCTAGCTCTGATGCAGCGGAGAAATCCCCCATCACACCCACAACAAAAGGGAGTTCTTTTGACTCTTTACCATCACCAACTTCGACATCATATGTCAGCTGTACACGAGGGGGACGTATGCGTTGCAGTTTCTTCTGTACGCTTTCTCTCTTTGCCATAACTTTTCACCCTTGATTATTATTTCAACGAATCGAATGGATTCGAACCTGCCTTTTGAACAGTATTTGCTTGTTTGCTAACTGTTGGTGTTACAGCCGTTTGACGTTTCACCGGTGCAACTGTTTGAGTAACAGTACTACGTGTTGGTTGGGTTGTACGTACTTTTCTGTTCGTTGTGCGTCGCGTTGTGTTATTGGTCGACGTATTTCGCATCTCATTTTTGACTGACTCATCGGTGATCGCCTTGCTCGTTGAGGTATCTGGAGCAGGTAAAGCAACACGGATGCTGTCACTGAGCTGTTTTGCTGGTGGATAAGTGAGTTCATTACTCAAATAGCGCATTTCGCTTGAGCGCATATGTTGCAATGCTTCATTGGCAATTTGAACACTGGCTAAAAAAGTAACATCCGTTAAAGTAGCACCGCGTACATTTTGCTCTTGTAACTGCGTTGCCAGTTTTAAAGCATTCATCGGTTGCTTTAATTCATACATACGCATTGCTGCTTGAGCCAATAAATCGTTTACACGCGAAGCATTATCTTTGTCACAAACTTGTTGATAAATATCTAATAAAGCATGATCCGTTTGGTTTACTGCCAACGGATTCTGTTTTAGACATTTACTTTTTAACTTAATTGGTTTTATTTCTTTATCATCAGCAAAAGCCGAATTACCGATTAAACCTGCTGTTATACAAAGAATTGATATTACAATACCTTTTTTCAAAATATGCCTCGTCATTATTTAACTTATAATTGAAGAGCTGACAATTATTGTTAAAAAACCCTCTTACTCGTCAATTTTTGTACATTTACATCATTTCCGCGAATTTAACAAAAAAAACACATACAAAGTCAATACTAGTTACGTTTATTAACATTATTAAATTTTAATGACAGACATTCCTGTAAAAAAAAAATTTAAAACTGGTGCATTTTTTGTTTAAAAGTGACATTTTTTGTTGTAGAATAATCTGTATACTCGAGCAGAGTTATGTTAAGTTTTTGATTTTATTCAAAAAATATTTCTAGCAAAAACAACCATACCAAGTTAGAAGTTAGTAAATAGCACTTGGTATTTAAAAATTACTGTGAGTAATAAATGAGTAACTTAAAAGTTTTAATTACAAAACTATCAGCTCCTACTCGTACTGCATTAGAAAAGTCTGCAAACTATTGTATTAACCAATTAAATTATGAAATTGAGATTGAACATCTATTCGTTGAATTATTAAATCAAAACATAGTCAATGATTTACACATTTTATTAAAAAAAAATAATATCTCTGCTGATGCCTTAATTACTGATTTAAAAGAAACCATTGCTTCTTTACCTAAAGGTAATACCCGTACGCCCATCTTTGCAAAATCAATCATTCGGTTATTTGAACAAGCATGGTTACTCGCTTCTGCAGAACAAACGCCTTTAATACGTAGTAGTCATTTATTGATAGCATTGTTAACTGCGCCCGATTTACAACAAATCGCATTTAGAGCATCAAGCTTATTTGAACGTTTTCCAATCGATACAATGAAACATAAGTTTCTCGATATTTGTGAAAAAAGTAGCGAACAACCACAAACAGAAAACACCTCGAACAGTACTGAACAAACAACAAACACTGAATCTACTATCACGGCTGCAAAAACACCTGCCCTTGATCAATACACGATTAATCTGACTGAAAAAGCTCAAAATGGTGGTATCGATCCTGTTATTGGTCGAGAGTTTGAAATTCGACTCATGCTGGATATCTTGATGCGTCGTCGTCAAAACAATCCAATTTTGACGGGTGAGCCTGGTGTCGGTAAAACAGCAGTTGTTGAAGGATTAGCTTTAAAAATTGCACAAGGCTTAGTACCTGAAGCGCTCAAAAATGTACAGCTGCATAGTTTAGACATGGGTCTGTTACAAGCAGGTGCAAGCGTTAAAGGTGAGTTTGAAAATCGTTTAAAACAAGTGATTCAAGAAGTACAAGCCTCTGCTCACCCAATCATCTTATTTATTGATGAAGCACACACCATGATTGGTGCTGGTGGGCAAGCAGGACAAAATGATGCCGCAAACTTACTCAAACCCGCATTAGCACGTGGTGAATTAAGAACCATTGCAGCAACAACTTGGGCTGAGTACAAACAATACTTTGAAAAAGATGCAGCCCTCAGCCGTCGCTTTCAGGTGGTCAAAGTTGAAGAGCCAACCGAAGAAGTGGCGATCGATATGTTACGTGCCATGATTCCAGTGATGCAAAGTCACTTCAATTTACATATTGAAGATCAAGCCATTATTACTGCAGTTCAAGCCTCTCATCGCTATATCAGCGGTCGCCAACTCCCAGATAAAGCAGTGAGCGTACTCGATACCGCTTCTGCCCGTGTTGCTTTAACCCAGAATGCACAACCTGTAATTCTGGATCAACTCAAAGCACAACAACATAATCTTAAATTAGAACATCAAATTATTACCCACGAACATCAACAGTTCCCGATCCATCATGAACGGTTAGATGATCTTAATCAGCAACTTGCAAACTTAGACAAAGAAATTCAAGACACTGAAACTAAATGGCAGCAAGAACTAGCGCTGGTTAAACAAATCCAGCAATTGAATGCACATACAGAACAGGACAATAAGACACAAATTGCTTCACTAAGAGCGGACTTAGCACAATTACAAGGTCAAACACCTTTAGTATTTGAACGTGTCAATGCACAAATCATCAATGAAATCATTTCAGATTGGACAGGTATTCCAGTTGGGAAAATGGTGAATGATGAAATCAAACAAATTCTAAGCCTTGAGGACAAGCTTGGCGAACGCGTCATGGGTCAAGATTATGCGCTCACTCAATTGGTACAAGGCATTAAAACCTCTAAAGCAAAATTAGAAGATCCTAACAAACCACAAGGTGTGTTCCTATTGATTGGCCCAAGTGGTGTGGGTAAAACTGAAACTGCCCTTGCTCTCGCTAATGAGCTGTATGGCGGCGAAAATCACCTCATCACCATCAATATGTCTGAATATCAGGAAGCGCATACGGTCTCATCGTTAAAGGGTGCCCCTCCTGGCTATGTCGGCTATGGTCAAGGCGGTGTTCTCACCGAAGCCGTTCGTCGCAATCCTTATAGTGTCGTGCTATTAGATGAGATTGAAAAAGCACATAGTGATGTTCAAGAATTATTCTATCAAGTCTTCGACAAGGGAATGCTTGAAGATGGCGAAGGTCGTGTGATTGACTTTAAAAACACCACAATCATTCTGACCTCTAATACAGGCTCAAGTGCAATTATGCAGGCATGCTTAAATCAACCTGTAGAAGAATGGCCACATGCCGAAGACTTAATCGAACATCTAAAACCAAGTTTATATAAGCAGTTTAAACCAGCCTTTATTGGTCGTATGCGCATTGTGCCTTACTTCCCACTGCATGATGAGTTATTGGTTCGGATTATTAAACACAAGCTTGGGAAAATTGTTGATCGTATTGAAAAGCAGTATGCAACCAAGGTTCAGTATTCTGATGATTTAATCGAATTATTGTTAAGCCGTTGTACCGAAGTGGATAGCGGCGCACGAAATGTGGACAACATCCTCAACTCAACCGTCCTTCCTGCATTGGCAACTGAAATTTTAGTGGCTCTCGCGGAACATAAGTTACCAAAACTAATTGTGATTGATACTAAAGATGATGAAATTACCTATCAGTTAGATCCAGTTGAGAAAGTAACCAAGAAACGTTCAACTAAAAAAACCAAAGCTGAAGTGTAAATTTTAAGATTGAGCCAAATTTGTGATGCATATGGATATTTTATCTTTACTAACGCCTATTAATGAGCAGTCACCTTGTGGTGAGGATTACTCATTTTCAAATGAGTTTCATGCGATTAAAAAAGCAAAGACCCAAGATGATGTACTGCTTGATCAAGGTGACTGGGTCACTGAACCTAAACAGGCCGATTGGGACTTTGTTGCAACGACATCTATAGATTTACTCCAATCGAAAAGTAAAGATATCCGTTTACTCACTTGGCTCTCAGAAGCTTGGGCAAACCTTTATGGTTTTGCAGGAATTTCCAAAAGTCTCGAGCTTAGCCATCGCTTATTAGAACAATATTGGTTAACCCTACACCCTGAAGTTGAAGATGAGGATCTAGATCAACGTATTGGCTTATTACAGGGCTTGATTAACCAACTGCCGCTATTGATCAAAAAAGTTTCTTTGATCAATCATGCGCCTTATTACCATTTGCTCGACTACGACAACTTTCTTTATCACGAGAATATCCGTCGTAAACAAAGCGATGATTATGAGGGTTCAAGTGGTTCGACAGAATTAGAGCAATTCGAACAAGCCTTATCAAATACAGATAAAAATTTTCAGCGTCAAAACTATCAAAGTTTTAATGAGATCCTACAACAATGGGCAACATTGAAACAGGTTTTAGATGGTCTGCTTGGTTTAGACTCGCCGAGTTTTGCGGCAATCGATTCAAGCTTAGACACCATTCATATCACACTGAAAAAGATTTATAAGACCGATTTGTTTGAGCAACCGACTCAAACTGTCATTACTGAAATCGAAACATCGACAACGCCGATGGTACAACCCGTGACGACACAATCTTCTGCTCCCCAAAACCAGCTGTCTTTCCAGCCACAAGTTCAATCGCATGTCGAAAATCGCGAACAGGCAATGCGGGTATTGCAAGAAATTGCCACTTATTTTCAAAAGAATGAGCCGCATAGTCCTGTCAGCTATATGCTGCAGAAAACCATCAAGTGGAGTCAAATGCCGTTGCATGAATGGCTAACCCAAGTGATTAAGGATGAACATCCTTTACAAATGCTACAGGACACCCTTGGTGTTCAGCCAAAGAATGAATACGAATAATTGTTGGTAAATAAATATGTTTAAAGCAGAAAAGATTCTTTGGGGTGAAGGCTTATTTTTACGTCCTCAGCATTTCCAGATTCAAGACACCTACCATGAGCAACGCTTGAATCATACGATTCGAGCAATGATTCCACATGCCTACGGTGTGCAGAAATTAAAGTTCGATGAAGTTCAACTTTCTACTCATATTCTAGCTTTGCAAGAAGTCGAAATCATTTGGCAAGATGGTGAAATTTATCATGCGCCTGCACAAGACTTATTGCCAGAACCATTGTTATTAGATGACCTTAATCTACAAGGTGAAATGACGGTTTATCTGGCACTACCAATTTTGCAGGCCAATAAGAAAAACATTGCTGATGAAACACGCTCAGTGTCTAGTCGTTATCATAACTATTTGACTGAAACACATGATCTGTTTACTGATGCTAGCCCTGCTGAACTGAATTTGTTACGTCGTCGTGCCGAATTCAAATTGTTAGAACAGCATATTCAACCTAGTCAAAATTTAGATGGCTTCTTATATATTCCAGTCGCCAAGATTAAGCGTCAAAGCTCAGGTCATTTTGAGCTGGATAATAAGTTTATTCCACCTATTTTACATATCGCGGCTTCTGAATCTTTAATTAATAATTTAAAGCGTACGCTCAACGTTATTAAGGCAAAAATTAAAACCATTCAAAGCAACAATCGTGAAAATGAACAGAAACTCATTGAATTCCGTTCGGGTGATATCGTTTCGTTCTGGTTAATCAATGCTTTAAATACGGCTTATGCAGGCTTGAATCACCTGTTGCAATATCCATTGATCCATCCTGAGCGTTTATTTTCAGAATTATTGCGTTTAACTGGATCTTTACTGACCTTTTCGACTGCGTATGATGTGGATCATTTGCCACAGTATAAGCATCACCAATTACAAGACAGTTTCCAACAGCTTGATCTGATTCTAAGAGATTTATTAGACACCATTATTTCGAGCCGTTATTTCAGCATTGCTTTAAAAGAAACACGACCATCGTATTGGGTTGGTAGTCTTGAGTCTGACAAAATTACCCGTGACACTCGTCTCTATATTGCGGTTTCAAGCAGCATGATGCAAACCCATGAATTGATCCAGATCGTTCCATTGCGCTTTAAAGTGGGTAGTACAATTGATGTAGAACAACGTGTTATTGCCGCTCTTCCAGCGGTTCCACTCCATCATTTAATGCAGGTGCCAACTGCAATTCCAGTACGTTCTGGTGTCAGCTATTTTGAAATCGAACCACATCACGAATTGTATCAACGTATGCTTGAGTCAGAATCTATCTGTGTCTATGTACCAGCTGGATTCCAAGATATCAGTATTGAACTCATTGCCGTAATGAATAGTTAAGAGAATCACAATGACTCAACCAACAGGCATCCCCTCTTTATTTGATGATGGAAAAATTGGTTCAGGCTTCCCTACGTCTGACCAACCACAAAATAAAGTGCAAGCGACTAACTTGATTGATCTATTACATGATGGGTTCTATCTGGTTTTTTTACTTCGCAATCGCTATATACCTGCAAATCCAACTGATTTTCGTGAAAAAATTGTCGATTTATTGAACCGATTTGAGCAACAAGCCAAACGCTTACAATTTTCTGCTGATGATATTCACGACGCCAAATATGCATTTTGTGCCTTGATTGATGAAACCATTGCGACGCAACAGGATGCTGCCTATTTTAACTTACAGAATTCATGGCTGATTAGCCCATTGCAATTGAGCCTGTTTGGCTCTCAACTGGCGGGTTATCGTTTTTTTGAAATCTTGGAACAACTGCGCAGTCGTGGCAAAGACCGCCTAGCATCACTTGAGGTTTTCCACTACTGTCTCTTACTCGGTTTTCAGGGCAAATACCGTCTGGAATCTGTAGAAAGTCTAAATCACCTCGTGGCTCGTGTTGGAGATGAAATTGATTATCTCAAAGGGAAAAAAGCAGCATTTTCTCCTTTTGCCGCAATTCCTGACCATATTAAACACATTATTCATCACGAGTTACCCTTTTTCTGGATTCTAATCTTCTTGCTCATGTTTGCTGCACTCACTTTTGCAGGCTTAAAGTTCATGCTATCCAAACAGAATCAGAGTGCTTTAGCTCCTTATCAAAATGTGATTTCAGCACCTGCTGAAGAAGCACATATCACCATCCATTTGCCTTAGTTGATAACGTATGACTCAGGAAAGAGCAACTTCTTTACGCATATTACAGACCAATAAGAAAAAAACCTTATCGCCTGTCATTTATTTACTGATTGGATTTCTTTCAGGAGTTATCTTTGCAGCACTGGTTTTCTTTCTCTTATTTGTTACCGACTCGAGTAGATCCAATACAGCTACAACGCAACCAGAGCAAGCTGTAGAAGAAAATAATCCTGCTCAAGCCCATAATACCAAAACGACAACTCAAAGCTCAGAGGAAACGACAGCTAGTCATCATGAAACAGCCGAATCGGTAGAGGATAATAATTTCACTCAACCCGGTAGTAATGATTTAAATAAATTCTTCCAACGCACACCTCCAGCAGCTGCACCAACACCGACTGGACAGCACGTTTCCCCTTTTGCCAATGAGCCAAATGCAAAATCCACACAAGTTGTAGCGCCAACCAAACCTGTTTCAGGGAAGAATGAAGCAGTCCCTGCGGCAACAAATAAAGTGGTTAAAACTGCTCCTCAAACAACAAAGACTACAGCGCCTGCTAAAACACCTGAGGTAGAAGCGGAAGCACCTGAGGCAACGGTACAAATCAAAGTCACACAAAAGCCTTTTGCTGTGAATGAACTGCAATAAAGCATGATTTTTCTTATTTTCTTTTGCTTTGTCGCTGTCGCGATCGGATTAACCCTGCTCATGTCATATGAGCTGCGTTATAAATGCAAGCAGTTGTTGCAATCATTACTTCCAAGTAGCAAAAAGAAAATTGCCAATGCGATGCAGTTTGCAGAGAA
Source organism: Acinetobacter sp. UBA991 (assembly GCF_002292065.1). Lineage (NCBI taxonomy): Bacteria > Pseudomonadati > Pseudomonadota > Gammaproteobacteria > Moraxellales > Moraxellaceae > Acinetobacter > Acinetobacter sp. UBA991. The sequence continues at coordinate 57,884 of NZ_DBBF01000041.1, read as the reverse complement.
TATGCATCAAGCGGCCTCGCCAGAAAAATTACAATCGCATTGGCACTTACAACAATGGTGGATTTTAATTGCAGGTTTCTTTTTATTCGCCAGCATCCTGATTTTTGCGTTTACTCGCCCAATCAATTCCACACGAATTGAAGCTGAATATTTAAAAGAAACTGATCCGCAAATTTATACGCTACTCAATGGTGAAATGCTGAGTCCACCACCAGAAGTCGATGCCAACTTGATTGAAGATGCTATTGTCGAAGCAACTCGGCTTGAACAGGCCTATCAAGCCCAGCATCCAACAGATCCGAGTATTAATGCATCTCAAATTGAGATTCCACTTACACATTCACATGGTAGTTTTGATGTATCCATGGTAGATCGTAAATGGGACAAAATTAATCCTCGCTATAAGCAACGCCTACTGATGGTATTCAAAATCATGAAAGAACAGCACGGTTATGAGTTGGTGTTACTTGAAGGTTACCGCAGCCCAAGCCGCCAAAATATGCTTGCAGGGAATCCAAATACAACCCGTGCCAAAGGTTATCAAAGCTATCACCAATTTGGTTTAGCTGCCGATGTTGCTTTTAAACGCAACGGTAAAGTCGTTATCTCAGAACGTGACCCTTGGGCAATGCGTGGTTATCAACTCTATGGGCAAGTTGCTGAATCCGTTGGTTTAACTTGGGGTGGTCGTTGGAAATCTATTCAAGATTATGGTCATACCGAATACCGTATGCCAGGCTTAAGAAAAACCAAAGAAATGGCTGAACAACTCACTGCAGAAGGACAATTAACCGCCCGATCAGATGAGTCTTAAAAACAGATCTAAAGTACAATTAAATTAAATAAAGCCTATCTTTATAAATGGATAGGCTTTATTTTAATATCAAATTAGAATATTTCAATAAAATATAATTCACACTAAAATTAAAAAAATCTTAATCCACAACAGATATGGGAACTGTTTTTTTAACTTTAAAAATAAACTCCTTAAATATTATATTCATTCCTAATACCAGCATAAAAGCAATCACAAATGATCCAAGTACATCGAAAGGGAAATGGACACCAATATAAATTCTGGACCAACCTACAATTAAAGCCAATAGCAATGCTGCACTTCCAATTTTTCGATAACCAGACAGTAGATATGCAAATGCAATCGTTGCTACTGTCAAGGTATGCTGGCTTGGAAATGAAGAAGATGAACCATGTCCTGTCAGGATGTGTCCGATTCCCATGTCAAAAGGACGTGGATGGTAGTAGACCGAATGAATGATCTGAGTCACGAGTAATGAAACAACGATGGTGATAAGCATCTTGATAAACTGTACTCGGTATTTTTTATCCTTAAAAAACAATGAAGCAATTAAAAATACAAATAATACTGCAATTAAATTATGAGATGCGAATAATGCAGCTTTATCTAAAATAGGATTTTGAGTTGCAGCTGAGTTAATCCAATTAAATAAGCTGATATCGATCGTTTCAATTGACATCGTCAATCGTTCCATGATTATTTGACGATGTGAATATAAAAATATCAGCTTAAAATAAAATTAAATACGCTTAAAAACCAAACAAAATTACAATTTAGTTTTAAGTCGCTATTAATAAAAAAATCCTAAATTTGATCTACCCTTCAATTGGAATGAATTATGGATAACAAAAATAGGCTACCCGAAGTATTAAGCAAAGTGCCTGAAGTGACATTGCTGTTCTGGATTATAAAAATTGCAGCAACAACACTCGGTGAAACGGCTGGTGATGCTTTATCAATGTCGCTCAATCTGGGCTATATCTTAAGTACATGTATTTTTTCTATTATTTTTATTGGCTTTGTTTCACTGCAAATGAAAGCCAAAGAGTACAAACCCTTCTTATATTGGGCAACTATTATCTCAACCACAACACTGGGAACCACCATTGCTGATTATGTCGATCGCTCTCTAGACATAGGCTATCTCGGAGGGAGTATTATTTTACTCACCCTACTGCTTAGCTCGCTTGCGATCTGGTATTGGAGCTGTGGCAATATTGCGGTGAACAGTGTGCAGTCTGCAAAGACCGAAGCCTTTTACTGGGTCACCATTATGTTCTCTCAAACCCTAGGAACAGCGCTTGGTGACTGGACAGCAGATACCCAAGGACTAGGTTATACAGGGGCTGCCCTGATCTTTGGTTCATTACTGCTTATCTTGATTGTCTTGTATTATTGGACCAAGATCTCTAGAACATTTTTATTCTGGTCAGCTTTTGTTTTAACCAGACCTCTCGGTGCGGTCTTAGGTGACTTCTTAGATAAACCCCTTGATCACGGCGGATTGGATTTAAGCCGATTCGGTGCTTCTTTTGTATTATTGGCTTTTATCCTTGTTTGTTTAGTGTTTTTTAAATCCAAACCGGCTTCAACAACACATTAAATCTTTCGCTAATCCTCTTCGTTACACATATAGAAAAGGGACAAGAAAAACTATTTTCTTATCCCTTTTAGTGATCACTTATAAATGATTAGCTATGTTTCCAAGGTACTGCAGGTGAGCCAATCCATGCTGATTTTGCAGGAATATTCTCTCCTTTCATTACCAATGTCAGTGGACCCAATACCGCATGGTCAGCCACATTGGCATTGTATAAAATGATACTACGCGAATTCACTACCACATCACTGCCGATATTGACTTGACCAATTTTCATGATGCGGTCTTCAAATAAATGCGTTTGTGGCCCAGAGAAGCTGTTAAATTCTGCACGGTCTCCAATCTTCACACAGTCAAATTCAGTGATATCGGCGGTATCTAGATATACATCCTTACCAATCCCAACACCTAAAAGACGCAAGAAGAAAGGCAACATCGGTGTCCCTCTTAAATAATTCAAGAAGTTCGGAATCGCAACAGATTCATAGAGACTGGTAATGCCTTCAGTGAGCCAAACGAACATGGTCCACATCGGTGCTGAACGTGGTTGATAACGTCCAATTAAAGCCCATTTCAATACGGTCACGATGACAAAACAACCCACGCCGTATAACAATCCAGCCATAGTTAAAGCCAATAGCCCCATCGCAATACTATAGTCATTAATGACATCAATCACTTCTAAAACAATCATATAACCTACACCAATGGCGAGTGCTGTCGGTAATACAATACGTAAACCCTCAATCAAGCTTCGCATAAAACGGCGTTTGATACTTGGTTTAAAGGTAAGATGATCTGGATATTGCGCTGCTGCTTCACGCGCTGGCAACAATAAAGGTGGCGAACCGAACCATGTCTGACCTGAATACATTTCTCGGTTATCTGGCGTTTTTGATTGCACACCAATCAAAACATTATCCGGTAATACCGTACCATCCGCGATATAGGCACTATTCCCAACAAAGCTACGATTGCCAATTTGAGTCGATTTCAACGACATCCAGCCGCCTTTAATTTCTTCATCACCGAGCATCACCGCATCTGCAATAAAACTTTCTTCACCTAGAGTCAGCATTTCAGGAATTACACCTGTGGCAGTCGAAATTTCTGTATTTTTACCTACCTTTGCGCCCAACATACGAAACCATGTCGGAGCATATATGGTGGCGAACAAACCATGTAAAGTCTGTAAACTGGTCTCTAAAATCTGAGCTGCGAACCATTTACGATAATAAGTACCACCATGTATGGCATAAGTGCCTGTCTCTAAACGTGGTAATACAATCTTACGTATAGCCGATGAAATCAATGCGGTAATGACCATCATCATGGCACTGGCAGGAATGGCAAGGATGAAATAATACAGTGCGGTTTGAATATGGTTATTCGGATCAATATTAAACACATTGACATCTAACCAATCCACTAACAAGAAACTTGGGAAAATCGGAATAAAGAACAAACAGGCAATGATTAAAGCACTGACACTGTAATAGCCATATTCAGAAAATTTGCGCACTAAAGATAATTTTGGTCGTGCAGCTAATGATTCCAACTCATCAATATGGCCTATTTTTTTCGCTGGTGTTCCTTCCCAAATTTCACCTGCGGGTACCGTAGTGCCATATTCAATTGAGGTTAAAGCATTGACATGCGCTTGCGGTTCTAACACGGTATTTTCTTCCAATACTGCATAAGAGCCCACATAACTGTCTTTTTTGAGTTGGATTGAACCCAATACGAGATGTCCGTGCTCAACCTTGGCATTTTCCAGATTTACATTGGAACCAATACTGACCCCATCTTCAATCTGTAACAACGATGGCATCCGGATATGCACTGAGCTAATCGTGACATCATGCCCAATTTTTGCCCCAAGTGCTTTGAGATATAAATTCAGTAAGGTTGAACCAGAGAGTAGATATACAGGTGAAATACTGGTGATCCGATCAGCTAACCACCAACGGAAATAGGTCATTCCCCATAATGGATAACGACCTGCGCCAACCCCTAACATCAGTAACCGTTTTACTGTAATTGAAACTGCAAAACTGGCAATAATCACACTGATATACACCAGCAAAGACAACGCGATCGCATAAGGAATACTATCTCGTGTGCCGCCTGTGAAATAGTGATAAGTAAAGAATGGTGCCAACCATTGCAGAATATTGATCGAGATCAATACAGGGATCGTCACCGCCTGTGCAATCCCACACAGCCATTTATAAGCCTGATTACGTGGATTATCTTGTCCAATCTGCCGATCAAATAAGGAGGGTTCAGGTTGTTCTAACATTAAAGCTGCAATCGCGCCGACTTTTCTGGCCTGATATAAGCTTTGAATGGTCAGATGGCTATATTGAGGGTGTTCACGTAAATTCGAGATCAATACCGCAGCGAGTAAGGAATGGCCTCCGAGATCATCAAAGAAATCTGAGTCTAACTTCATTGGGATATTCGGAAATAAACGACCTAGAATCTCAAATAAAATCTGTTCAGCTTCATTCTGTGGCTGGTCAGATTCACTCCGATCAATCACACTGGTTAATGGGCGAGCTTTCAATGCCTTACGGTCAATTTTCCCAGACAACAACCGTGGCACTTCCTCAATAATTTCAAAACGATTAGGCACCATATATGGCGGTAAGCGTTGGCTCAAATGATGTCGAAGCTGTTTAATCTCAATGCTTTGTTTTGCCTCCAACTCAGGTGCAATGAAGGCAATCAACTGATCAATACCATCTTCCGCTCTTAGGATGACTGCTGCCGTACCAATTCCATCAAGATCGCATAGCGCTGCTTCAATTTCACCGAGTTCAACTCGGAAGCCTCGGATTTTAACCTGATCATCGGCACGACCTAAACAATGCACCTGACCAAATTCATCAATTTTGGCCAAGTCTCCAGTGCGGTACAAGCTGATTTCATCCTCATTATTTGCCCAAGGATTCTCAATAAATTTATCTGTAGTCAGATCAGGGCGTCCGAGATAGCCTGGAGCTACACTGGGGCCAAAGATACACAGTTCCCCTGTTTCACCTTGTGCCAGAAGTTCCCGTTCCGCATTAATGACCAACATGCCATAGTTGGGTAAGGGCTTGCCGATGGTGACCGGTTTGCCACGCTGCAACAGTTCCAGACTGGCAGTGACTGTGGTTTCGGTTGGTCCATAGGTATTAAACATTTGATGGTGTGGTAAGGCCCAACGTTCCACCAATGAATCAGGGCACATCTCCCCGCCCAGATTGATGATGCGTAAATTCGGAACATCTTCAGGAAATAAAGCCAGTAAAGTCGGCACAGCATGTAATACGGTAATCTGTTGCTGTTTCAATGTTTGGCAGAGTCGCTCTGGATCACTGACTAAGGATTTTGGTGCAATCCACAAGCTTGCGCCGACGAGGTAAGACAACCAGATTTCTTCAAAGGACATATCAAAAGCAACCGAGAAACCTTGATAGACCTTATCCTGCTCTTGAATCCCTAAAATACTGTTTTCACTACGTAGGAAATGACAGATATTCTTCTGGGTAATTACAATCCCTTTCGGCTTTCCTGTCGAACCCGAGGTATAAATAATATAGGCAGGCTGTTCAGGTGAGGTTTTGGCTAATTCCACAGTCTCATGCAGTGGTCGCTGCAATTCAGTATTGGTCCATTTCGTTTGTGGGACTTCTTGTAAGTGTTCATACCATTCATCACTGGTAATCATCCCCACTGCAGTAGCATCTTCAAGACAGACGGCAATTCGGTCTGCAGGTGTATCCATATCAAATGGTAGCCAAGCCGCACCACTTAAACAAATGGCTAACTGTGATTTTAATAATTCAATACCACGAGGTAGCCATAAACCAACAATATCACCCGCTTTAATTCCTTCCAGGGTCAGATGCTGTGCCATCAATAAAGCTTGTTGATATAACTCGCCATAGCTCAACGTTCGTTCAGCTTCAATCAGGGCGACTTTTTCAGGAAATGTTTGTGCTGTTTCAATAAAAATATCAGCAAGGACTTCATGCTGTAAAAATTCTGGGTGGTGCTTACCACGAATAATATTTTTTGCGCTCATCACACATTGATTCATTTTTATGCTCTCTTTAATGTTTTGATTTAGCCAAAGACGAAATGAGGTATTCGTTGGTAAATTAAAGAGAGCAACTTAAAACAACATTAAACTGTGATGTCTGAATAAACAATAAAACCTGAACAGAACAAAAGTGATCAATCTGACCACTTTTTATTCAAATTATGAACAAATTACCCCATTTATGTTAGGTGAGGTTTTTGCATCTAAGGACACAATTGACAGCGCCATTGCATCAATAACTCGACTCAATGAACTACTCGCACCACTCACAATATCTTGTATCTGATTGTTCTTACCTGATACTGGCTGAGTAAACGTCATACGGCATGCCAACTGCTGATTTTGGGTTGAGTTCTGATCTAAGGTGATATTCGGATCATTACGTTTAATGATCCAGGCAACAGAAACTTCAACATTTTTGTTGGCGATATCGGATGTATTAATAATATCAAAATGTGAAAAATCAGTTGCAACCCGATAAGACACCTTGCCGCCCACCATACCGCTGTTATAACGATCAACCGCACCAAGTTTTTGCTGTAAACCTGCAGACAGGTTATCTCTTAATTCAGCCCCAAGCGTAGACGTCCAACGCTCGTTTTCCATAATTTTAGATTTACCCGCTGCATCCTGTATCACGATAGGCGCACGATTGATACGATCTGGCAATCCAACAGGCAATACTTCAATGACTCTGACCTTTGAACTTGGCAATGGAGAAACTTTGCTTGCCAAGGTGTAATAGTTCGGTGTGGGAGAACCCGAACAAGCTGTGAGCAACACCGCAGCAGATAAGATGCTCACGCTGCTGAGCACTCCTGCTACAGCAGATGAATGTTTAGCGATGATTGTTCTTATCATTTGTTTGCCTCTGCTTTTTTACCCCGAATCAATGATTCAGGATGCTGTTCAATATAATCAGCCATTAATTGTAAAGATGCCGCAGCTCGAGTCATTTGCTGCAATGCTTTACGGACATCCTGCTGCATCGGTGCATCACTGGATAAAATGGATTCACTCGATTGCATGGTTTTACGCACATCATTCAGCGTCGCTTGTAAACCAGGTGCGACTTTGCCATCCAACTGTTTTACCAGTTTGTCAGTCGACTCAATGGTGGTGTTCATATTATTAAGCGTCTTACGAACATCTTGTCCAATTTCTTCGAGTGGGAACTTACTCACTTTATCCGCGATTTGTGAAACTTGTGCCTGTAAGCCACTCAACTCTGTTGCCGTGGTTGGTACTTCAACACGTCCATCTGGTCTCGTGATTAAAGACGCGGCTTTGGCTTTTGGAAACTTATCAAAGGCAATATAGTTCTGACCTGTTAATAAATTACCTGTCCGCATCTGCGCACGCCAACCTCTCTCGATAAAGTATTTAAAAATTTCGCCATCTGGATCAAGTTCTTTGCCATGCGCTAAACGCGATGGATAAATCACTGCATCCACGCGCATTCTTAAATGCGTATAAGACTGATCAAATTCGACGTTGATTGCTTTGACATTACCAATCTCAATGCCCATAAAGTCAATTGGTGCACCCGCGGTTAAACCACGAAGTGAATGATCAAAGTACATAATAATTGGACGCGGCTTACCATCAGGCTCCTTCATCGCCTCTTTGCGAGAGTCTGATAAAGTAAAATAACTATTGTCTGGTGCAATTGCTCCAGCAGAATTTTCTGGATAACCAAAGGCAATACCACCCGCAATAATACTGGCCAGTGATTGCGTATCCAGATTAAATCCTGATGCATTTAAGGTCACATCAACCCCACTGGCCTGCCAAAAACGCGCATCTGTGGTTACGAACTTATCGTAAGGAGATTGGATAAAGGTTTGTAGTTCAACACTTTTCCCATCAGCTGCTAATTTATACGCTGTAATCTGCCCGACATTAATTCTGCGATAGTAAATCGGCACGCCAACATCAAGTGACCCCAAGTCCTGTGCTTTTAAGAAAAAGACCTTGCCTGGTATATCCGATGACACTACAGGTGGAACTTCAAGCCCAGTAAAATTCTCTTGCTTCTGTTCAGCCTTCCCACCATCGACTTCAATGTATGCCCCTGAGAGTAAGGTATCAATACCCGAAATACCACCCGTTCCTACTCGCGGTCTCACCACCCAAAAACGCGAATCTTTGGCAGCAAAATTACTGGCATCTTTACGTAATTCGATTTTGGCAATGACATGAGATCGGTCATCCGAAAGATCAATTTGTCGAACCAAACCAATATCGACCTGCTTATAACGTACCGTGGTTTTCCCTGCAACCAAGCCTTCTGCTGTTCGGAAAGACACTTCAATGGTTGGACCTGTATCCAAAACCGCTTTTGCTGCAAGCGAAAGTGCGATTAAAAGCGCAACAAATGGAACCAGCCAAATCAACGCAGGTCTCCAACGTCCCTTCTTTTTTTCAGGCTCGTCGAAGATTGCATCGTTCTGCGTTACCACCGTAGTGTTTTCTTCAGAATCTTGGCTATTCGGGGTATTTTCTGACATAGTGATCTTTCTTTTATAGGTCAAAAATAAGGCTCATCGTCAATCTTAACTTTTTAATTGATGAATCGCCGTTCCTTTCAAATGATTTGATTGTTGAGCATTCGCGTGACGCGCCTTGAAATAATTGTCCCAAATAATTCTGGGGTCGAAACTGAGTGAAGCAAACATGGTCAAAACCACTACAGCACCAAAAGCAACTGCGCCAGGCCCTGCCAAAATAGTTGCCAATGACTGAATTTGAATCAATGCAGTCAGCAATGCAACCACAAAGACATCAATCATGGACCAACGCCCAATAAATTCAACAATGCGATACATCAGCGCACATTGTTCAGGGGTAAAATGCCATCTTGAGGAAGATTGCATATAGACTGAAATTAATAAAAAAATCAGAATCAATAATTTTAAAATCGGGATAAAAATACTGGCCATAAAAATAACCACAGACACCAGATAATCACTATTTTGCCAGAAATAGATCACACCACTAATAATGGTATCTTGCTGACGCCCCAACAAAGAATCTGTTACCGTCATGGGGAGTACATTGGCAGGTATATATAAAATTGCTGCAGCGACCACCAAAGCAAAAGTACGATTTAAACTTTGTGGTTTACGTGAGTGCAAGGTACTTTTGCATCTTGAACATTGAGCATGATTTTGCTGATCTGCGTGACTTGCTACAGCATTCAGTAATCCACAGCAATGACATTGAATGAGCCCAACCTGTTTTGCCCTGACATAGTTTTTGATCTGTAAATCAACATCGGAAAGCTGTTCTACAATTGAACCAATCTCGGTGTCATGGTCGTGTTTTTGCTTCATCCAAGACTCCGATCAACTTCATCCCAGATATCTTTAATCTTGACCGAAGCAATATAGACCAAAAGCACGCTCAATAATGTAAATGCCCAGAGTGCAACACCAGGAATAACGGTGACCATGCCCACAAGTTTGACCAAGGTTACCAGTACACCAATTAAAAAAACCTCAACCATACCCCATGTCCGAAACAGAAATAAGGCTCTCAGTGCCAAAGTCAAAAATTGAGGCCTGACCTTCAACACACTAATAAAAAAAAGCACATAGCTCAGCAATAACAGCTCAACCAAAGGCACAACAAAAGTTGTAATCAGAATCAAAACACCAACCAAGGCACGATCAATATGAAACATGGTCCATGCAGCACCGATTAAAGTGGTCTGAGAGGTATTGCCCTGTAGCTCAACAATGACGATGGGAAAACTATTGGCAATCACAAAAACAATCAAAGCAGTAATGACCAAGGCAAGCAAAGAAGAAAAAGATCGACTTCGACGATATAACTCCGCACCACAACAGGTGCAATATGCCCGTTCACCCGATGCAAGCTCAACCCTGCGATATATTGCATCGCATTCTTCACAACCCGCCAGTTCAGTGAGTCTGACTTGCTGACCAATCACTACGGATGGATTATTTTTATTCGCCATAAAGTCAAACTCATCACACAGATTCTTTGTTGTTTAAGAAATCGACTTAACCCATTTATACCTTTTATTTTTGCAATCACAACCACGGACTGTATTTCTTACACAATATGTAAACAAATCATCATCTAAAAGCATTCTCAATCCTATTAGTTGATGGCTTATTTAATCTTTATCAGAAAGAACAAAGCTCAAGTACGGGTTAGTCTATCACCAAGCGCACAGCAGCCCTATTATCCTACATAAAAAAGACGAATAGGTTGCAGATCACGCCTACAACCTATTCGTCTATATATTTATTTTAAATAAAAGTTTTACTTAAACGGCTTTATTTTTATAAAAAATATTGTAGCTTGCATAGCAGGCAATAATAAACAGGACACAACAGACGAAGCCCACTTGCATCGATGGATCGGTCACCATACTAATACAGGTGATCACACAGAATACACCACCTAAAATCGGGGTGAGTGGGAATAATGGTGCAGCAAATTTTAAGTCTTTGACTGTTTTACCCGATTTGATCCATTGTCTGCGGAAGTTAAATTGGGAAACACAAATCGAAATCCATACCACTACCATGGTAAAAGCGGCAACACCCAATAAATTTTTGAAAATCGTTTCAGGTGCAAAATGTTCCGATAGCAAACCTGGAATCGCGCCAAACATGGTCACAATAATCGCGATAATCGGTGTGCCTGAACGGGTTAATTTTGAAAACACCTTCGGCAACTGATTCTTTGCAGACAATGACCACATCATCCGCGATGCTGCAAATAAACCTGAGTTTGCAGCAGATAAAAGTGCCGTAATAATCACAAAACGAATAATGTCTTCCGCATATGGAATCCCAATATAATTAAATACGGTAACGAATGGACTATTACTGACACTGTTGGCATTTATACCTGCCATTTCATAAGGCAGTAATGCACAAATCACCACAATGGTACCCACAAAGAAAATCAATAAACGCCAGATCGCGGCATTGATGGCTTTAGGTACTGTTTTCGCAGGTTCTTCTGCTTCACCTGCAGCGACACCAATCAACTCTGTGCCAGAGAATGCAAAGTTCACGATCAACATGGTCGCGAAAATTGGGAAAATACCATTTGGAAACCAGCCATGTTCCGTCAACTTACTGAACAGCGGTGCAGACTCATGCCCATGATAAGAAATAAAGCCAAAGATAGCGGCTAAACCCAACCCAATAAAACAGATAATAGTCAGAACTTTAACCAAAGACAGCCAGAACTCTGACTCAGCAAATAGCCGTGTCGAACTGACATTCAAGCTAAACACCAGCCCTGCAAATAATAAGGTCCACGTCCACATGGAAATAGACGGAAACCATTCCTGCATCAGTAGAGCCGCAGCGGTAAATTCAGTCCCCAAAGTTGCAGTCCACGTTAGCCAATACAACCACGTGATCATATAGCCTGTGCCTGGGCCAATATAAGTTCTGGCATATTCACCAAAAGAACCTGAAACTGGCATTTGTACAGCGAGTTCACCTAAACACAACATCACCATGTATGCAATTACACCACCCAATAGGTAAGAGAGAATCGCACCGACTGGACCAGCCTGAGAAATGACATCGCCAGAGCCTAAAAACAGCCCTGTTCCAATTGCACCACCTAAAGAAATCATCACCAAATGACGTTTGGTCATGGCACGTTTCAATGGTTTACCCACTTCAATCTCTGCGCTCGAAGTTTCCGATAAACTGGCAACATCCTGCTGCGGTACATATTGTCCACTCAGGGCTTGGCCTGAGGGAAATGTCTTTTCGTTATTGTTACTCATACACGGTCACTCCAACTGTATTCTTATGACAACCTGTCCTTGCTGTTTCACTTTCATAAAAACGAATATCTAAACGATATTCTTTGACACGCTTTGTTCTATTGAACATCCATATTCAAACTCCATTTCATTTATTCCTTGCCGACAGTTAAACTGTTAAAACGGCGACTGTTTATTCAATTTCTTTTAAAATCAGCCCTGCTCGAAGCCCTGTTTTTACCTTAGGGTTTGGAAATAAAATCCAGACTTGTTGATCATGCGCAACATAATCCCCAGCCTGTTGTGTTGCAATCAACTCGTCTTTCTGAAAAGTAGAAAAGTTTGGTGCGTCAGCACTCAATTTGAGTTGAAAATCTTCACTTTGTTTTAAGATTGAATCCACCACCTTAAACTGTCGAATGTCGGATTTCTGTCTGATCGGCAATGCTTGATCTGCAAGAACTGCGCGCAGCATCTGGTCAGTACTGGCAAACTGGGCTAAATCATTGGCCCCAAAAGGTTTGGCCTTGCCTAGCTCCAAAGTACTACTCGCTGCTTGAAATTTTTCAGCCGTAAAATGAGTAAAGGTTTTGCCTGCGGCATTGTGATAGACCAAAGCATCCAAATCAGCAGCCTCTAGACTTTGAATAAGGAACTCATCATAAGGCTTGCTTTGATATGGAAATAGGGCAAAAACAGGCAGCAATGAGGCACGAATTGCCGTATGCAGATCATAATGATAGCGCTGTGCTTGCGGCTGACTTTGTTCAAAAAACTGTGCTGTTACTTGCTCTAAGTGAGCAGCCCGTTCGGTTTCCTGATCTTGGGCTAAGTGCTGATAGGCACCACAAAACATGCGGTTCATATCATTTTCAAGATAGCGCATCCCATGTCGAATCGCTTCAGGATTACCCAACACAAACAGTACCCGTACTGCAAGCGTTAAACGCTCGGCAAATAGGTCATGAATAATTTGGTCCAATAGCTCGATCGGTGCAGTTTCATTGCCATGAATCCCAGCAGAAAGCAGCATGGTCTTTCCATAGTTTGTCTTCGGTGTACATTGCAATAGCCCTTCACCCAACCACTGCCATGTAAATCCCGTCGTCTCACCTTGCATCTGCACAGGCATTCGTTGCGTTAAAGTCAACGTTAATAGATCAACCATGTACTTTCATCCTTAAAAGCCGTTGTTTACTGTTTATCTTTGGAAGTGATAAACCGAACCTAAAGCTAAAATTTTGGTTAACTCATCTAATGCGGTACGGCTCTCGATCAATAAACTTGGATCGGCCAAATCGTCTTGTGTTAACTCATCACGATAATGCTGATCCACCCACTGATTCAGCGTTTTGAATAATGCATCATTCATAAACAGGTTTGGATTCACCGCATTCAGTTCCGCTTCATTCACGGCAACACGTAATCTCAAACATGCAGGTCCACCGCCATTACGCATACTTTCACGTAGATCAAACACCTTAATGTCATCAATTGGCGTACCCATTTGAATCATGTCATTCAAGTAGCTCCATACCGCCTTGTTGTGACGTGATTCCTCTGGTACCACAATGCTCATGCCACCATCTGCACGGGTCAAAATCTGGCTGTTGAACAAATAAGTCGAGACTGCATCTTCAACGCTGACACGATTGTCAGGGACTTCAATCGAGATAAAATCTTGTTCGATCCCCGCCATCTTGTGACGAATTTCATTCAATGCACCAGCTTGATTTAAAAAGGCTTGCTGATGATGGAACAAGACCTGTTGATTACTCACCGCAATCACATCGTTATGAAATACACCTTGATCAATCACATCTGGATTTTGCTGAATGAACACGGTTCGTTTCGCATCTAAACGATGTAAACGAGCAATTGCCTCACTTGCTTCACGGGTTTGACGCGCAGGGAATTTCTGCGGTGCAACCGTTCCACCCAGTTGTTGCTGTCCATAAACAAAAACCTGTACACCCGCCTGATCATATCCACCACCAAGGCGGTTATGATTGGCTGCCCCTTCATCACCAAATAAGGCGGCTTCAGGCAGTGCTTCATGATGCGCGAAATATATATCATTATTGAACATCGCTTGAAGAATACGCGTGGTCGTATGGTGCTCAATTGATCGATGGAACTTATTATTTAAGTTTGCAGCGGTAAAATGCATGCGTTTGTCAGCACTATCTGCCGATGGTGACACCGTACACGAGTTGGCCGTCCACATCGATGAGGCTGAACTCAATGACGATAACAAGGCCGGTGCAGTACGCATCGCTTGGGTAATGACATCAATATCACTGCCAGTAAAACCCAAACGGCGTAACGTTGGTACATGCGGACGCTCTTGTGGGGCAAACACACCCTGCTTGAGTCCTAAATCCGCAAGGGCTTTCATTTTCTTCAAGCCTTGTTTTGCAGCCAGCTTAGGATTTGACGCGTTATTACGGTTCTTGGTTGATGCGACATTCCCAAACGACAAACCCGCATAATGATGGGTCGGCCCCACTAAACCATCAAAATTAATTTCATAACCTGACATTTTATTCTCCCTGTGTCCCGATACGAGCCGAATTACAGCACAATGCCCGGTGATAATTTTGAAGGTAAAGTAACGCTGTCACTTTCCAGTGAAGCCATAGGCCATGCACTATAGTCTGCTGCATAGAAGGCACTGGCACGATGGTTCCCAGACGCCCCAACACCACCAAATGGTGCGGCACTTGAAGCACCTGTTAATGGTTTATTCCAGTTCACAATGCCTGCACGCGCTTCAATCAGTACACGATCAAATAAATCACGCTCAGGTGAAACCAAACCCACCGCCAAACCAAAACGAGTGTTATTGGCAATGTTTAAGGCCTCATCGAAACTGTTATAGCGATAAATCGTGGTGAGTGGACCAAAGTATTCATCATCAGGGATATCGGTCACCTGAGTAACATCTAAAATACCTGCGGTCAGCAATGAACTATCGGCTTGTGGACGAGTCATTTCTAAAAGAGGTTTTGCACCCAAAGCAATCAGTTTGCTTTGCGCCGCTAACATTTGTTCTGCTGCATGTGCAGAAATCACCCCGCCCATAAAGGGTTGCGGTTCAGCATTCCAGCTTCCTACGACTAAGTTCTTCGCTACTTCAACAAAACGTTGAATGAAAGCATCACCATTGGCACCATGTTTAACAATAATACGACGTGCACAAGTACAACGTTGCCCCGCAGAAACGAAAGCGGATTGAATCGCTAAATTCACCACCGCATCAACATCGCTGGCTTCATCAATGATCAGGGCATTATTGCCGCCCATTTCCAAAGCAAGAATTTTTTCAGGTGCACCTGCCATTTGTTTATGCAAGTGATAGCCTGTATTGGCACTGCCCGTAAACAGTAAACCGTCAATTTGTTCTGCTGCTGCAAGTGCTTCACCCGTGCTGCGTCCACCTTGTACGATATTCAGCACCCCCTTTGGTAGACCTGCTTGCTGCCATAATTTTGCAGTTTCTTCAGCCGTCCAAGGCGTGAGTTCACTTGGTTTAAACACCACGGTATTACCCGCAATCAATGCAGGCACAATATGACCATTTGGCAAATGACCCGGGAAGTTATACGGGCCAAATACGGCGAGAACACCATGTGGACGATGACGTAGTGAAGCCACGCCATCTGGCATTTCAGTTTCGCTAAAACCTGTCCGTTGATGATAAGCACGAATCGAAATCGCCACTTTGCCAATCATCGATTGCACTTCGGTCAAAGTTTCCCAAAGTGGTTTACTGGTTTCTTGGCTAATCACTTCGGCCAATTGGGTTTTATGCTGTTCTAATAATCCAGCAAAACGTTCAATTGTCGCGATACGCTGTTCTAGTGGCAAACGTGCCCATGCAGGAAATGCCTGACGCGCTGCATCGCAAGCCAGTGCAACATCGGCTGGGCTTGCTTCATGCCCCGCCCAAATTTGCTGATTGCTCACCGGATTGGTTTTTTCGAATGCGCTTCCTTGTCCCTGGACCCAAGCACCATCAATTAATAATGCACCTTGTGACATTAGTTATTCTCCATTTTTTCTAATGCTAAGACACGGACTTGATCGTGTTCAGCAATATTCAGTGCCTGTGCTTGTGTTGCCGTCATATACAAAGTCTCACTTTCATCAACTTTGTTATTGACCAGCAACACGGCGTAATCTTGGTATTGGTCATTGGCAACCAAAAAATGTGTCTCAGTACTTTCGACTTGCTCAGTAAGTTTAACTTTGAGCAAGCGGCTCTCTTTCACCGCCCGTAACTCAGCAGTATTGGCTTCAAGTGTTGGCCCAGCATCGAAAATATCAACATAACCTTGATATTTAAGACCTTCTGACATCAACACTTTTGCCGCAGGCAGCGTATGTGGGTGTACTTCTGCAATCACCTCACGTGCCTCTGAACTCAGTAAGTCAACGTAGACTGGAAATCTCGGCATTAGCTCTGCAATAAAGGCTTTTTGCCCCACACCACTGAGATAATCTGCGGCAGCAAAATCCATATTGAAGAATAAATAGCCCAAGGAATCCCAAAAAGGTGACTGTCCGTTTTGATCCGAGAAACCACGCATTTCAGCAATCAATCTTTCTTCGAAAAACGAGCGGAATGCAGCAATAAACAGAAAACGAACTTTGGATAAAAATTTACCGTTTTGGTTTTTGCGATATTCAGGATCAAGGAACAAGGTACAGAGTTCACTACACCCAGTATGGTCATTACTTAAAAACAGGGTGTCTAATGTCTTATACACATTTAAGGCTTTAGAGGCGTGCACCTGTTTTGCCACACGAAAGTTGTAGAACGGTTCATTCAACCCGACCGCAACTTCAATTGCACTCACACCCACAATTTTGTGAATGCTGGTGTCTTCCAATACAAATAGATAACTTGCCTCGCACTTTTCGGATAAGCCGTCTAAAGTGCGAGTGGTACGTGTAATACGTTCAGCCAAGATTTCTTTATTTTGTGGTAAGGAAGTCAGGCCAATGCCAGACTCCCCCGCTCGTTGCGCTAAACGATAAATATCATCTAAGTCCCGATGCGCTGCATGTCGAACAATCATCATGGGTAGATGCTCACAGCAGACTTAGAGGCGTGCTAATGCACGAACAAAACGGCTTAGACCTTCATCAATATCGTGTTGAGGAATGATCAATGAAGGGGTAAAGCGCACCACATCTGCACCCGCTACTAAGGCCAATAGCCCTTCTTCACCCGCTAAGGTCACGATATTCTTCGCTTTGCCAGCATGTTCATCTTTCAATACACAACCGATTAACAAACCTTGACCACGGATTTCTTTGAACAATCCATACTCAGCATTGATTTTGTTTAAGGCATCAATGAAATATTGGTGACGTTGTTTAACGCCGTCTAACACTTCTGGTGTATTGATAAATTCAAACACTGCGCCAGCAACTGCACAAGCCAATGGGTTCCCGCCATAAGTGGTACCGTGATCGCCAACTGCATACATGTTGGCATAATGATCTGTAGTGATCATTGCACCAATCGGGAAACCACCACCCAATGCTTTTGCTGTGGTCAAAATGTCAGGTGTTACCCCTGTATTCATATAGGCATACAATGAACCTGTACGACCCACACCCGTTTGTACTTCATCAAAAATCAGCACCGCACCTTTTTCATCACACAGTGCACGCAAGCCTTTTAAGAATTCGATATCTGCTGGCAGAACGCCACCTTCGCCTTGAATCGGTTCGACAATGACTGCACAAGTATTTTCAGTGATCGCTGCTTTTGCTGCTTCAAGGTCATTAAATGCAGTGTGTTCAATACCGCCTGGTAATGGTGCAAAGTCTTGAGAATACTTTGGCTGACCACCTGCTGTTACGGTAAACAAAGTACGACCGTGGAAAGCATTTTTAAAAGCAACAATCTGGTTCTTATTTGCATTACCACTCAGCAAACCGACTTTACGCGCCAGTTTTAATGCTGCTTCGTTGGCTTCTGCACCCGAGTTACAGAAAAATACTTTGTCTGCAAAGGTGCTATCCACCAATTGTTTCGCAAGGCGTAATACAGGCTCGTTGGTATAACCATTCCCAATGTGCCATAGCTTTTGTGCTTGTTCAGTTAAGGCTTTTACTGCAACAGGATGTGCATGACCCAAGGCATTTACCGCGATCCCACCTGCAAAATCAATATATTCTTTATCGTTTTGATCCCAAAGACGTGACCCTTCGCCGCGCACTAAAATGAAATTTGCTGGGGCAAAAACGGGAACCATCCAATCATTAAAATTGCTACGTGTAATTGCGACTTCGCTCATTTTATTTACTCACTTCCTGTTTAATCTTCAGGCTTGTTAAATGCTCAACAAGCCCTTCACTTTAATTTTATAAATGACTTAACCTGGGAAAATACCGCGTTCTTTACGCGCTTTCAGAATACGTTCACATGCCAAAATATAAGCTGCGGTGCGTAAGCTACATTCCTTCTGTGCTGCCGTGTTCCAAACATCTGCAATGGCTTGGATCATCAACTTATCAAGACGTTCATTGATTTCATCCTCGGTCCAGAAGTAACTCGCCATATCTTGAACCCATTCAAAATAACTGACAGTTACACCACCCGCGTTACAAATCACGTCAGGCACAACAGTAATGTCGCGACTGACAAATACATCATCTGCTTCTGGATAGGTTGGACCATTCGCACCTTCAAGTACGATTTTCGCTTTCAGCTTTTGTGCACGTTCAACCGTAATCTGACCTTCCAATGCTGCTGGAATCAGAATGTCCATATCAACCGTCCAGAATTCTTCGTCTGAGATCACAGTTGAATCAACAAAGCCCATCACGCCACCAGTTTCAACCACATGCTTTTGCAATGCTTTAACATCTAAGCCTTCTGCATTGAAAATGGTACCGGTATGGTCTTGTACAGCAACGATTTTTGCGCCTGCATGACTAAACAAATAAGCCGCTTCATTACCAACATTACCAAAGCCTTGCACAGCAACTTTGCTGCCCTCAATCGGTAATTTAATGCGCTCAGCAACCTGCATACCCGTTACGAATACACCGCGGCCTGTTGCACGAACACGACCCAATGAACCGCCTAGATGTACAGGTTTGCCTGTGACCACACCTGTTACGGTATGACCTTTGATACTTGAATAGGTATCCATCATCCAGCCCATAATATTGGCGTTGGTACCGACATCTGGTGCAGGAATATCAATTTGAGGGCCAATGATTGGACTGATTTCACTGGTGAAACGACGGGTTAAACGTTCTAATTCACGCGCTGAAAGTTCTTTTGGATTCACGCGAATACCGCCTTTGGCACCACCAAATGGCAGGTTCAGTACTGCAGTTTTAATGGTCATCCATGCAGATAAGGCCATGACTTCATTAAGTTCAACATCTTGGTGATAGCGGATACCGCCTTTACCTGGACCACGTGATAAATTGTGCTGTACACGGTAACCTTCAAAATGGCGAATTGAACCATCGTCCATCACGATTGGAACATCAACGATAAGCGTACGCTTTGGGGTTTTTAGTGTGTTGACAAAGTTACTGAGGTCCGCATCCAAATAAGGTGCCACTCGATCTACTTGAGTGAGAAAAGTTTGCCAAGCACTGCCATTTTGAGCCGCATATGATAAAGACATCATCTATTCCTTAATTAATCAATTGTCCCTGTTATTCACAGATTCCCTTTGTTTAAGGGCGTCCTACCCCCATCCTCCCTGATGCGCATTCAGCTTCTTTCGTGCCGAAGTGAAAATGCTTGGGGTGTTGTATAGTTATTATTATTAAGAATCAAATTGATTCACAAAATTCGTTATAATGATTAAAATGAATTATTTTTTATCAATTTGCTAATAGAAAGAATCAAAATGAACAATATCGATCATATTATATTAGGCTTACTCAAAGACAATGCCCGGATGTCGATTACCGACTTGGCAGCAAAAACACGGGTGTCACGTGCCACCGTGCAGAAACGAATTGAATATATGGAATCAACGGGGATCATCACAGGCTATACCGTGCGTTTCCGTCCCAATGCAGAAAAAAATATCATTCGGGCATGGATGAATATCATGGTAGAAGGTACGCGAGCACAGGCGGTAATTCGAGAATTGCGCTTAGAATCAGCCGTTGAGCGACTGCATACCACCAATGGTAAATGGGATATTCTGGTTGAGTTGCAATCTGATAGTTTGGAAAACTTTGATAAAGCGCTAGAGCGAATCCGAAATATTTCAGGGATTTACAATAGTGAAACCAGTATTTTGCTCTCCACCTATAAGACCTAAAAAAAGGGACTCTAGCTAGAGTCCCTTTTTAAATGAAATGGCTTAATAACTAACACGGCGATAGTTACGATATTCTGGCGTCCAGAAATTATCTTCAATCGCTTGTTTCAACACATCATTACTCAACGGTACGGCCAAGCCATCCGCCATAGCAGCTTTTGCTACTTTAAAGGCAATAAACTTAGACACCTGTTGAATATCATTGATATTTGGCAATAAATCCGCTGCGGCATTTTTCAAACGTGGTGAACAGTCTGCCAAAGCAGTACTTGCAGCCATTAACATCGAGTCACTAATATGGGTTGCGCCACATGCGATCACACCTAAACCAATCCCAGGGAAAATATAGGAATTATTGCACTGAGCAATGGCGTAGACCTTGCCTTGATAATAAATCGGTGCAAAAGGACTACCTGTTGCCACAATTGCAGCACCCTGCGTCCACTCAATAATATCTTTTGGTTGTGCTTCAACTTGTGAAGTTGGGTTCGACAACGGCAATACAATCGGATGCTTATAATATTTAGCTAAGGTTTTGATGACTTCTTCACTAAACAAACCTGCCTGCCCAGAAACCCCAATCAAGATACTTGGTTTGGCATTCTTGACTACATCCAACAAAGCAACGTTGTCACCTGTATATTCCCAAGTGCTAATTGCATTGACGGGTGTGGCAAGTTTTTGCTGAAAATCGAGTAAGTTCGGTTGTTGATCGGTCATCAAGCCGAAACGATCCACCATAAAGATGCGTGAACGCGCTTCATGGTCACTCAGACCTTCGTCCATCATCTGTCTAACGATCTGTTCAGCAATACCACAACCCGCAGAACCCGCACCAACAAAAGTAACCGTTTGATCTTTTAGCTGTTTACCTTGTGCTCTTGAGGCAGCAATGAGGGTCGCAACAGTGACTGCTGCTGTGCCTTGAATATCATCATTGAAACAGCAAATTTTATCGCGATACTGAGTCAATAAAGGCATGGCATTGGTTTGCGCAAAATCTTCAAATTGAATCAGCACATCTGGCCAACGCTGACGCACTGCCTTAATAATCTGCTCAACAAATTCATAATATTGCTCACCACGGATACGCGGCTGTTTCCAACCCATATAAATTGGATCATCAAGCAATTCTTGGTTATTGGTACCGACATCAATGGTGATCGGCAAAGTATAAGCAGGACTAATCCCACCACATGCGGTATAGAGTGACAATTTGCCAATTGGAATCCCCATGCCACCAATACCCTGATCGCCAAGACCTAAGATACGTTCACCGTCAGTAATCACAATCACTTTCACGTTTTTCTTGTTGACGTTATGGATAATTTGATCGATGTATTGGCGCTCTGGATAAGAGATAAAAATACCACGGTGACGGCGGTAGATATCCGAAAAGCGCTGACAGGCTTCACCAACTGTTGGGGTATAAATGATCGGCAGCATTTCATCTAAATGCTGACTCAATAGGTTATAGAACAGGGTTTCATTGGTGTCTTGAATATTTCGCAAATAAATATGCTTATTCAAGTCACTATCGAAGGAAAGGTACTGCTGATACGAACGCTGAGTCTGCTCTTCAATATTCTCAATATTGTACGGAACTAGACCATGCAAGTTAAAATTCTCTCGTTCTTCTTCCGAAAAAGCAGAGCCTTTATTTAACAAAGGGAGTTCTAAAAGAGCGTTTCCAGCATAGTGAATATATAAAGGTTTTTTGATTTTACTAAGGTTCACAGACATACTTTACTCTTTAGACTCTCTCTCGAATGTACAAAAAATGGATTTGCTGACGTACTTTAAAAAAGTACTTTGGCATGGGCAATAATTTACACCAATCAGAGCACAAAACCGAATAAACTGGCGGTATGTAAACCAATTCAACATTTAGTAAATAAATAGTAAACCCTATTTTGGATCACTTTTTAATCTTCTTGCAACATTTTGAATTATTTTTGCACCAACATCGCTTTAGAATTGTAGTGATATCGTTTTACAAGCTTTGCAATAGACATCTATCTCAAATAAGGAGCGGCTACTGCAAGTTATAACAATCTATCTTAAGCAGTGAAGATTTACTTTTTTAAAATCGCATGACGCCCGATCATCTGAGTTTAGTTTTCAAATCTTTTTTCTTCTTATCGTTCACCACACTACGACTAAACCCTTTAAAACCGACAAGATGGGACAATTTTGCCCTATCTCTTGCAAATGATCGTCAGTTTTATAAGATCTAAGTGAAAGCATTGCTCACCCTATAACGCTCCTTGTTTGATCATGAGCAATGCCTTCATCCATAAAAATTAAACCAAGATGGTGATACCCCCAAAATCAATTTCACCCACCCCGGAAACGAATAGACAGTTAAAATATAAAGGTTGTTTATATGAAAAAATTAGGCCTTATTCTTCTTTTTACGTTCTTTGTGTCAGCTTGTTCAGAAAAGATGCCTGAGGTTAATGATGAAAACTGTAAACGTGAAAACATTGCAAAGATCAAGGATGATTTCGCCCGAGCAAATTTCAGCGATAAGTGTTTTAGTCGCGGTACAGTGCAAGATACTGGCTCTAATAAAGAATATTAATTGGGTTTTATAAGTCCATATAAGAACTTTCTAAAATCAAAAATTTAATATGATGCTGATGTAATGATTCGTATTGTAGAAAGTCTGGATTAAACGCAATATGCATAAAAGAAAGTTCAGTTAAACCTTCTTTTATGCCCGTTTAAATCATTCAGTTGTCTTATTAAAACTGAATCTAATCTCAATGATTTCAATACCCGCCCGAATACTTTAAGCCTTATTTTTCTTGGATTTCTTGCTAAAAAAACTTAAGGCATGTGAATAATGCGTCGGTGTAATGCGCTGAATCAGATCCAGGACTTTGGCATCATTGCCAATCAAGATCCGCGCTTTATCCGCTTTCACCGCATCTAGAATGACTTTGGCCGCCTGCTCTGGTGGTGTTTTTAAAACCTTATTAAATGCCTGACTGGCTTTGGCTGGATTCATACCTAGGCTCCGAATACTGTCACTCATCCGTGCGCTATTGGCGATATTGGTACGGATTCCTCCCGGATGTACACAGGTTGCACTCACGCCATCATTTTGAAGTTTTAATTCTTGTCTTAAGGCTTCGGTAAAACCACGAACTGCAAATTTAGTCGCGTTGTAGGCACTTTGCGTCGGTTGTGCGGTTAAGCCAAACAGACTGGAAATATTAATAACATGCCCTTCGCCACTTTGCTTAAGATAAGGCAAGAACTCTTTGCAGCCATAGACCACACCCCAGAAGTTGATTTTGAAAATCCATTCCAATTCTTCATAGCTCATACCTTCAACTGTGCTGGCGAGCGCAACACCAGCATTATTAAAAATCAGGTTGATCTTGCCATGTGCCTTAAAACTGTCTTCAGCCCAGTCACGAACGGCTTGTTGATCAGAGACATCCAGTTTCGTCAAAGTGACTTTAACTGGATACCGTTGTAACAATGTCTGTGTTTCAGCCAAGCCTTTTTCATTGACATCACTCAGCGCTAAATGTGCGCCTTGCTGTGCCAATAAAACCGCCAGTTGTTGCCCGATACCAGATCCCGCGCCCGTAATTGCAGCGACTTTTTGATTAAAATTTTTCATATCATGACTCTATTTGAAGTTGATAAAAATTGGCAGCGTTTTGTCTAAACATGGCATGCAAAGCCTGATCACCATAAGGACTCAACATTTGAATATAGGCATGGATTAGGTCATTTAAACGGGTGTTCGGCTTGTCCATCGGAAAATTGGATGCAAACATGATCCGCTCTGTACCAAATACTGAGATTGCGTGCTGAATCATAGGTGTCAATAAACTCACCATCTCAACAATACTTGCTGTTCGACCCAGTTTATAGAATGTGTGTCCAAGTACTGGCATCATCAAGCCCGAGATTTTGGCATGGACATTTTTCTGTTCAGCCAAAACCGCAATATCTTGCTGCCATTGTTTAAAAATGGCATCACGCTGCGATTGTGTCATTCCCGTTTTCTTGCCCACGGCTCCAAATAAACCGACAGGTGTCGCCAGATGATCAATCACAATAGGTGTTTCAGGAAAATGCTGAGCGAGAGTTGTAATTTCATTTAATTGAGTAGAATAGCCCCAAGCATCAAAAGATAAATTCAATTTTGCCAGCTGCTCAAAACCTTTTAAAAACTTCTTGTCCTGATATAAGTGAGCTTGGTCACACCAGCGATAAATCCCCTTGTCTTGATGCCAAGCCGCCATTTTACGGATACCGCGAAAGCGTGGACTGGCCTGCTGATGGGCTTGAAGAATATCTTTGAACTTTCGATCTCTTGGATCAGCTGTTGCGACAATTGCACCTAGTTTTAGACCCTGTGCATTAAAATCTAATTGCTGAAGCCAATCCGTTTCTTCAACCACACCAAAGCCTTTGTGGTGATGCCAGTTGGCTTCGACATGAACCACACTCTCGACTGAGAATGGCGAAATGTCTGCCTGATAATGCTCAGGTAAATAAGGACGCAATGCGTATTCTGTTAAGCCTAAACTATCCAATAACGGCTTAGGCTTGACCAACCTGACCACTCGATCCATCACCCTCGGATATTTCCCCAAAGCTTTGACCAATAAGGCTGCTGAATGCGGTGTGTGATAAGGATCCCATTGATGGATATGCGGATCAATAATTGAAAAATCTAATCTTGTCATTGTTATACTCAAAGACATAAAGTGTTAAATACTGCTCATCCATAGCGATCTCTAATTGTTCTAAATAGCTTTGTTGTTTTAGCCTACTGAACAAATCATTATGAATAAAATGATTTATTTAAATATTCAGATATGAATATGATTCATTCCATGTCAGAAATGGCTGACCCATATTCGTACAATAACTATTAATTTCATAGCTTTATTAAAAACTTACAAGAAACTATCGTTCTCAACTTATAAAAATAATGTGCATTTTTTAAAAAATAATAAATGCATTATCAACTGCTTAATTTTTATTGATCTTTTCTCATCGACCAACTTCTTGTAAATAATTCTCATTTAAATATACTTTACACCCTTATTGCCGTCCTAGCCTCCCTTCAGGTTAGTTAAAACTACCTCTCTCATGCTCCAACAGCACTCATCAGGTATCTATATGTCTGCTTTCTCCCCACGCAAAAATCTTATTACTGTTGAAATTTTAAAACAAAGCAGCCCATTCCTCTTATCTTTAATACCTGTGCTGTCGTGGGCAGAAACGACCTCAGAACACCCCACACAACTCGCAACCATTAATGTGCAAGCTGAGCAATCCTCCAGTTATATTGCTGAACAAACAGCATCAACATTACGCGGCAATCAAAACAATCTAGAAAGCCCACAAACCGTAAATGTGGTGTCTAAACAATATATGAAAGATTATTTGCCAGCAAATTTGGACAATGCACTGACCCAAGTCAGCGGCATTACGCAAGGCAATACTTTGGGGGGTACTCAAGATACCGTCATGAAACGGGGTTTTGGGGATAATCGTGATGGCTCGATTACCGTGAATGGCATGCCAATTGTGCAAGGTCGCACCATGAATGCTGCAGTTGAGCAGGTTGAAGTATTAAAAGGTCCTGCATCTTTACTTTACGGCATTATGGACCCAGGTGGTGTGGTCAATGTCATTACAAAAAAACCTGAAACGACGCAAAAAACTGAATTTTCAGTGTATGGTTCAAGCTTCGCCGCAGGTAAAAATGGTTTAGGTGCAAGTCTGGATACTACGGGTGCAATCAGTGACAGTAACTTTGCCTATCGTTTTATTGCCGATCATTCCGATACAGACTACTGGCGTAATTTCGGGAATCTTAAACAGACTTTAATTGCACCATCATTGGGTTGGGATAATGGTCACACCAAAGTCAATTTAAGTTATCAATATCGTGACTTTGACGTCCCTTTTGATCGTTCCACTATTTTTGATCCTAAAACGAAACAAGCCTTACCGATCTCAAAATATCAACGCCTAGATGAAGCCTTTAACCAAATGAAAGGTGAAGCTCATTTGGCACAATTATTGGTTGATCATCAGCTTAATGATAACTGGTCAGCTCACTTAGGTTATAGCTATAACTATGAAACCTATGATGCCAATCAACTCCGTGTGACCAAGCTAAATACGGCCAACCATACGGTGACACGCCGTACCGATGCCACCTTAAACGCAGAAAGTATAGACAGTAATGCTCAAGCCTATCTCAATGGTTCGGTCAATTTACTGGGGTTAAAGCATGATATTCAAATTGGTTCAGATATCGAATACCGTAAATATTTCCGTCCAGATATGGTTCGTGGTGATAGCTCAACCTTAGATTATTTAAATCCCAAGTTTGGAACTGTTGAAGCATCTAAAAATATCGTTGCATCCGATAGCGACCAAACCGATAAATTGCATACCTATGGTTTTTATCTGCAAGATGCGATTCACTTAAATGAAAACTGGATTGCCGTACTCGGTGGCCGTTATCTGAATTATCAACAGACCGCTGGACGTGGACGACCATTTAAGGAAAATACCAATACCAAAGACGATGCTTGGCTCCCGCATGCGGGCTTAGTCTATCAATGGAATGATCAGCTGTCTTTCTATGGCAGCTATACCGAATCCCTCAAACCCTCGTCTTCAATTGCACCTTTAGGCGGCAATGCAGTCATTGATGCTGATGTCAAACCTGAGCAAGCCAAATCTTATGAAGTCGGTGCAAAATACGAGTTCAATGAGCGTATTAAAGCCAACTTTGCTGTCTATGATATTAAAAAACGTAATGTTTTAGCCAAAGTCACCAACCCATCGAGCAATGAAATTGAACTACATACCACAGGTGCCGTCCGTTCCAAAGGCGCTGAACTCGACCTGACAGGCCGTCTGACTGATCAACTTGATGCAACCCTGACCTACGCCTATACCGATGCCAAAGTCACTGAAGATGAGCTTGGTCTGCAAGGCAATCGCTTGAGTAATGTCGCACGAGATACAGCATCTCTGGCCTTAGCCTATAATTATGGTGAACTTTATAATGGCAAATTACGTTTAGGTCTCAGTGGCAATTATGTCGGTAAACGTGCCGGAGACTCGGAAAATAGCTTTGACCTGCCTGAGTATGCACTGGCCAATGCCTTTGTCAGTTATGACACCACCATTGCCAAACAAGCGGTTAATTTTCAATTTAATTTAAATAATATCTTTGATAAAACCTACTATACGGCCAGCGTTAATAATCTGGCGGTGTCTCAAGGGGATTCTCGTCAAGCGGTATTACGTGCCACTTTTAAATTCTAATAGAGGATCAGCGCAGTAAGTTCATTATGAAAAAAATTCTTACGATCATGATGATGATCCTTGCCTTTAGTACATGGACATCCTCTGTTTACGCCCAAACACGGATTGCCCTGATTTCACAGCTCAAAGGTTCTTCCTTTGCCACCGATGTTGCGATTCAAAATTACTTGCAACGCAAGGGCTATCAAGTTGAAGTCATTGATCAATCTGTTTCCCCCAACAGTTTAACAAACACCGATCTAGTGATTATCTCTTCAACGGTGGCATCCAAAAATCTTCAATCGGGTTGGCGACAGCTGCCGATTCCACTGATGACATGGGAAAATGATTATCTGGATGATTTAGCCATGACAGGTAAACGCATCAATACAGATTTTGGTGAAGTCGAGAAAGAACGTTATTTGTGGCTGGTCAATGCACCACATCCCCTATCTGCGCATCTTTCCGCGGGAACACGTAACGTCTATAAATCACAAGCACCAATGAGTTGGGGTAAACCAGGACTCGGTGCCACCATCATTGCGACTATCTATGGGCAACCTGAAAAAGTCGCAATCTGGGGCTATGAAAAAGGTGCGACCATGGATTATGAGTCGCTAGCACCGGCAAAACGACTGATGTTTTTTCTCAATAATGAGACCTTTACGAATCTGTCTGAGGACGGCTTGAAACTGTTTGATGCTGCAATTCAGTGGTCATTGAACAAATAAAATCCAAGCTTGGATTTCAATGCACTGATGCAGTTCGGTCTGCATCAGTGCAAATTCCCATTTTTGCATTTGCTCGAATACTTTAAAATACTTCCTGACTTATCGCAGCCCTAAAGTTTTTAGGTGCGTAACCAAAGCGCTGTGCAAAAGCACGGCTAAAGGCGGCTTGAGAAGAATAGCCGATGCATTCAGCAACTTGTGCAATATTTTTATCGGTTTCTTTAAGCAATTGGCTGGCTAATTTCATCCGCCAATTTTTTAAATACAGCATCGGGGGTACGCCAACCAACTCAACAAATTTTTTGGAAAAACTGGAGCGAGATTGTTTGGTCAGTTGGGCAAGCGACGCAACATCCCATTCATATGCTGGTTGTGCATGCATCAACGACAATACCTTACTCATCATCGGATCACGTAATGCAGAAATCCAGCCTTTATGCTCAATCTGCTCTTTAGCCAACCAAAAACGTATCGACCAGACCAACAATAAATCAATGATTCGAGACAGCATGACTCGACTGCCAAGTGCTGGGTGTTCAAGCTCAAGCTTGATTGCAGCAACGGTCATGGGTACCCATTCCGCGACTTTTTCAGCATTATGATGTGACGGTACATGAATGTAACTCGGCAATCCTTCTGCAATCGCCTCGCCATAAATACCGTTCAATTCAAAAGTGCAGCTAATCACAGATGCTTCCGTTGTTTGTCCACTTACGATTTCAATCGAATGCTCAAGCTTCGTTGGCAAGACAACAATGTCTCCAGCTTTTAAGATCAGCTCAAGATTAAGTCGCTTAATTTTAATTCTGCAACTCGCATTTTGAATAATATGGATATAAGCATATCGGGCAGGAAAGCACAGTTTGTTGTCTGCTAAGAGATTTTCTACGCCATAGATTTCACCCGAGATATCGGCGAAGCGATAAATATCAAAGAAGATATCGGTTAACACCTGCGGATCATACTCATCACTCATTTTATGCTTTTGTCCTTAAAAGTGTTTCTGCAAAAACATTGGCGTTTCAGTTATTGTGAAAGCATAACAAAACACCAATAATCTTTTGAGAAGATTTCGTTAGTATAAAAAACACCCACCACTTCATATCTCTTTATACCGTAAAGCTTCCACTATTAAATACTGAAAATTCAATACAATAGCATTTATCTAGGAGATAAATATGAGTACTCAACCGACCATTATTCTCGTACACGGTTTTTGGGGCGGTGCAGCCCATTGGACCAAAGTGATTACTGAATTGTCCCATCAAGGTTATAAGGCCTTACGTGCCGTGGAACTTCCATTAACCTCTCTCGCAGATGACGTTGAACGAACTCAAAAAATGATTGCCCAAGTTGATGGTGATGTGCTTTTGGTGGGTCATTCTTACGGCGGAGCAGTCATTACCGAAGCAGGTAATCATCCAAATGTCGTAGGTTTGGTTTATATTGCCGCCTTTGCACCAGATAGCAATGAAAGCCCAGGGGCAATTACCCAACAACATTTACCTGTTGCAGCGCCGAATCTAGAACCAGATAGTGATGGTTATCTTTGGCTTAAAGTCGATAAATTTCACGAAAGTTTCTGTCAGGATCTCACCCAAGATGAAGGCTTTGCCATGGGTGTCACTCAAAAGGCGCCTTTAGCCAGTACCTTTGGCGATAACATTAGCAACCCTGCTTGGAAAACCAAACCTTCTTGGTATCAAATCTCGACCCAAGACCGCATGATCAGCCCAGAAAACCAAGCCGTGATGTCTGATCGTTTAAATGCCAAAAAAGTCATTTCTTTAAACGCAAGTCATGCTTCATTGGCTTCACAACCGAAAGAAGTGACTGCCTTAATTACTGAAGCTGCTACATTTTTGGCAAAATAAATATAATGCTCTAGCAAATAGGGAATAATATTATTCCCTATTTGCCTGTCTTAACCCAGCTTCAACAACACACAGAAATTGCTGCTTATAAAACATATTCCCAGATAATGTAGCCTAGACCAAATCCGAGGAATGCATACAGTGTAATGATGAAGAATACAAAACTGGCATTATTCTTTTTTTTCAAAAAACTCATATCGGCACCTTTGGCTTTGCTCAACTCATGTTGTTATAGTGCAATAAGATACAGACAAAAAAAAGACACAGAATTTTCTAAAAAAAATATAACAGATAAGCATGGAAAAATTAGAACTGTTATGAAAACAGTCCCAAATATTATTAAAACATGGACAATACCATCATCAATATATTCAGAACTGTTCGATCTTAATGCCAATATGCTAAAAACGATCAGGTTTTAAGATGCGGATTATCCAGTGGCAGTTCCTTGTCTAAATGTGCATCAAAAATATCCGTCAACATACTGTCATAACGTTTAGCGTTATATTGTACAAGTGACTCTGCTTCAGCTGTTGTAATGAAACCTGTCTCAATCGCATCAGCAATATGTTCCTCAAAGGTCAAACCACTAAACTGATCTTTCGATTCTGCCTTTTTAAACTTATTCCACAACGGTTGTAGTGGTAATAATGCCTGAAAAGTTGATTCCATACGCCCCATCACATCGTTAGCATCGGTGTTGTAATAAACATGTTGCTTTAACTGATCTCGGAACGCATGTTCTTGCATGATTAGTTGAGCCACCTCTTGCTTCAACTGATCTGATGGAGCTGCAATTGGACGACCAAATGGGAAGCACAGCAATTTGACCATATACGCAGCAAGCTTCATTGGGAAATTGTCATAGAAGCCAAAGAACGCTTCTTGCACTTGATATAAAGCTTTATTGAGGGCCAATTCTGCATGTTTTTGTTCAGCTTCAGTTCTTTGACCATGCTCGTAGTATTTCAAAATTGCCGTAGCAATAAATAAGTTGGAATGGATATCGGCCAATCGACCAGACAGCATTTCTTTACGTTTTAAATCACCTGCTAAAATTCCAAGTGCCATATCCGCCGTTAATGCAAAATCGGCGCTGAAACGGTTGATCTTACTGTAATATGCTTTGGAAAAATCGTCTGCTTGTTGAGAGCCTTGATTTGAACCACCCGTAATCGAATAGGCTGCTGCCTTGGCAGCGCGATTAAAGGTATAAGCCAGATGCTTAAACAGTAAAGGAGAGAATGCCTTGAAAGCAGATGCCTTATCTTCCGATTGCAATAACTGTAGTTCTTCGAATAAATAAGGATGACAACGCATTGAACCTTGACCAAAAATCATCAAGGAACGCGTCAGAATATTGGCTCCTTCTACGGTAATCGCGACAGGAATGGATTGATAAGTCAGCGCAAGAAAGTTACGTGGCCCTAATTGAATCGCTCGCCCACCGACCACGTCCATACCGTGATTGACCACTTTACGCATGGTTTCAGTAGCATAGTATTTGGCCATTGCAGTCATCACCGCAGGCGTTCCACCTTGGTTTAAACCACAAGTCACGAGATAACGAAATGATTCCAACATATAGGCATCGCTGGCGATATCACTGGTCGCCTCTTGTACGCCTTCAAAATGCCCAACCGAGATTTTGAATTGTTGGCGAACACTGGCAAATGCACCGACCAACAGATAGCTCATTTCTCCTCCGGCAGTTGCCAAAGCAGGCAGTGAAATACCGCGCCCCACGCCTAGGCACTCCATCAGCATACGCCAACCTTTACCTGCATTTTGCTGCCCACCAATAATCCAGTCCAATGGAATAAAGACATCACTGCCCTCAACCGTACCATTCATAAACGGTGCGCCTGGATTATGTCGAGGGCCGATCTGAATACCTTCATGGTCAGCAGGAATCAAGGCACAGGTAATGCCATATTCCACTTTGCTTTTATCACCAAGCAAACCTTCTGGATCATAGAGCTTAAACGCCAAACCAATCACGGTCGCAATCGGTGCAAGGGTAATCCAGCGCTTAGAGAAGTTCATTTTTAAGCCTAGAACGTCCTGACCTTGGTATTGCCCATAACAAACTACACCCGTATCAGGAATCGCCCCTGCATCTGACCCTGCTTCAGGGCTGGTCAAACCAAAACAAGGCACTTCTATCCCTTTTGCCAATCCGGGTAAATAGCGTTGTTTTTGCTCTTCGGTCCCATAGTGCAGCAGTAACTCACCTGGCCCAAGCGAATTCGGCACCATACAACTGACGGCAGCAGTTAAGGAACGAGACGCAATTTTGCTCATAATTCGACTTTGTGCAAACGGTGTAAATTGCTTACCGCCAAATGATTTCGGAATAATCAAACCTAAAAAGCCGTTGTCTTTAATAAATTGCCAAACCTCTGGCGGTAGGTCTTTTTCTTGATGATGAATCTGCCATTCATCTAACATGGAACAGAGCTGTTGTACTTCATGATCTAAAAATGCCTGTTCTTCTGCGGATAAAGTTGGATAAGGATATTGATCAAACTTTTCCCAATCAGGCGCCCCCATAAATAGTTCTTTTTCCCACCAGCTGGTCCCTGCTTCCAAGGCTTCTCTTTCGGTGATACTCATACTCGGCATTGCTTTTGAGAGAATATTAAACGCAGGTCGACTCACCAAAGCATCACGTAAAGGTGCAATCAAAACAATCACACTCGCGAGAATAATCGGGATGCCCAGTAACAGACTCCACGGTGTGATCAACACACTGCACAGAATGGCGGCGACAATGGAAACAAGACAGCCAACAGTTCGATTGGCTTCAAAATAAAAAACAGCCCATACCACAACTAACTGAATCAATAGGCCAAGCAATATCAATAATACAATCATATTTGCTCCGTTATCTCAGATTGGGATGAAGATGAAATAAGAAAGATCTAAATTAATTTATGATGAACGTCTTTCTCTAATAAAAATGGCTATTTTTTATTCTACATATCGAAGCGCTATTTGCTTGATTAACTACTAAAATTTACACAAAGGCATTCAGATGATACTGAAAAATAAAAATCATGAGCTGAATAGAATACCGCTCTAAAAATTGGAATCCTTCCCCTCAAAAATCCAAAAATAAAATCATCAATCATGATTCTTTTTAATGTTACAAAGCAAAAAAAATAATAATCCAAGCAGTATCTTTCGAATTTAATAAATAAATTGCAGCGATCCAAACGCCATTCAAACTGAATATGAATAGCTGCAATGATTGATAATGCCACTCAATTTAAGATGAAGAATTCATCCCACCACCCAATGCAGCCACCAATTGCGCTGAATTTTTGAGATGCGATTGCTGTAATTCCAATAAACGTTCTTCCGCACTTAAACGCAGATTCTGTGCTGTCGCGATTTCTAGATAACTGACCAAACCTGCTTGATAACGCTGCTTGGCAACTCGTTCATTTTCAATCGACAGCTTAAGCAGTTGCTGTTGCGCTACGATCTGCTGCTGGAAATGACCTGTTTGCAGCAAACCATCCTCCACTTCTTTCCAACCTGTTAAAACTGAATGCTTATAAGCAGCAAGCTTTTCATCATAATTTGCTTGAGCCTGTTGAATATCAGCCTGTCGTTTCCCCCCATCAAACAATGTGCCTAAGACTTTTGCCCCCATTGACCATGCGGTATTGGGTGACTGCAATAGACTATGAAAGACCTGACTATTGGCAGTACTATCCAAGCTGATGGTCAAATCAGGTAACCAAGCAGTTTGCGCTAGGCCTAATTGCGCATGTGTCATTGCCAATTCACGTTCGCTACGAATCACATCGGGACGTTGTGCCAGAAGACGACTTGGAATTTGGGTCGGGATTTGAGGGGTGCTAAATTGATAGCGATTTTTATTTAAATTAAAGTCCGCCACATTGCGTCCAACCAAGACCGCCAACACATTTTCTTGCAAATCACGACTACGTTGTAGCTCTAACAATTGCAGACCGACTTGTTTAAGTTGGGTCTCAGCCTGAATCACATCAGCCCGTGCAATCATGCCTGCTTGGTATTGCTGCTGTAAAATACGCACAGATCGTTGATCACTTTGCTGGGTCTGATTTAACACATCCAGCTTGGCATCGAACAAACGTATGCTCCAATAGGCCTCTGCTGCGAGCAGTTGCTGACTCAGCTGAATGGCAGCCAAATCTGCAGCAGATGCTTGCAAGTTGGCCTGTTGCCCTTCCACCGCTTTTGCAACTCTCCCCCAAAGATCAGGAATCCAACTCACTGCGACATTCGCACCGAATTGACGACTCTTGCCAGCGTTTTTAGTTTCGGTTTGATTGGCATTGCCGCCCATAGTGATGTTCGGAAGTGCATTGGCACGTTGTCCATCCAACAATGCCATAGCATGGCGATACTTAGCTTGGGCCTGTTGGATGCTCAAGTTGTCCTGATCCAATTGCTGTATCAGCTTGGATAAGATCGGATCCTGATACATCTCCCACCATTGCTGCGGTGTCGCTGCTATCTTGGAAGCTTCAATCCACTGCAAATCTGCATATTTATATTGTGCAGCACTCTGAATCACAGGCTGCTGATAGGCTGCAGGCTTAAGGGTACTGGACGACTGACATGCTGTGAGCAGCATCGTCACTGCGATACCCATAGAAAGTGTAAAAACTGTTTTTTTCATAGCGACTTCCTATTTACTCCAACGCAAGATATTCAATCGCAGTTTGAAGCGATTCAGTAATTGAGCGAATTTTTCAAATATGAGATACATCACAGGGGTGGTATATAAGGTTAATAATTGACCCAGCGCCAATCCACCAACAATGGCAATCCCCAGTGGTTGCCGCATTTCAGAGCCTTCGCCCCAACCGAGTGCCAAAGGAATCGCACCCAATAAAGCTGCGGTATTGGTCATTAAAATCGGTCTGAAACGCAATGTTGCCGCAGCGATAATGCTGTCTAAATCGGTGTGACCTTGACGTCGTTGCTGCAAAGTAAAATCAATCAGCAAGATCGCATTTTTCACCACAATCCCGATTAGCAAAAAGATACCTAACAAGGCAATCAGGCTAAACGGAATCTGAAACAACCATAAGCTGAGTAAAGCGCCCAGAGCTGCTGTCGGAATGGTGGATAAAATAGTAAAAGGATGCACAATACTTTCATAAGTAATCCCTAAGACAATAAAAATCAGCACGATCACAGCCGCAATCAAAGCAGGCGTACTCAAACCTGCCTGTAGACTTTCAGTTTCGACATCGCGATCTGTCATCACAAAGATTTCTTTTGGCAGCATGATCTTTGGCAAAACCTGACGGATCGCAGCATCTGCCTGTTCATAGCTATAGCCTTTTTTCACCACGTAGCCAACACCCATGGCAGCGAATTGATTACGGCGATAAACCCGATCATTGCTAATGCCGTAACTCCACGTGGCAAAATTGCTTAAAGGCACATATGCCCCTTGTTGATTCGGAACTTTCACATCCGCCAAGGCTTCTGGATGTTCGGTAAAACGTTGGTCGACTTCCATCACCACATAGAACTGATCATTGCGATCATAAATTGTGGAAATCTGCCGTTGCGAAAAGGAGTTATTTAAAACACTGGAAATATTTTCAATATCAATGCCCAACCGTTTTGCGGCTTCACGGTCGATGTCTAAAGTGACATGCTGCGCGCCTTCATCACCCTGTGTTTCCACCTCTTCAAACTCAGGCAGTTTACGCATGGCCTCTGCAACTTTGGGTGCCCATTCACGCAGTAAGCTCACATTGTCAGATTGCAGTAACAGCAAATATTCTTGTGCATTGCCACTGGAAAAAGGATCATCCAATTCCAAATCTTGTTCGACATCTGCGGAGAATACTGCCCCCGCCTGCCAAGGTGCATTTTTCTTTAAACGCTCAACCACTTGTTTGGAGCTTAAACCATCGCGTTCAGCTTTTGGTTTGAGACTGACCATTAAAAATGAGTTGGTCATACCACCACCGCCACCGGAAGTACCCACTACATCCTGTACTGCAGGATCTTTGAGTAAGGCTTGGTTAAATGCGGCAATCTTCGGCTGCATAATCTGAAAAGAAAAGCCATCATCGCCACGAATAAAAGCACCAACTCGCCCCGCGTCTTGTTCAGGCAAAACGCGTTTAGGCAATAAATTGTAGAGATAAACTGAAGCAATGATTGCTGCCAGCCACAGCACTACAATCAGATAAGCATGTTTGAGTACCCAATGAAGAGAGCGAATATAAGATTGAGTCAAGCCCTGAATCAGATCATGGCTATAACGATACAGTCGTGGAGGGTGATTAAGAGATAGAGGTTTTAAACAGCGTGCTGATAAGCTTGGGGTAAAGATCAAGGAAACAAGGACCGATAAAACCACCACAAACACCAGTGTTAGCGAAAACTCCCTGAATAAACGTTCTATCACACCGCCCATAAACAAGACCGAGAGGAAAATCACCATCAATGCCAGATTCATGGCAATCAAGGTAAAGCCAACCTCTTGGATGCCTTTTACCGCCGCTTGTGCGGGAGAATCACCTTGTTCAATATAGCGTTCAATATTTTCGAGTACCACAATGGCATCATCCACCACCAACCCAATCGCCACGATGATCGCCATAATTGACAGGTTATTCAGTGAAAAGCCAGCCAAATAAATCAGACTGCATACGCCAATTAAAGTGACCAGTAGTGCCATTGCGGGAATCACCGCACTTTGCAGCCGCCCCAACATCAGCACCACAACGATGACCACCAGCAACATGGATAAAAACAAGGTATCCCTTGCTTCCTCTAAACTGTTACGGACAATAGTCGAGCCATCCATCACCACAGTCAATTGCGCATCACGTGGCATCAATTCTCTTAGAACGGGCAATTTGGCTTTAATCAGGTCAATGGTCGCCACAGTATTGGCATTGGGCTGTCGGCTAATTTTTAAAATCACCGCAGGCTGCCCATTGTGAAAACCACTGACATAGCGGTTTTCAACCGAATCACGCACTTCTGCAACATCTTTTAAGCGAACAGCCCCTTGATCGGTGTGTCGGATGATCAGATCGGCAAAATCTTGGGCGGTCTTTAATTCTGTAGAAAGTGCCACTTGCCAACGTAATTGCTGTTGCTCCACCACGCCCAATGCCTGCACCACATTACTTTTCGCAACAGCCTGTCGTACCTGTTCAAGAGATATGCCCATTGAAACTAAAGCCGTTGGATTGATGGTGATACGCACGGCAGGCATGGAAGCCCCGTCAATCGACACTTCACCGACACCACTGATCTGCGCCAAATTCGGTTGCAATTGATTGGATGCAATTTCGTATAGCTTTGCCGCTGAAAGTTGTTTTGAGCTGAGTGCCAAATAAAAAATCGGACTTTGACTCGGGTTGATTTTGAAATATTCAGGCGGACTCGGCATGCCTGCAGGTAGCTGTGACATTGCCGCATTGATCGCAGCCTGAACTTCACGCGCGGCCTCATTAATATCGGTATTCAAATCAAAGTGTAAAACCACCTGTGTCGAACTTTGATTACTGGATGAATTAATCGCCTTAACCCCGGATACCCCCATCATGGCACGCTCTAAGGGGGTTGCTACTGTTGCAGACATACTTTCTGGACTGGCACCAGGCAGATTGGCACGCACCACAATGGTCGGGATATCCGCTTGTGGTAATGCCGCAACAGGCAAACGCAAATAGGCCAATATACCGAGTAAAACAATCGCAATCCCCAGCAGTACACTGGCCACTGGACGTTGTACAAACACAGACAGCAACGTCATTGCGATGCTCCTGTCTGATCTGAAAGCAGGTTTGCATCGGGTTGCTTGGCTTGCAGGCGATCAAAAAACAGATACACCACGGGTGTGGTAAATAAGGTGAGCACCTGACTGACCAATAGGCCACCTACCATCACCAACCCAAGTGGCTGACGAAGTTCAGCCCCAGAACCCGAAGCCAGCATCAGCGGGATTGCACCCACTACTGCGGCCAATGTGGTCATCAGAATTGGACGGAAACGTAATAAAGCAGCCTGATAAATGGCTTGCTCAGCCGACAACCCCTGATTCCGTTGCGCCACAAGTGCAAAATCCACCATCATGATGCCGTTTTTCTTGACCAAACCGATCAATAAAATAATCCCGATCAGTGCAATCATGTCCAACGGCTGGCCCACTATGAACAAAGCCAGTAATGCCCCTATCGCGGCAGAAGGTAAGGTTGAAAGAATAGTCACGGGATGAATAAAACTCTCATACAACATGCCGAGCACAATATACATAGTCACAATCGCTGCAATCACCAACCAGAAGGTATGTTGCTGTGAGTTTTCAAAGGCTGCTGCTGCGCCTTGCAGTTGAACCTGTAGCTCTGGCGGTAGCTCAAGACTTTGTTTAACCTGCTCAATCACCTTAATCGCTTCTCCTAAAGACACCCCCTTGGCTAAATTAAAAGAAATCCCAACGGCAGGAAATTGCGACTGTTGCTGTAAAAGAATAGGCGCATGTTTTTCGACAATCGTAGCAACAGAGCTCAATAAAATCGGCTGTCCTTGGTTGTTGTGAATATAGGTCTGGTTTAAAGCCTCAATACCTTGGGTGAGTTTTGGGTCTAATTCTAAAACAATGCGGTACTGATTGGACTGCGTATATAAAGTTGCAATTTGGCGCTGCGCAAATAGATTTTGCAAAGCCAAACTAATGTCTTCAACACTTAGACCCAACCGTGCTGCCGCATCACGGTTAACCTCAATATAGGCTTGTAAACCCTGCCCTGCATCTTCACTGGTCACTTCTGCAAAGGCAGCCTGCTGACGCAAGGCCTGAACCAATTTAGGCGTCCACTCCTCAACCAATTGATTTTTGGGTGCAGTCACGCTGAGTTGATATTGGGTGCGGCTAATTTTGTCTTCTATACTGAGTTCTTGTACGGGTTGCATCCAACCTTTAATGCCATGTACTTGTGCAAAATTTTCATTCAGTCGTGCCATCACTTCCGCAGCAGGTGCACGTTCGGCATGTGCTTTTAAATTCACCAAAATACGCCCATTGCTTAACTTCGGATTATTGGCATCGACACCAATAAAGGATGATAAGCTGGCAACCGCAGGATCTTTTAAAATCACTTCTGCCAAAGCCTGTTGGCGTTCACTCATGGCTTGAAATGAAATCTGGTCAGGTGCTTCCGTCACCACCTGAATCACACCATTATCCTGTACTGGAAAGAAACTCTTTGGAATCGACCAATACAACAGCCCTGCCAGTAGCACTGTTGCCAACATCACCATCAAGGTCAGCAGTTGATGTCGAAGTACCCATTGCAACAACTTCGCATAGTGCTGAATCACTCGATCCAGACTCCATCGACTCGGCTGCTCTGCATGCTTGGGTGCATCTTTGAGCAAATAGGCACACATCATCGGAGTTAAAGTTAGTGAAACGAGCAATGAAAGTGCAATTGCAGCTGCCAGTGTCACCGCAAACTCATGGAATAAGCGTCCGACCACATCGCCCATAAAGAGCAAGGGAATCAAAACAGCAATCAAAGAAATCGTCAAAGAAATCAGGGTAAAGCCAATTTCTTTTGATCCTTTTAGTGCTGCTTGCAACATGCTTTCACCTGACTCGCGGTGTCGCGCAATATTTTCGAGCATGACAATCGCATCATCCACCACAAATCCAGTGGCAATAGTTAATGCCATTAAAGTCAGGTTATTGACCGAGAAGCCAAGGAAATACATCAATACAAACGTACCAATAATCGACAGCGGTACGGCGATACTCGGAATCAGGGTCGCAGCAAAATTACGTAAAAATAAGAAGGTGACCAACACCACCAAACACACAGCGAAGACCAGTTCTTTTTGCACATCTTTAATCGAGCTACGAATACTTTCCGTTCGGTCGGTCAGGACGCGAATACGAACATTGTCGGGTAGGTTTTGTTGTAATTCAGGCAGTATTTTTTTGATTTGATCTGCTACCTCAATCACATTGGCATTGGGCTGACGCTGGATATTCACCAAAATGGCCGATTGACTGTCTGCCCATGCTGCCATATAGCGATCTTCACTGCCCTCGAACACCTGCGCGACATCTTTTAAGCGAATCGGTGCGCCATTGTTCCAACGTAAAATCAGGCTTTCATAATCGGCTATCGAACGCATCTGATCATTGGCATCCAGCATAGTCGATCGAAAAGGCCCATCAAAACTCCCTTTCGGTTGATTGGCATTGGCGGCAGCAATAGCCGCACGCACATCTTCAGCACTGAGCTTAAACGCTGCCAAAGCAGTTGGATTCATCTGCACCCGAATCGCTGGACGTTGCCCGCCAGCAAGACTAACCATCCCCACCCCAGAAAGCTGAGACAGTTTTTGCGCCACTCGGGTATCGACCATGTCATAGACCGTGGTCAGTGGCAAACTGTCAGAACTAATTGCAAGGGTAATCACGGGCACATCGGCAGGATTCACTTTGCGATAGATCGGTGGAGTGGGTAAATCACTAGGCAATTTACTGCTTGCTGTGCTCAATGCCGACTGTACTTCTTGCTCGACAATGCCCAGTTCGGCAGATAACTCAAATTGCAGGGTAATCACCGATGCGCCCACCGAGCTATTTGAAGACATTTGCTTCAAACCCGCAATCTTGCCCATCTCCCTTTCCAACGGTGAACTGATGGTTCGTTGCACCGTGTCAGGATTTGCACCCGGCTGAAAGGTGTAAATCTGAATAATCGGATAATCGACTTGTGGCAATGCCGACACGGGTAATAAACGCCACACCAACAAGCCGCTAAAAAATAGTGCCAACATTAATAATGTGGTGGCGACAGGTCGTAAAATGAAGAATCTGGAAATATTCATACACTTATCCAGCGACAGTTTTTGCTGGTAGTGGCTTAGAAACATCATCTTGAACGATTTGTACTTCTTGCCCTTCGGAAAGTCGATCAATGCCCTCTAACACAACACGTTCATTGCCTTGTAAGCCTTCAATGATCTCAGTTTGTCCTTGTGAAACCGCACCTAGCTTTAACATACGCACTTCGGCTTTATCTTCTTTATTCACAATATAAACATAAGTGCCTTTTGCCCCATGTTGGATGGCATCACTTGGCAGATGCACTGCATTTTGCAAGGTCTTAGCATTTAAACGAACATTGACAAATTGATTGGGAAATAAAGCATCATCATTATTGGCAAAAACGGCTTTTACTTTGAGTGTGCCAGTATTCAAATCAATTTGGTTATCTAGTGCTTGAACTGAACCTGTGGCCAGCTGTTTCTGTTCTGCACGATCCCATGCACTGACTTGAATGCTTTGCTTATTTTTTGTGGCTTGGCGAACCGTATCTAAATAATTTTCCGCAATCGCAAACTGAATATACACAGGATGGATTTGGGTAATACTCAATAAACCTGTTGCTTCATTGGCTTGGATTAAATTACCTGCATCTTTTAAGCGAAAACCAACACGCCCCTCAATCGGCGCATATATCTTGGTATAAGACAATTGTAACTTTGCCGCTTCGACC
Organism: Acinetobacter sp. UBA991; assembly: GCF_002292065.1. Taxonomy (NCBI): domain Bacteria; kingdom Pseudomonadati; phylum Pseudomonadota; class Gammaproteobacteria; order Moraxellales; family Moraxellaceae; genus Acinetobacter; species Acinetobacter sp. UBA991. The sequence continues at coordinate 15,830 of NZ_DBBF01000041.1, read as the reverse complement.
AGTGCTTGATTGGCTTGCATCTGTCCCTTGAGCTGATTGACCAAGGCCTGTTGTTGATCAACCTGTTGCTTGGCAATCGAATCTTGCTTATACAACAGCTGATAACGATTCAATTCAGTTTGTGCATTTTGCAACTGCGCTAAATTTTGTTGCTGTGTCCCCTGTGCTTGTGCCAATGCTACCTGAAATGGGGTCGGGTCAATTTGTGCTAACAATTGCCCTTTCTTGATGTATTGCCCTTCTTGGAAATATAATTTTTGCAATACACCTGACACCTGACTTTGAACATTCACGGTATTGGCTGGAACCACTGTACCAATGGCCTTAATTTGTAATTGCAAATCGCCACGTTGTACCCCGACCACACGCACAGGCACAGGTTTACTCCATTGGCTAAACGATTCCTGTTTATTGGCTTGGGATTTTTTCCAATAATTCCAACTCCATGCCACGAGCAATAAAAGCACCGTCAATGCAATCAACCATTTGATTTTATTTGATCGAGAATGCTGTTGTAGTTTTAAATCAATCTGTTGTTCACTCATGGCATGCTCTACTTAATCAAACAAAATTCATTAAAAATATGGGAGACGAAGAAAACAAAAAATGTTCCCCTACATTGGTTTAGTCGAACGAAAATCAAAATCAGCTCAATTTTTTCTGTAAAAGTATGTATACAATTTTATTGATATTAATAACAATTATCATTACTATTTGAAAATATTTTTTCCATCCGCCTTTAATTGTGCATCTCCCTGCCCATTTGTGGACTCCTTGCTATGAACCTGAATGTAGAAAAACAGTTATGGTTTAGCCACGTTTATCAATCGCAACAAAGCACACTGTTGTCCTGGTTTAAGCACAAACTACAGCATCACCATCAATCGGAAGACTTGAGTCAGGAAGTGTTCTATCGTGCCTTAAAAAGTGACTATTGCTTTGAAAAGATTAAAGAACCTCAGGCATGGTTAATGGGCATCGCCAAGCATGTGATTATTGATTATTGGCGGCATCAGCATGTAGAACACCTGTATTTAGATGCCCTTGCACAGCTACCAGAAGAATACTATCCCTCAGCTGAATACGAAGTCTGTATTTGTGAAACGCTTTATCAAGTGCATTTGATGCTGGAAAAGCTACCTCAACGTACCGCACAGGTGTTTTTATTATCGCAATTGGATGGACTGACCTATCGTGCAATTAGTGAAAAACTGGATATTTCAGAGGCAACGGTCAAAAGAGATATGAAACAGGCTTTCTTGGCCTGCATAAGTCTTTATAATCAGACCGATTAATTGCTGAATTTGCTTTGCTGCTATGTCTCAAGCTCCTAAAATCCCTGATCATGTTTTGGACCAAGCCGCAGACTGGCTAGTGCTATTACATTCAGGTGAAATGACTGCGTTACAGCAACAACAATTTGAACATTGGCAAGCAGAAAAGCAAGAACATGCCCTAGCCATTCAGCAAATCAATAAATTTACCCATGGCTTAACAGGTTTATCCAACCACTTTCCCTCAGATTCTTTAGTCCAGTCCAAGCAAAAATTTAATCTGACTGCAAAACGAAATATGCTGTTGAACCTTTCAGGATTGTTGGTTATCGGCTGCGGAATGTATTTGTTACCTTGGGCTAAATGGCAGTCTGATGACCATACTGAGGTTGGTGAAATTAAAACTGTTGCACTGCAAGATGGTTCAATCTTGATCTTGGCCAGTGACAGTTATATTAACGTGAATTTCTCCGAACAGACTCGACAGATTCAACTGATCGAAGGTGAAATTTATATCCAAACCGCCAAAGATCCGCAACATCGCCCCTTTATGGTGAAGACCAAAGATGGTGCAATTGAGGCCTTGGGTACTCAGTTTACGGTACGACAAGAGCATCATGATCAAACTCGGGTCAAAGTGTATCAACATGCGGTCGCTTTACAGCCGCAGGATTCTGGACAACGGCAAATTTTACAGCAAGGTCAACGTGCGTATTTCAACAGTCAACAGGTCTCTAAACCTTTACCATTGAATAATGAGCAACCCTACTGGACTCAGCAATTACTGGTGGTAGAACAATGGCCACTCGAAAAAGTCATTAGTGAACTGTATCGTTATAAAAAAGGCACTTATTTCATCGAGCCAGCGTTAAAAGACCTTCGTATTTCAGGCGTTTTTTCATTAAAGAATCCTCAACAAAGCCTAGAAACACTGGCCTATACCCATCAACTTGAGTTGAGTTATTACAGTCCTTATTTATTAAAAATAAAAAAAAGATAAAAAGATGATCCTTTTTTTGATCTTGTCCGACTTATAGAGAAATACACTCCCAATCGAGAAGACCACATGAAGGATTATCAGGCGAAAACTACCTTGGCGTTGGCTGTACGCGCAATCTTATGGGGCATACCACTCAGTATTGCCAGCATTGCAACAACCTCTGCTTATGCTGCCACTGTTTATCAGATTTCGATTAGCTCAACCACACTCGATCAAGCACTTAAACAGCTCGCGATTCAAACAGGCACCACCATCAGCTATGACTCGACCACACTCTCTAAAATAAAAAGTGCTTCACTAAAAGGAAATTATTCAGTAGAAACTGCTTTAGAGACTTTGCTTAAACCGCATGCATTTGAAGCCATCAAAGTTGCCAATGCGGGATACAGTATTCAAGCCAAAGCAACTGTAGCAGCGGTTGAACCTAAAGTCGTTAAATTAGAAGCGATTCATACTAAGGCAAATGCGGCGAATATAAATCAAAGTAGCGAAACTGGCCTAGCTCAATTAGCGACGATTCACTTGAGTGCGGATAAAGGTCAAAACCTCACCACAGAAGGCTCTGGGTCATATACAGCTAAGGCAACAACAGCCTCAACGGGTTTGGCTCTGACCCTCAAAGAGACACCGCAACTGGTCAGTGTAATTACCAATCAGCAAATGAAAGATCAAAACCTGACCCAACTGACCGATGTAGTTAGTCAGGCAGCAGGTCTTTCGATTAAACAAGGTGGTAACATCGGTAGTGATAACTCGCCAATTTATGCGCGCGGTCAACAAGTAGATAACTATCTTCTAGATGGCGTCAAACTCATGAGTTCCTATCAGGCTATTTTCCAGAGTCAAGATATGGCGCTCTTTGATCGTGTTGAAGTGGTTCGTGGTGCCAATGGCTTGATGACCGGCTCAGGTACAGCCAGTGCCAGTATTAACATGGTTCGTAAAAAGCCTTTACAAGATTTTAAAGCTTCTATCAGTGCAGATTTAGGTTCTTGGGATTATTACCGTACCGATATTGATGTATCCAGCCCTTTAAATGCTTCAGGCAGTGTTCGTGGTCGTACCCTATTTGCCTACCAAAATTCAGACTCTTATATTGACCGTTATAATGAAGAACGCAAAGTTGCCTATGCTGTAGTTGAAACAGATCTCAGTGCAAAAACCAAAGGTAGTCTCGGTGTGAGCTACCAACAAATGAATCTTTCTGGTGTGGCACGTGGTGGTTTACCAAGTTTTTATACCGATGGTTCTCTAATTGATTGGTCACGCTCGGATTCAGCGGCAGCAAGCTGGACAGGTTCTGACCGTGCCACAACTGCTTTCTTTGCAGATATTGAACATCAATTGAATGACCGTTGGAAGTTAAAAGGCGTGGTGTCACGTACCATTACTGATTCAGATGAAATTGTTGGCTACACTTTTTCAAATACAGGAATTGATAGAGCTACAGGTAGTGGTGCCATGCTGTACGCCACTCGCTGGGATTATCGCCCAACCCAAGATCTATTTAATTTAACCTTGAATGGTTCATTTGATTTATTTAGTCAAACTCATGAAGTTGTTTTGGGAACAACCTATACACAAAGTAAAAACAAACGCCCAACCTACTCTGGATGGAACAATGGCATGTCATGGGAAGGTAAGCTCGATAATATCTTTGCATGGGATGGTCGTACGCCAAGTCGTCCACCCACTCAAATCGATGGTTGGTACAGTGGTGATGATCGTAGCAAATCCATTTTTGGTGCAGTACGTTTAAAAGCAAGTGATGATCTGGCAGTTATTTTGGGGACACGTGTTGAAGACTGGGAACGTGTCACTGGTGAACATAACAATGAAAATAATTCTACAGAACACACCAAACAGGAAGAAAAAGGAAAGGTCATTCCTTATATCGGTCTAACCTATGATTTCACAGAACATTGGACAGGTTATGCCAGCTATACCAATATTTTCTCACCTCAAGATAAGAAAACCATAACGGGCAGCTATATCGAACCCATCATCGGTAACAGTACCGAATTGGGCATTAAAGGTGAATTCTTCGACAATCAATTAAATATTGGTGCAGCCATTTATCAGGTTAAGGAAGATAATAAAGCTGTCGCCATCACGGGCGCAAAAGCACCTGATGGTTCTCAAGCTTATAGAGCTGAATCGGGAACTGAAAGCCGTGGTTTTGAACTTGAAGCAACAGGCAAAATCACCGATGCCTGGCAGATTTCAACAAGTTTTACGCGTAATCTGTCTCAAGACAATAAGGGCAAAAACCTAGACACCAGTATTCCAAATAATACAGTCAAACTGTTTAGCACCTATACCCTGCCTTATCTGGATGAAGCAATTACAGTAGGTGGTGGTGTTCGTTGGCAAAGTGAAATTTATGAAAATAATTCAGTCTCTAAAACGGGGCGATTTACGCAAGACAGCTATGCTTTAATCGATTTGATGGCACGTTATAAAGTGAATGATCAACTTATGGTGAATTTCAATTTGAATAACCTTTTCAATGAGAAATATCATTTGGCGACCACCAATAGTTATTATGGTGCGCCAACCAATTTCCGTGTGGGTTTAAAATATGACTGGTAAGCTAAGCTAGTCTTATGTTTCATTCACCAATAAAAAGAGGAAACTTTCGTTTCCTCTTTTTATGTCACTTCAATACAAACAAATCTTAAATCAAGGCCACAATAAACAGCAGCCCAAATACAACAGTCACAATCACATTGGCTTGCAACAGTTTTTTAGGTTGATAGGTTAATAATAATCCCACTGCCAAAGCAGCAAAGGTGATACAACCCAACCATTCAGACAAACCAACTGAAGCACCTTTAAAATAAATCATGACCAATGCAGAAATAAGTAGCATTACCCAACCTGCGATTTCAAACTGTCGACTATTTTGCGCTGAAATCTGAGCACTAAAAATATCGCGCTGATGCTTACTCATCCCACAGGCAAGTGCTGATAAAGCCACCACAGCAACACACCACAACATCAATGCTGCCATTATACTTGCTCCTGTCCAGCTTGAACCTTAGGCTGTTTTTTCTGCTTCACAGCTAAGCCTTGGTAACGCTTTAACTTGTAATAAGAATAAATAAAAATCAGACCTAAAATAATACACACCAGATCAAAACTGGCGATCATCCATTGTCCATGATAGATACTCATCCACAGCGCCTGCCCACCTGTTAAGAAGTTTAGGATTGGCATAAACAGGAACAGTACAGCGGCTAAAGCCAGTTGCTCCAACCATGCGGGACGATGCGCCCGAATAGCCGCATGAATTAAACACACAAGCCATGCGATAAAGAACACATTAATCTCTAGTGGAGAACGTTCGGCCAATTGAGCGGGGATAAACCGATTGGCAATGAAATAGGCTGCACAGGCAATTGGTAGACCTGTGATTGCGGTAATATTCAGCACTTCAACCAGACGATGACCAAAAGGCTTATAACCCAATTTCTGTACATCTGGAATCCGTTTCACCACCCATAAGATCAGACCAGAAGCCACCATCATGGTGCCTAATATGCCCGATAAAAATAACAACCAACGCAACACTGAATCCACACCACGTGCCATATGCAACCATGTCACCAAGGTATAAATGGCTTTTGATGCCGAGTTAACAGGTTTGGCTTCATCAAGCAGTTGTCCTGTCACCGCATTAAACTTCATGGAAGGAATGCTTTCTCGATCAAGCAATGTGGCAGTACGGGTTGCATTAAATTCAACATCAGCTTCAACGGTATTCGGCTTATTCACTCGAATTGAAGCAATCGGGTTATCTTTCCAACCTTGTTGAACGTAATGACTCAATGTCAGCAAATTCACCATCGGTGCTGCTGCAAGTACAGGCAGTGCCTGTTCGGCCTCACTACGACGGCCACCCCCTCGATTGCCATGCCCTTCCTCTGCTGCTTCTTTTTGTTTTTGCTCTGCCAATAAACGTGCTTGCTCAGGTGTTTTGGCAACAGGTTCATTCAGCATTTGATAGAAATTTTGCCCACTTCCATAATGGCTGTTCATCGCCCAAGGCATAAACATGAACATTAACAACAGCAAACCACTAAAGGTGATCATGATATGAAAAGGTAAGGCAAACACAGCCGTTGCATTATGAGCATCGAGCCATGAACGCTGACCTTTGGCTGGGCGGAAAGTAAAGAAATCTTTGAAAATCTTTTTATGAGTGATAATACCGCTGATAATTGCGACAAACATGAATAAGGTTGCGATACCAACAATCCAACGCCCCCAAATACGTGGCATGCCATAAAGTTCAAAATGGAAGCGATACAAGAAACCACCACCCCGAGTTTCACGCGCTTTAATCTCTTGGCCCGTTTGAGCATCTAAATAGATTTCACCACCACGACGGCGACCTTCACCTGGCTTACGGATATTCAGCATAATGGCAGGTTGACGTTTATTGGCAAAACGAATATTCCAGCTTTCGGCAGGCTGCCCGTTTTGCTGCAAATACTGTAATGCATAACCCAATTGTTGCTGTTGAGAAGTATTATTCACAGACTGATGCAATTCAGGTTTCATCCACACCGTAATTTCATTTTGGAAAAAACTGAGCGTGCCCGTCAGAAAAACGGCGTAAAGCAGCCATCCCAAGAGCAGGCTTGTCCATGTATGTAACCATGACATGGATTGGCGAGGGCCTTCATTTTTACCATCAACACGCATGACTTTACCCTTTTAAAAACCAATAGATCAACGTCATCAATACACTGGGAACAATAATGCCTAACCAGACTTTCAAGGTCGAGTTGACCAGAAATACCCAAATGAACACGGCACAATGGATCACAAATGCCAGCATGGTCGCCCCAAACACGGCATTGGCTTTGGAAGGTTCAGCTGTAAACAGAGCCCCCATTAACATTGCAGCAATCGCAGCAAAGTAATAACCACCAAAAATGGCCAAGACAAAACGTGAAAAAATCATCAATCGATATTTAATCAATGATGATTGTTCCACCTTCTTTTTCGTGACCCTTTTGGCGGTGGCCAAGGGCACAGACGCTTCAATATTCATAAAAGACACCTAGTCAGGCGACGATGATGCAAAATAATCGCCACCTGCATTTCAGGAAGATTAGAAAGAAAACTTAAGGTTTAGATAATATTGGCGACCACGGACATCACTGTATTTACTGAGGTATGATTGCGTTCCAGACATGTCGACCGTGTAATCATTAAATAAATTTTGAATACCGAAACTCAGTTCGCTTGAGCTGTGTTTTAGCAACTTACTGCTCGGCAATTTCACTTTGGCAAAAATGTCATGGTAGATTTGATCTTCGATTTTTAATTTTTGATCGGCACGACCCGTTTGATTCAAAATCGCAGTCGCATTAACCATGTCATAAGAACCATAATATTGGCTTGCCCAACCAAAGCCCCAATTGTCATTGGCTTGTAGATAAATAGAGGCATTGGCACGATGTTTTAGCGGTGCATCGGATACCGCACCACCCACCACACTGACAAAATTCTTCTCTGGGTCAATCAAATTATGTTGTTGGCGATATTCATTAACATGCGTATAGCCCAAATTAAAGGTGGTTTCTCCAATCACGCTATCGAAGCGATAATTTAAATTGGTATCAATCCCACTGGTTTTAAGGTTTAAAGCGTTGAATGGCGTGATATCAATTGAAACCACATCGCCAGCTTGATTGCGTTGAATGCGGCTACCATATTTGCTTTGATTGTCTAAAATATATTGCGCACTGATCGAACTGATATTATTGGTTTTTTTGATGTTGTAATAATCAATCGATAGGCGTAAATCAGGAATCGCCTCTGGGGTTAACACAATCCCAGCATTAATACTTTTTGAACTTTCTGGCGTCAGATCTGGATTGCCCCCAGAAATGCTTTCATAGGTGCTAATAATTTTTCCCGTTGCTGGATCAGTTAATGTCGCACCCGTCACTTGGGTCGAAGTCGCTTGAGAAATTTGAGAAACTGATGGTGTAACAAAGCCTTCACTATAAGACGCACGGAACATCAATTGGTCATTCGGTGCGAAGCGGAAACCTACTGTTGGCGTGATCGCATCAAATTTTGATTTACCCGAATCGCTATAATTTAAGAACTTGGAACGGTAGCCCGTAGCAGGATCAATTTTACTGTCATATTGCGGTATCTTGGCTTGGACATTGAAATCCTCATAACGTGCAGCCAATTGCACATCCAGTAATTTGGCGAAAGGCAAATTCAGCTCAGGGGAAATCAGGGGAATGTTAAATTCCGTGTAAACACTGGATGCATTGCTCTTACGTTCAGTCGGCTTCACCCAAGGATTGTCGACATGTTGATGATCCGCAAAGCCTTCACTTTCATAACGGCGATGCTCAATCCCCGTTGCCAATCGAATATCGCCTGCATACCATTTTGCAATTGGACCTGTGGCTCGAATTGAGAAATCATTTAAGGTCTGCTGTGTATTATTTTTTGGATAGTTCCAGTATTTTGAAATTAGGTCGGTTGGTGTAGTGGTGAAATCTTGCAAAAAATCAATTGCATTATTAGTGGTATCTTTGTTCCATGCACTGGCTTTCGGATTTTTGCTGCCTTGACGTGTATAACGTTGACGAATATCCGATTTACTCCATGCATAATCTGCCGAGAGTATCCATTCTGGTGTCAGGTCAAAGGTAAAGCCCGTCGCAACTTTCTTCTGGGTGGTTTCAAAGGTGTCCTTGGCAAAGCCACCTAGGCTATCCAAACGCATTGGATAATTCACCAGAATATCCTTGCCAAAAGGATTATGCGGACTATCTTTGCTCACTGTTACCACGTTATAACCGTGCGGTGATGTATTAAATGACCAACCCTCTTCTTTTTCATAGCCCGCCTCAAGAAATACATTCAGACGATCAGTAAAATCACGATTTAAAGAAAGACCAAAGGCTTCGGTCTTGGTATCGTAAAGTAATCCCTCTTTACCTGACCAGCCACTCACCCCATCTGACAAACCCAATGCATAGCCTTGACCCAGTTTGCTCAGATCGCCATTCCAACCTTTTGGAAGATGTGCCATAGATGAGCCCCATCCTGGCACTAATTCAGAACCATCTTTACTACGAATATTAGTTAAATTGCCTGCAGGCGGGTTGACCTTGTCCCCAATAAGACTATTTGGATTATTTTTTAAAATATTTTGGCGTGATTTACTTTTCCAGTCACGTTCGCTCGCTAACAAACTATCTTGATCTTTTTTGGAAGCCGTCAACATCACATGGGTACGGCCATCTTCCAGAGAAAAACCTGAAACCAAATTAAAAGATTTGGCGGGTTGTTGATTATCCACGGTATCGCTATAGCGCAGATTCACTTCGGTGCCAACATAGTCTTTACGCAAAATTACATTGATGACACCACCAATCGCCCCACTGCCATAAATCGCAGCAGCTGATGTCGGTAATACTTCAATCCGTTCAATTGCAGCCAAAGGAATATTATTTAAATTGGGTTGATCGGTGGATTCAGAAGTACCACGACTGCCTGTTCCTGCGCTACGGCGGCCATTAATCAACACTAGAGTTTGACTGGCACCAAGTCCACGTAAATTAATTTGACTTGATGTGCCTGAGAAATAACTGGAATTGTTGGTTGAGGTTGCCATTGGCAATACTTTAGACAACAACTCGGTGACTGTGGTAGTACCTGAGCGCTCAATCTCTTCCCGCTCGATCATAGTATAGGCTTGGACATCGTCTTCGCTTCGCGGAATATCCATATTGCCCGATTTATAGGCAACATCGGTCTTGCTTGCAGTTACCGCAATGGTCGGCAGCGTCGAGGCTTTATCTGCGCCATCCTGTGCAAATACGTGTGGAGATGACAACACCAATAAAACTGAAGTGCAGAGTGTTGTTCTAATAAATTGAGATGATTTGAGAGAGTTATTTTGTTCTAACACGTAAGAACCTTAATTCATTATTAAAAATTTCGTGAATAATACACAAAACAAACAAAAATGACAATAATAATGATAATTATTATCAATAATAACATTAGCGCCCCATATTCCTCCATATTTTAAAGTGATCAATAACAACAAAAGCTTATGAGATCAGGTAAGGTGATCAATCAGTCTTAATAACGAATAGAACGTCCAATTTTAGAAAAATGTGGAGCTAAGTGTTTGCAGGTTTTTGTGATTATGATTAAAAAAATAAGCCCATCTTATTCACGAATTTGAATGAGATGGGCTGTTCAATTCTTGTATTGAATCTACAATTAAAACTTATGTGTATACGTCGTCATAATTCGATTTTCGACAAAATCTGTGCCGGGGTTATTGCCTGCACCATATTTAATATCAGCTCGGATATGTCGCCATTCAAAGCCCAAGCCTTTTAGTTTACCTTCAGGTACGGTGTAATTGACGATCACATTTTTCTCGGTTTCTTTATTATCCTTAAACCCTTCACGATAGATTTCACTACCATTTAAATAGCGTAATGTCAGTTTTAGCCCAGGGATACCTTGTTCTTTAAAGTCATAACTATATAAAACATGCCAAGTGAACTCTTTGGCTTTGTAGAAAGCAATTGCAGACCAACTCTGTAAATAAGCTTGTGGTACATAACCATTCAACAAGGGAATATTGTCCTCACCCATATGCTTTTGCAGACCTGTCAAAATGGTATGTGGTCCATTTTGCACACTGGCTTGCAGACCGATTGACTGGACATCAATATCGCCAAAATAGGCATCCCCATCTTCTTTATAGTTAAAATAGCGGGCGTCCACTTTAAGCTTGCTCTTGTTGACCGTTTCCGTAAAAGCCGCACTCAAATATTGTTGTTGATAAATATCTTCGAGCTGCCCAAACCAATAAGAACCCGTCAACTGAGGGGTAAAATTATAATCGAGACCCAGAAAATTCAGCCCATCACTTCTTTTGTTTGGGTCTGTCGAGTTGCCTAAGGTAAATTTTCGATATTCATCATCATCTCGAGCATTCACATGGGTAAAACGCCCTGCCGAGACTTTTAAGTTTTTGATATCTTTACTTTCTAGCATTGCACCCGCATAAGTGGTGACCAATTGCCGAGAATCATCAATAAACAGTACCGGTGTTTTGGGGAAAAGCTCACCGACTTTCAGTTCAGTATTGAGATATTTAAATTTTAAAGTCGCGCCTAATTTTAAATAATCACGCTCCTGCCGACCTTCGTGCTGATCGTATTTAAATACGGTATCCAGACGTTCATCGTAGCGATCTGTTAAACGCAATGCATATTGAAACCCCAAATCCAAACCGACTTGGATTGGTGTATCGGTATAACCAGATTCAAAACGTCCTGTCATCGCCTGAGACCAACTACCCAAATCTTTATTGGTATTTTCAAAATCCCGTTCTAAATAAAAATTACGCAGGTAAATGCTTTTTTCACTGTCTTCAAAAAAATCTGCATAAGCCACATTGATATTTAGACAGCCAAAGAGTGTATACAGTGCTACGCGCTGTGCTTTATACAGCGTATCTGGTTTTAACATGGGAAATCCTTTCCTGAGTATTTGAAATTCTTATTCATTCACGCTGAGAGTTAAGACCGTCCTCACAACTGAGACCATACTTGCCGATACCTTTAAAACTGACATAAATTCAGAAAGATATATTTGAGCAAATATTGGACACACTCTATTATTTGAATTATTAATGTAATTTTCCATAGATAATGAAGTATATAGTTATACCTTTTAAGTCTAGTTTTAGATCATTTTCACCACAATTAAAAAAGCGATCATGATGACCGCTGATAAATAAACTTGGTGCCTAGAGCTGCTTAATCACCCTCTAGTTGGATCGGAATGCCTTCTTCTTCAAATACTTGCTTAATGCATTCTAAAATCTGCGGTAGATACGGACTCTGATCCATATTGCGCACTGCCAATGAAATCGGTGTATAAGCTTCTAAATCTAAGATTGGGATATACACCAGATTCTTCATACCAATGTCACTGGCACTTTCTGGAATCAGGCAAATCCCCTCACCTGATGACACCAAACCAAGCGCCATATGAATTTCACGTACCTCGACCATATCTTTAGGTACCAAACCCAAGTCGGTAAAAATCGATTGAATCAAGGTGGAAAAATTCGGTTTTTGGGTCGCGGGATAAGAAAAAATAGGTTCATCAATAATCTGGGACAGATAAATCCCCTGATCGATAAAGCGGGTTAAATGATGGTTTTTATGAATGGCTAATTTAAGTTTTTCTTTGCGCAATAAAATCCGTTTAATTGCAGGATCACTAATTCTTAAACGTCCAAAACCTAAGTCAATTTTACCCAGCTTTAATGCTTCAATCTGATCCTTGGTACCATGTTCAATCAACTCCACCTGAATATCAGGATGATTTTGACGGAATAAATAAATCACTTGCGGTAATAACGCATAAAGTAATGAGCTGACATAGCCAATACGCACAATCTTATTTACCGTGCTAATACGTTTTGCCATGGAAGCCGCTTGAGCAGTATGGGTCAAAATCTGCACCGCATGCTGATAAAAGAACTGTCCCGCTTCTGTGGTTTTCACAGGTCGAGAACCACGTTCAAATAACAGGATACCGAGTTCCTCTTCCAGCTTTTGGATCTGACGGCTTAATGGTGGTTGCGCAATGCATAACTTTTCTGCGGCTTTGGTAATGCTCTGTTCCTCGACCACCGTCACGAAATAACGAAGATGTCTTAATTCCATTTAATATACCTTTTAAGTATCTAAAAATACCAAATTCAGCCTAGTTATAGATATTACATTAATTTAGGGTATGTAAATAGCTTAGGACGAAAGAAATACCAAAGATGTATAAATCCATAGAAACCCTACTTGTCGAGATTCCAACCATCCGCCCACATAAGATGGCGGTTGCAACCATGCAAACCCAAACCTTAGTCCTCATTAAAGTGACAACAGCAGATGGTTTGATTGGTTGGGGTGAAGCAACGACTATTGGTGGCTTGGGTTATGGAGATGAAAGTCCTGAAAGTGTCAAAACCAATATTGAGCATTACTTTTCGCCATTGTTAAAAACTTTGGACAGTTTTAATGTGGCTCAGACATTACAGGCCATTCAACACAGTATCAATGGGAACCGCTTTGCTAAATGTGCTATTCAAACGGCGCTACTGGATATTCAGGCACAACGTTTAGGTCTACCACTCAGTGAAATGTTAGGTGGGCGCCTACGTGATAGCGTTCCTGTACTTTGGGTTTTAGCCTCAGGCAATACTGAAAAGGACATTGCTGAAGCAGAAAAAATGGTTGCGTTAAAACGTCACAATGTATTCAAGCTCAAGATCGGTTCGCGCCCAGTTGAACAGGATGTTGAACATGTACTGGCAATTAAACAAGCATTGGGTGCAGAAGTTTCGATCCGTGTCGATGTCAACCGTGCATGGTCTGAGTTGAATGCGATTAAAGGGATTCAAATGCTGCAGGATGGCGGTGTTGATCTGATTGAGCAACCGTGTGCGATTCATAATATTGATGCTATGCAACGTTTGACCCGTAAATTCGATATTGCCATTATGGCAGATGAATCTTTAACCGGTCCGCAAAGTGCTTATCAACTGGCAAAAAGCAATGCCGCCTCAGTGTTTGCAGTAAAAATTGCCCAATCAGGTGGTCTGATTGAAGCCTGTGAAGTCGGGAAAATTGCCAATCTGGCAGGGATCGATCTTTACGGTGGTACCATGTTGGAAGGTCCAGTTGGCACCATTGCTTCCGCACATGCCTTCTCTACTTTTAGCAATTTAGCCGCTGGTACGGAACTGTTTGGTCCACTGTTACTCACGGAAGAAATTTTAAAAACACCGCTTCAATATGGCAATTTTGAACTCAAAATTCCAACTGGCCCTGGTCTCGGTATTGAACTGGACGAAGACAAAATCGACAACTTACGTCGTCAATAATTTAAGGAGTTGCGATGCTTTTTCATGTACGAATGGATGTAAATATCCCGCTCGATATGCCAGTTGAACAAGCCAATCAAATTAAAGCTGTTGAAAAGGCCTATTCACAAGATTTACAGCGTCAAGGTAAATGGCGTCATATCTGGCGCATTACCGGACAATACTCAAATATCAGTATCTTTGATGTGGAAAGCAATGAAGAGCTGCACAATATTTTACAGGGGCTGCCATTGTATCCCTACATGAATATTGAAGTGATGGCGATGAATCGTCACCCATCAGCCATCCGCGAAGACGATAGCTAAAGCCCATCGTGGCATCAGGATCGCAACAGAATTTGAACAAGGAATGTGGCAAGCCAAGCAAGCAGCAAAACAGCAAGTCCGCGAGCCACCAAAAACTATCATACTTCAGGAGAATATGTATGAACCGTCAAGAAATCGATGCACTGGTTAAAAAAATGAATGTGGATACTGCGACAGGTAAAGTCAATCCACGTGTACAACAAATCGTGGTTCGTCTGCTCGGTGATCTTTTTCAGGCGATTGAAGATTTGGACATCTCACAAAGTGAGCTATGGAAAGGTCTAGAATACTTTACCGATGCAGGCCAAGCCAATGAACTTGGCTTATTGGCGGCAGGTTTAGGTCTTGAGCATTATCTAGATTTACGTGCTGATGAAGCAGATGCCAAAGCAGGCATTACAGGTGGAACTCCACGTACCATCGAAGGTCCATTGTATGTGGCTGGCGCGCCTGAATCTGTTGGTTTTGCCCGTATGGATGACGGTTCTGAATCAGACAAAGTCGATACCTTATTCATTGAAGGTACAGTCACTGATCCTGAAGGTAATATTATCGAAGGTGCTAAAGTCGAAGTTTGGCATGCCAACAGCCTCGGTAACTATTCATTCTTTGATAAGTCACAATCTGACTTTAACTTACGCCGTACCATTTTATCGGATGCTGATGGTCACTATGTGGCGCAGACCACTATGCCTGTGGGTTATGGCTGCCCACCTGAAGGGACTACTCAAGCAGTGCTGAACTTGCTCGGCCGTCACGGTAACCGCCCTTCTCATGTACATTATTTTGTTTCTGCGCCAGGCTATCGCAAATTAACCACGCAGTTCAATATCGAAGGCGATCAATATCTGTGGGATGACTTTGCATTTGCAACACGTGAAGGCTTGGTCGCTACTGCTGTTGATGTGACGGATGAAGCTGAACTTGCTCGTCGTGGGGTGAATAAGCCATTCAAATACATTACCTTTAATGTTGAATTGGTTGCAGAAAAAACAGGTGCACCAAGCACTGAAGTCGACCGTCGTCGTGTCGGTGCTTAACACCACAAATTTACTGTGAGCTAGACCTTAGCTCACAGTTTTTAAATTTCTATGCATACCCGTTTATACAGCAATTCGTATGTATAGAAATTTGAAAACATGAATAAAAGGTTGGCCTTATGATTGATAAAAGTACGCTCACATTGACTGAGGCACTGTCACAGATCAAGGATGGCGCAACCATCATGATTGGTGGTTTTGGCACCGCAGGACAACCCGCTGAACTGATTGATGGATTGATCGAAC